>DASRUB010000129.1:0-5092 GCA_035655635.1 Rhodanobacter sp. | reverse complement strand
TCGACAAACCGGTTACCACCCCGGCGCTGCTGCGCGTGCTGCGCAAGGCGCTCAACGAGGTAATCGATGGAGGCCGGGGCGGCGAAAACAAGTGACGTCGAGCGTCAAGGATGCCCTGATCCATTCAGCACAGGCGGCATGGCGGTGCACCCGAGCTCGCTTATGCAGGGCGGGCACTGCCGTCTCTGCCATTGACTCAGGCTCCGCGTGTAGGAGCGCACCCTGTGCGCGAGCTCTTCGTCACGTGGCGGAAAGCATCGCGCACAGGGTGCGCTCCTACAGGTGGCGCGGTGATTCGGGGCGCATGAAAAATCATGCCGTTGCGGCAGTTCAGTCGATGCCGAGCTTCTTCAGCTTGTAGCGCAGGGCGCGGAAGGTGATGCCGAGTTTGCGGGCGGCGGCGGTCTTGTTGTAGCGCGATTCTTCCAGCGCCTTGACGATGGCGGTGCGCTCGATATTGCTGATGTAGTCATCCAGGCCGCCACTCGCGGAAGTGGGGGACGGCGCGGCGGCAGCGGGCGCGCTGCCCGCGTTCGGCGCGAAAGTGTCCGCGGCCGCGGGCCGGGCGCCACGTTGCGGCAGCATCAAGTCTGCCGCCTCGATGGTGCTGCCGTCGCACATGGCCATGGCGCGTTCGAGGATGTTCTCCAGCTCGCGCACGTTGCCCGGGAAATCGTAGGCCTCCAGCGCATCGCGTGCGCTGGCCGAAAGCTGGCCAATCTCTTCGCCGCTCTTGCCGGCCAACGCCTTGAGGATGAACGCAGACAACTGCGCCACGTCGCCGCGGCGTTCGCGCAGCGGCGGTACGCGCAGCTCGATCACATTGATGCGGTAGAACAGATCCTGACGGAACTGCCCCTGCTCGACCAACTGCCCCAGGTTCTTGTGGGTGGCGGACAGAATGCGCACGTCCACCGGAATCTCGTCACGGCCGCCGATCGGGCGCACCGCTTTCTCCTGGATCGCGCGCAGCAGTTTCACCTGCATGTGCAGCGGCAGCTCGGCGACCTCGTCCAGGAACAGCGTGCCGCCCTGGGCCGCCTGGAACAGGCCTTCCTTGTCGGCGCCGGCACCGGTAAAGCTGCCCTTGCGATGGCCGAAGAACTCGCTTTCCATCAGCTCGGACGGGATCGCACCGCAGTTGACCGGCACGAAGGGCCCGTTGGCGCGCGGGCCTTGTTCGTGGATCAGCCGCGCCACCAGCTCCTTGCCGACGCCGGATTCGCCGGCGATGTAAACCGGCGCCTGGTTGCGCGCCAACTTGGTGATCGTGGCGCGCACCTGATCCATGGCCGGCGAGTCGCCGATCAGGCGGGAGGCGGACGCGCCAGACTTGGCGTCACCGCCTTCGCGCTTCTCCTCGGCCAGGCGCAGCGCGGTGCGTACCAGTCCGCGCAGCATCTGGATATCCACGGGCTTGGAAACGAAGTCGAAGGCACCGGCCTTGAGCGCGTTTACTGCAGCGTCGACATTGCCGTAGGCGGTGATCATCGCCACCGGGGTATCCGGGCACGTCTCGGCGATCAACTCGATGATTTCCTGACCGTTGCCATCGGGCAGGCGCATGTCGGTGAAGCACAGGTCGTATCTGTTTTCGGTCAGCGCCCGGCGCGCCTCGGTCACGGTGCCGACGGCGTCGACCTGCAAATCCATCCGCCCCAGCGTAATGGTCAGCAGTTCACGGATATCGCGCTCATCGTCAATGACCAGGACAGTCTGCAGGCTCATGGCACATCGCGTGGCTAGGGGTGTGCAGAGAATACCCGTCGCTGCACGCAAGAGCAAAGCCGGAAGCAAGTGTGGCGCGGGCATTCGGCATGGCCGCCCCAATTCGGTCGACTGACCCGGAAGGCGTGCTATCGGCCCAGCTTACGCTTGAAAAAATCCACGATCACCTTGTAGGCCTCGCGCGATTCGGGCATCTCGGGATCGGAAAAGAACGAGTGCCACATGCCGTCCCATACATGCAGTTCGGCATCCACGCCGGCCGCGCTCAGCAGGCGCTGGCTCTGGATCACCGAACTCATGGTGAAGTCGCGCGTGCCGGTGATCAACAGCGTCGGCGGGAATTTCGCCAGCAGCGCGGGCGAGTTGGCCGGGAACACCAGCGGATCGCTGGCGCTGGCGCCCTTGAAGTACGGCAGGTCGGCCAGCTTGGACGGTCCGGCGGGCGGCGGCTCGCCGTTGAGCACGGGCGCGGTGTAGGTGGAGTCGCCGCCCAGTTCGCTGATCGAGCCGCAGAAGGTGCCGATCGCGCCGGGCACCGGCAGGTTCTTCGAGATGATCCGCGCCACTGCCTCGCCGGTGAGCACGCCGCCGGCGGAGCAACCGTAGATGCCGATGTTCTTCGCTGTATACAGCTTGAGCAACGCGCGGTAGACCGCCTCGACGTCCTCACTGGCTGCTGGAAAGACATGTTCCGGTCCCTGCCGGTAGTCGACGCTGATGACCTTGATCCCGCCCAGGCTGGCCACCGGGATCGACTCCACCAGGCCACCGCTGTGGGCGCCCCAAAGAAAGGCGCCTCCATGCAAATTGATCAGCACGCGTCGCCGCTGCCCGGCAGCGATGCCCTGGGCAGGCAGCACGACATCGGTCTGAACTCCGCCGATGGTCTCCGCGTGGATGTGCACCGGGTAGATTTTCTCCATGCGCGCGGCGCGATCGCTGTTCATGCGCTCGTAGAACGCGCGGCTCTGTGCAATCGGCGCAGTCAATGGAGGTGCCTTGCTGCCGGCAGCGATCATCTTCGGGAAGAAAGCGCGTGCTTCCGGCGAGGCGAACACGGAGTAGGGGACGCTCACGGCAGGCACCGTGACGGTGCCGTCGGGCTCGACGCCCGGCCTGGTCTCCTGCGCGAAGGCGCCGGTGGCGAGCAGGCCGCAGAGCCACAGCGCATGGACGATGTGCGAAAGACGTGGAGGGTTCATATGGTTTCTCGCGTGGGACTGGGTGAATGGGCGTACCGGACGAAGCGAGTTCGGTGGGTAGGTCGGGCAGGCTCATTTCATTGCCCTGGGCGTGGCCGGCCGGAGGTTTCTTCCGCAGCGGCGTCGAGCAACTGCCGCAGCTTCAGGTGCACCCCGTTGGTTCAGTCGAAGCCGACCAGATTCTGTGTATGGCCGACGGTGGTATCCATGTCGGCCTTGCTGGGCCTCATGTTGTATTTCTCGTGCGTTGTGGCGGTCACCGAGGTAGTAATCGGCGCTCAGCGGATAGCCGCCTAGCCAGGCACCGACATGGCCCTTCGAGGCCGCAACGTCGCGGCTCGCGGTCTCGAGCCGCACCGTCTCGGCATACCGCGACACCTCGACTGGTGCGTCGGTCGTCACAGCGATGATCGGCGACTGCGAGCGTCTGAGGTAATGGCTGCGGTTGGCCTTGAACATGCTTCAGCTGTAGATGATGTCGGAGGCATGTTGCGGGAGTGGAGCGGCCAACCCTATTTTGACTGGTAGGGTCCAAATCGCTTCACAACCTCGCGGCGCTGGTCGGTGTCGTTGAGGACGTAGACCTCATATTGATCGCCGCCGGGGGCGACGCGGATAACGACATCACCGTGATAGCTTTTGTAGATGCTATCCATGATCGGCCCGATCACTTCGCGGCTCTCAGGCGCCATTCCGGTAGAAAAGACGCTCCGGGGTCCAGGATAGAGGCCCTTGGAAGCCATCCTGTTGACGACCTCTTCACCCGGTTGCGGCGACAGCCAATTTTCCTGCACGATGATCCGAGGAGCGAGGTTGCGAAGCATGTTCTCGTTCGTTGAATCCCTGTTTCCGTGATGATCGAGCAGCATGACGTCGACCGGTCCGACGACCGCAGACGCGGGCGTCTCGACATCTCGCCACCAAGGCTGGTTGTAGGCGGGAACACCCGGTATGTCGCCGCCCGAGTAATATTTGAACCGGCCGTAGGCGAGGGTCAGAACAAGGCTGAAGGGATTTTCGTCGAAATGGCAATCCGTGATCGCGCCCTTCGGGATGTAGTACCGCGTTTCATTGCGCGTACCGGTCCAGATGATGCCGCTCGATGCGATATTGCGGATATGGAAGGTCGGGAACGCATCGGGATGCTCGAGTTTGATCTGATCTAGCGCGCCAGGCTTCAAGCCGACGACAGCCTGGCCGTGCTTCATTCGATATGCGGCGAAGCTGAGGTAGTTTGCGAGAGACAGGCGGTCGGAACCCTTGAGGCCGTCGGCGTTGGAAGCCTCTGTGCATTTATGAAGATCGACTGGGTAGTCGTAAGAAGGAGCGGCGCGGTCGATAAGTGTGCCGATTGGAATGAGATCAGCAAGCTCCGTGATCCCGGCCATGCGATAGGCGCCGGTCCGGGACATGGGCTTGTCAGGGGTTATCGTGCCGTAGTGATCCGTATGAAAATGCGTGATGAGGGCATAGTCGAGCTTCACGGGTCGCCCGGTCGGCGCAAATTGCCGGATATAGTCGGCAATCCAATAGGCGGCCGAGTGCGTACCGTCGGGTCGAGGAGGGAACGGCTTCAGTGGTCGCACCCGTTCTTCAAACTTCGGGTCGGCCTCCCCGGCATCGATCAGCATCGTCGTCCCGTCAGGCAGAACGAAATAGGTGGAATTGCCCCGCCCCGTGCTGATGTGATGGATGTAAAGATAGCCCTTCGACCATACCGGCAGATGGTCGTTGTTGAAGTGATCGTGGAAGGCGCGGCTCTGCGCGAAGGCACCGGTGGCGAGCAGGCCGCAGAGCCATAGCACCGGGACGATATGCGAAAGACGTGGACGGTTCATGGTGGTTCCTTGCGTATCGCTGGCTGGGCGCGCGCCGGGCAGGCCGGGGGCGTCGCGCGGAACGGTTGGATTCACTTCGTGGTGGGCAGCTTGCCGGCGGGTTGTTCGGCGTCGCGGTCGAGCAACTGCTGCAGCTTCAGGTACACGCCATTGGTCCAGCCGAAGCCGACGACGTTCTGGGTGTAGCCGGCGCTGATATGGACGTCCGCGTTGCCGAGGACCATGTTGTATTTCTCGCGAATGGTTCCGTCCGTCGCGACGCCATGATCGACGGTCGCGCAGAACTTGGCGGCGATGCGGCGTGCATCAGCCTGGAAGCCATAG
>DASRUB010000128.1:0-2865 GCA_035655635.1 Rhodanobacter sp. | reverse complement strand
CCACGACATCCCGCTGCAGCGCGCCCACCTGGGCAAGACCCATCGCCGCAGTTTCTTCTGCGCGCGTTGCCAGAAACTGTATCGGGAGGATTGATCCATGCCCTCGTCCGCCTCGCACAAAGTTGTTTACGTCGCACTGGCGGGCAATCTGATGATCGCCATCGCGAAGTTCGTGGCCGCCGGATTTTCAGGCAGCTCGGCGATGCTCAGCGAAGGCGTGCATTCGCTGGTGGACACCGTCAACGAACTGCTGCTCCTGTACGGCTTGCGCCGCGCCCGCATGCCGCCGGATCGCACCCATCCGTTCGGGCACGGCCGCGAACTGTATTTCTGGAGTTTCATCGTGGCGCTGCTGGTGTTGGCGATGGGTGCTGGCGTGTCGTTCTACGAGGGTGTGATGCATATCCGTCGACCGGAACCCATCGCACGCCCGCTGATCAATTATGTGGTGCTGGCGGTGTCGTTCGTGTTCGAAGGCACCTCGTGGACCGTGGCGCTGCGTGAATTTCGCGCGCGCAAGGGCCGGCTGGGTTATTTCGAGGCGTTCCGCCTGAGCAAGGACCCCACGACATTTACCGTCCTGCTGGAGGACAGCGCCGCGTTGCTGGGCCTGCTGGTGGCGCTGGCCGGCCTGCTCGGCGCGCAGCTGTTCGATCAGCCCATACTCGATGGCGTAGCCTCGATCGGCATCGCTGGCGTGCTGACCGTATCCGCGATGTTGCTGGCGCGGGAGACCAAGGGCCTGCTGATCGGTGAGACCGCCCATCCGGTGGTAAGCGAGGCGATCCTCGCCGTCGCCGCTGCCGACGCCGGCGTGCGTTGCGCCAACGGCGTGCTGACGGTGCAGATGGGACCGAACCAGGTGGTCGCTGCGCTGAGCGCCGAGTTCGAAGACGCCCTGACCACGCCCGAGATCGAAGCCTGCATCAACCGTATCGAGGAACAGGCCAGACGCGCGCATCCCGAAATCGTCTCGCTGTTCGTCAAACCGCAAACTGCCGAGGTCTGGCGCGCACGGCGCAAACAACGGGACACCAACGCGCAGGAATCGAAGTCGTGAGCGCGCCGACTTGCGCTGTTCAGCGCAAAGAAGTTGTTCCGTCATGGCCCAGCTGAACCTGTTCGGCTCCGGTCCCCAGCACTTGCTGGACGATGCCAGCGGCCGCATCACGCTCACGCCAGATATGGTCGCCGCCGACGTCGCGGCGCGCTGGTTCAGGCAGTTGCATGAGGGTCTCACCTGGGAAAGCGGGACGCGGCAGATGTATGAGCGCGAGGTTGAGGTGCCGCGACTGCGTGCGCACTTTCGCATCGACGATGCCGACCTTCCGGCCGCCCTGCATGAAGCGCTGCACGTGGTGATTGCGGCAGTGGACGCCCCGTTCGACAGCATCGGGCTCAATCTCTATCGCGATCAGCACGACAGCGTCGCGCCCCACAACGACAAGCTCGCCGAGATCGTTCGCGGCCAGCCGATCGCGCTGCTCTCGCTCGGTGCCTCCCGGCGCATGACGATACGCGCGAAGCAGCCGCCGCGTCGCGTGCTGCAGCTGGAACTCGAGGCGGGCAGTCTGCTGCTGATGAACTGGGAGACGCAATTGCATTACGACCACGGCATCCCCAAGCAACGAACCCCGGTGGGCCCGCGTATCAGCCTGGCGTTCCGCGTACGCGGCGATGCACATCGGAAATAGTTGCAAGGCCGAATGGCACTTACTTTAGTCCCATTCGTCCTGAGCGTAGGCCGAAGTCGAAGGACGTACCGGCGAAGGGCTGGCGTGGAGTGCAGTTTTTTTTCCTTCCCCTGCGAAGCGGGGGAAGCAAGGGCACTATTCACAGCCCCTCAGCGAGAACGGTTGGGAGTTCGGATTGCCCCTAAGTTAAGCGCCATTCGTTGCAAGGCCCGTTCTGCCGTTGTTTATCGGCCGCGCCATCCACACCACGTGCTTTCTTCGTCCGTGCGCCCATTCATGTCATCACCATCCCATAAAAACGGGCGCCGCGGCGCCCGTTTCCATCACTGCAGGATCGCGCTACTCAGAGCGAGTAATACATCGCGAACTCGATCGGGTGCGTGCTGGCGCGGTAGCGGGTGACTTCCTTCATCTTCACCTCGATGTAGGCGTCGATGAAGTCGTCGGTGAATACGTCGCCGGCCTTGAGGAAGGCGCGATCCTTGTCCAGTGCTTCCAGCGCGGCATCGAGGCTGGAGCACACCTGGGGGATGTTCTTTTCCTCTTCCGGCGGCAGGTCGTACAGATCCTTGTCGGCCGGCGCGCCCGGATCGATCTTGTTGAGGATGCCGTCGAGGCCGGCCATCATCAGCGCGGTGAACACCAGGTAGCCGGAGTTCATCGGATCGGGGAAGCGCACTTCGATGCGCCGACCCTTGGGGCTGGCCACATAGGGGATGCGGCAGCTGGCGGAACGGTTGCGGGCGGAGTACGCCAACATCACCGGGGCTTCGAAGCCCGGCACCAGGCGCTTGTAGCTGTTGGTGGTGGAGTTGGCGAACGCGTTGATCGCGCGGGCATGCTTGAAGATGCCGCCGATGTACCACAGCGCGGTCTGGCTCAGGCCGCCGTACAGATCACCGGCGAACAGGTTCTCGCCGTTCTTGGCCAGCGACTGGTGCACGTGCATGCCGCTGCCGTTGTCGCCGACCAGCGGCTTGGGCATGAAGGTGGCGGTCTTGTCGTTCTGATGGGCCACGTTCTTGATGACGTACTTCATCGTCAACAACTCGTCGGCTTTCTTCACCAGGGTGTTGAACTTCACGCCGATCTCGCACTGGCCGGCGTTGGCCACTTCGTGGTGATGCACTTCGACCGTCTGGCCCAGCGATTCGAGCACCTTGCACATGTC
>DASRUB010000127.1:0-7520 GCA_035655635.1 Rhodanobacter sp. | reverse complement strand
CGAGGTCGATCACCACCAGCTTGCCGCCGGGCATTTTGTATTCGCCGTGCATGTACGCGCCCCGGATCTTCTCGAACCAAGTGCATAGTGTGCCTCGCGACTCCGGCAATGCCAAAGGCGGCGAGCTCATACCGCCGCCTTGATGAGACTCAGCGCGTGTCCCGCTTCAGTGCCCGGGCAATCAATCAACGGAGCCGTATCGAGCCGCCGCCGACGTCGCGAGTTGCGGTTGGCAACCGGAATGGCTGAGGCCGGTCCACTTGTCAGTGGCCGCGGCCGTGGAAGTTGCCGGTGCCGCTGCTGATCGAGAAGCTGACGCCGCCGTGGGGATCGTCGCAACTGCCGAACGCCCTGCTGACGCTGACTGAACCGGTCTGATAATTGCCGCTCACGTGATTGCCGGCCATTACCCCCATGCCGACGCTGCCGTGCACTTGTGGCTGGTTGTAGGTGGAATCATCGCAGGCGGGTCTGGTGTCACTGGCGACCTCGGTATTGCCCATGCGTCCGCTGGTGTCGCCGTAGTACACGCCAGGCGCACTGCTGGCCGGGCTGGCCGCCGCGACGCTGCCGCTGGAAGCGGGCCGGTGGCCTGCGTCGGGCGCACGGTTGGCCGTGCTGGCCGCCGCGACACTGCTGCTTGAAGCGGGCAGGTTGCCAGGTGGCAACTTCAGGTTCAACGGCTTTTCGGCCGTCTGCGCCCACGCCGCGGTGGTCAGCAGGGTAGCCAGCAGGACGGGCAGGAATCTTTGGATGTGCATGAATGCTCCGGGTTGCCACGTGTTCAACGCACCATACCGCGTTGGCGTGTACATCCCTGTTGGAAAGGTGGGGTGCCGACAAGTTCCGGTGTCGTGAATCCCGTGTCCACCATGGTCGGTGGGTAGGAGCCCGCTCGCGGGCGATGCTTGGGCTTGATTTCGTCGTGCATCGGCAGCGCAAGAGCATCGCCCGCGAGCGGGCTCCTACCCCCATGCGCGGATGGGTTTGTTCAACCGCTGGTTTCGATCCGCTCCACCCGGCGCAGGCCGCGCGGCAGCAGGTTGCCGCGACTGGCGCGGTTGCCGCCGTATTCGACCAGATCCGACCATTTCAGCGTGAGTTTGCGCTGGCCGGCGTACATCGTGACCTCGCCGGTGCCTTCGCTGACCACCGCGATGCCGGCCACGCGCTCGCCTTCCACCAGGTGCTTCCTGGGGATCTCGATCAGCTTGTTGCCCTTGCCCTTGTCCAGCTCCGGCAATTCGGCGACCGAGAACATCAGCAGGTGGCCTTCGGTGGTGACCACCACGATGCGGTCGCGCGCCGGATCGGCGCTGATCTGTGGCGCCAGCACTTTGGCCTTGTCGGTCAGGCTGATGACCTGCTTGCCGGCCTTCTGGCGGCCGGTGAGTGCCTCGAAGCGGGTCACGAAGCCGTAGCCAAAGTCGCTGGCCAGGATCAGCCGGGTGTCGTTGTCGCCGGCGATCACCGCGTCGAAGCTGGCACCCGGGGCGGGGCTGAAGCGGCCGGTCAGCGGTTCGCCGTTGCCACGCGCCGAGGGCAGGGTGTGCGCGGGGGTGGAGTAGGCGCGCCCGGTGGAATCGATGAACGCCACCTGTTGGGTCGTGCGCGCCTTGACCACCGCGAGCAGGCTGTCGCCTTCGCGGTAGTTCAGGCCATCGGCATCGATGTCGTGACCCTTGGCGGCGCGTGCCCAGCCTTTCTGGCTCAGCACCACGGTAACCGGCTCGCTGGCCACCAACGCACTCTGGTCCAGCGCGTGGGCCACGTCGCGTTCGACCAGTGGCGAGCGTCGATCGTCACCGAACTTGTCGGCATCGGCGCGCAGCTCGTCCTTGATCAGCCCTTTCAGCTTGGCCGGCGATTTCAGCAGCACGTTGATTCGCGCGCGCTCCTCCTCGAGTTGGTCCGCCTCGGCGGAGATTTTCATTTCTTCCAACCGGGCCAACTGGCGCAGGCGAGTCTCGAGGATGTAATCAGTCTGTTCCTCGGACAGCTTGAAGCGCGCCATAAGCACGGTCTTCGGCTCGTCCTCGGTGCGCACGATGCGGATCACCTCGTCGAGGTTCAGATACGCGATGCGCAGCCCTTCGAGCAGGTGCAGGCGACGTTCCACCTTGGCCAGACGATGGTTCAAGCGCCGCGTCACCGTCGTGGTGCGGAAGCTCAGCCATTCGGTCAGGATGCGCTTGAGATCCTTCACCTGAGGGCGGCCGTCCAGGCCGATCATGTTGAGGTTGACGCGGAAACTCTTTTCCATGTCGGTGGTGGCGAACAGGTGCTGCATGGTTTCGTCGGCATCGACACGGCTGGAGCGCGGCACGATCACCAGGCGGATCGGATGCTCGTGGTCGGATTCGTCGCGCAGGTCCTCGATCATCGGCAGCTTCTTGGCGCGCATCTGCGCGGCGATCTGTTCGAGGATCTTCGATGGGCTGACCTGATGCGGCAGCGCGGTGATCACGATATTGGCTTCCTCGCGCTGGTACACCGCGCGGGCGCGCACCGAGCCGCCGCCAGTCTGGTAGATCGCCAGCAGGTCGGCGCGCGGGGTGATGATCTCCGCCTCGGTGGGGTAGTCCGGGCCGCGCACGTGTTCGCACAACTCGGCGACCGTGGCCTTGGGCTCATCCAGCAGCCGGATACAGGCGGTGACCATTTCGCGCAGATTATGCGGCGGGATGTCGGTGGCCATGCCCACCGCGATGCCCATCGAACCGTTCAGCAGCACATGCGGCACGCGCGCCGGCAGCCAGCTGGGTTCTTCCAGCGTACCGTCGAAGTTCGGCACCCAGTCGACCGTGCCATGGCCCAACTCACCCAGCAGCGCCTCGGCGATCGGGCTGAGCCTGGACTCGGTGTAGCGCATCGCGGCAAAGCTTTTGGGGTCGTCCGGCGAGCCGAAGTTGCCTTGGCCGTTGACCAGCGGATAGCGGTACGAGAACGGCTGCGCCATCAACACCATCGCCTCGTAGCTGGAGCTGTCGCCGTGCGGGTGGAACTTGCCGATCACGTCACCAATAGTGCGCGCGGATTTCTTCGGCTTGGCGGTGGCGTTCAGCCCCAACTCGCTCATCGCGTAGATGATGCGCCGCTGCACCGGCTTCAGGCCGTCGCCGACGAAGGGCAGCGCGCGGTCGAGCACCACGTACATCGAATAGTCGAGGTAGGCCCGCTCGGCGTATTCCTTCAAAGGGATCTGTTCGTAATTGGCTTGCAGGTTCATGCGGTGATGTCTGATGAGTAGCGCGCGACGCGCGGATAACCGGTCGATGGTGCCAGAACGTGCCGGCCTGTGACAGCTTGCGGGAGCGTGGCCGTTGTGCCGCAACGGTCGCCGGGGTTCACCGGGTTTTGCCCTTGATCGCGGGCAACGGTGGCGCGCGCAGCGGGACCGGCGTGGATTGCACGATGGAGGTGGTGGTCTGGCCGTAGCGCAGGAAGCGATCGAGGATCAGGTCGAGGTTTTCCAGCGCGTCCAGGTGCACCTTGATGATGAAGCAGTCTTCGCCGGTGACGCGATGGCACTCGACAACCTGCGGCATCTTCTGCGCGAGTTCGGCGATCTTCGGCAACTGCCCGGGCACCGGGCGCACGCGCACATACGCCGTGATCGGCCAGCCCAGCGCCTTCGGGTCCAGCTCGATCGTATAACCGCGGATCACGCCGGTCTCTTCCAGCCGCGTGAGTCGCTCCTTCACCGCCGGCGCGGACATGCCGATCCGGCTGGCGAGTTTGCTGACCGGCTGGCGCGGGTCTTCCTGCAGCGCCTTCAGCAGCTCGATATTGCGCGGGTCGGAGATGAGATTGGAAATATTAGGCATATCGTTGATCACGCCTGCGAAAGTTCAAGAATTAACGAACAAACCCTTGGATCATGCATGGATCATGCGCCGATTCCTTGGAAAATGGGAGCCCATGAACGAGCTTCCATCCACCTCTTCGATGCTGCGGTTCACGCCACCCCCGCAGCTGTATTTCGTGGCCAGCGCGATCTTTCATTACCTCGGCCCGGCCTTCGCCGTGCTGTTGTTCGCCCGCGTTGAGCCGCTCGGCGTGGCCTGGCTGCGGATCGCCAGCGCCGCGCTGATCTTCGCCGTGTGGCGGCGGCCGTGGCGCCCTTTCCTGCAGCTGACGGTGGCGGCGCGATGGAACATCGCGGGGCTAGGCGTCGTGCTCGGCTGCATGAATGCCTGCTTCTACCTCGCGATCGACCGCCTGCCGCTGGCGACGGTCGGCGCGATCGAGTTTCTCGGTCCGATCGCATTGGCGCTGGTCGGCCTGCGCACCCGGCGCAACACCGCGGCGTTCGCGCTGGTCGTTGCCGGCGTGTGGTTCCTGGCCCACCTGCGCTTCGCTGGTACGCCGCTCGGCTTCGTGTTCGCGTTCGCCAACTGTGCGTTTTTCACGCTGTACATCGTGCTCGGCCACCGGGTGGCGAACGATGCTGGCGGCAGGGCCATCGATGGCCTGGCGGCCGCGATGCTGGTGGCGCTGGTGGTGGCCACGCTGATCGGAATCCGGCCGGCCCTGCCGGCGCTGGTCAGCCCGTGGTTACTCGCCGCTGGCGTTGGCGTGGGCGTGACCTCGTCGGTCATACCATACGTGTGCGACCAGCTGGCGATGGCGCGGTTGCCGCGGGCCACCTTCGCCGTGCTGCTGGCCTTGCTGCCGGCCACGGCGTGTCTGGTCGGTGCCGTCGTGCTGCACCAGCTACCCAGCCGGGCGGAGACCATCGGCATCGCGCTGGTCGCTGCCGGCATCGCCATCCACCGCGAGGCACGGCGATGAAGCCGGAACGATTTCATGCAACGACAGAGGTGATCCTATGAACTATGTACGACTCGGAAAATCCGGCCTCAAGGTCTCGCGCATCTGCCTGGGCTGCATGAGCTATTCGGTAACACCTACCGATGAGAGGCCGTGGACTCTGGACGAGGAGCACGGCCGGCCGTTCATCCGGCGCGCGCTCGAACTGGGCATCAACTATTTCGACACGGCGAACATGTATTCGGGCGGCGGCAGCGAGCAGGTGCTGGGGCGCGCGTTGCGTGATTTCGCCCGGCGCGAGGAGGTGGTCATCGCCACCAAGGTGTTCTATCCGATGCGCGGTGATGCGAATGGCGGCGGCCTGTCGCGCAAGGCGATCATGACCGAGATCGATGCCAGCCTGCGCCGGCTTGGTACCGATTACGTCGATCTGTACCAGATCCATCGCTGGGACGAGGCGACGCCGATCGAAGAGACGCTGGAAGCGCTGCATGACGTGGTGAAGGCGGGCAAGGCGCGCTACATCGGCGCCTCGTCTATGCAGGCGTGGCAGTTCTGCAAAGCCTTGCATGTTGCCGACCTGCATGGCTGGACGCGTTTCGTCTCGATGCAGCCGCACTACAACCTGCTCTATCGCGAGGAAGAGCGCGAGATGCTGGACCTGTGCGCGCAGGAAGGCATTGGCGTGGTGCCGTGGAGTCCGCTGGCGCGCGGTCGCCTGGCGCGTGCGTGGGAGGACGAGCCAAGCACGGTGCGTGGCGGCTCCGATCCGTGGGGCGATGGCGTGTATGCCGCGAGCAAGGCGGCAGACAAGGCCGTGGTGGATCGCGTCGGCGAGGTCGCCGCGCAGCTCGGTGTGCCGCGCGCGCAGGTGGCGCTGGCGTGGCTGCTGCGCCAATCGGTAGTCACCGCGCCGATCGTTGGCGCGACCAAACCGCATCATCTGGAAGAGGCGGTGGCGGCGTTGTCGATCAGCTTGCCGCAGGCGGAGGTCGACGCGCTGGAGGCACCGTACGTGCCGCATGCCGTCGCCGGCATCGACTGATCAGTGCACCTGCTCGACCGGTATGCCCATCTGTTTCAGCCGCGCCTGCACGCTGTCCGGTCCGGCCAGGTGCGCTGCGCCGACGGCGATGAAGATGGTGCCGGGGTGTTGCAGCATCGCGGCGATCTTCGTCGCCCAGGTCTGGTTGCGTTGCACCAGCAGGCGCTGATACAGCGCAGGTTCGTGTTGGGCCAGGTCTTCGTCTTCGATGCGGGCGATGGTGGCGGTGTCGCCGCTTTTCCAGGCATCGATCAGGGAGGTGAGTTCGCTGCTGCCCTTGTCGACATCGCGCAGGGTGGAGCGCAGGAACTCCAGTTCGACATCGACGGGCAGGTCGGCGAGGAAGCGAATTTGCTGTTCGGAAGTTTCCAGCCCGTTGACCGGTTTGCCGGCGGCCAGCATCTGCGCCTTGAGCAGCTTGTCGACGCCGTGGGCCGGGTCGAGGCCGGCCTTCAGCAACGGGGCCACCGTCAGGGTCAGCCCGGCTAGCCATGGCCGCATCATCTGCAGGGTGCTTGCGCCGCCGGGCACGCCGGCGGTTTGCGCGGCGCGGGTCAGGGTGGCGTTTTCGGCGGCGCTGAGTTTGTCCGACAGCGGGTGGCCGGGATCCAGTCCGTATTGCAGCACCAACGCCTGCATGCGGATCAGATCGTCGTCGGTCAGTTCGATGGTCAGCGAGTCGCTGTCGGCGAGCGCCTTTTCCAGCGCGGGATAGCGCCAGTCGGTGTCGTTCGGCAGCAGGTGCACGGTGCCGAAAAGATAGATCGTGGTGTCGGCGTCCTTCACCACCCACAGGGCGGGATGGGCGATGGCGGCGACGGGCAGCAGCAGGGTGAGGCAGATGGCGAGACGGGCGAGCAGTCGTTTCATGCCGGCCAGGGTTGCGGCAAGTGCGTGGCGGTTCAATCCGGCCGGCCGGATCGACTCACGATGGACGGTGCTGGTTTTTCCCGTTAAGTGGCAAGGGCCGCGACCAGCAAAGTGTCCTCTGCAGGGGTTCATGTCGGCGTTTCGTTGGTCAACGCAAGCGCGCTGGCGCGCGTCAGGTCGAGCGGTCGCACTTCGCACACCAGGCCGTAGGCCAGGCACGGGTTTTGCGCCGCGATGCGTGCCGCTTCCTCCAGGCTGTGCGCGCGGATGAACCAGTAACCGCCGACCACTTCCTTGGCCTCGGCAAACGGGCCGTCCGTGGCCGCCTGCCGCGATACCACCTTGCCCTCGCGCGCCAGTCGGTGCCCGGGGCCGATCCTGCCCTCGCTGACCAGCCGGTCGTACCAGGCGTAGAACCGGTCGATTACGCCCTGGATCTCGTCATGCGAGGCGTTCTTGTCCCATTGCCCGCGGGAGAGGATGAGGTAGTCGGAGAATGGGTTTTGCTGGTTCATGGGCGGCTTCTGTTGATCGGACAGGAAGGAAGGTTTTGGAGCAAGGGTGGTGACGATTTGAATGCGGGCCGATTGATTTCCTCCGCCCTGAAGTGCGGCACAACGTAGTGCTGTTCCAGGGAGGTGCGCTGCGCTATCGGTGTGTCGGTGGGCCTGGGCTCTTGGCTGGAGTAGTCACTTGGCCAGCTTGTCGACGATGCGCAGCAAGACGCCGCCGCCGGGCACCAGGCTGCTGGCGATCTCCACGCCCAGATCGAACAGCGTGTCGCGCGAGCCGAGCGAACGCATCATGTTCGACAACATGCGGCCTTCACGGT
>DASRUB010000126.1:0-4481 GCA_035655635.1 Rhodanobacter sp. | reverse complement strand
CAGCATCAAGGGTGGCGATACCCAGAACGCGAAACCGAGACTGACGGCGGCCGTGACGCCGGCGATCAGCAATTGCTGCAGGGCGCTGAAACCCTGCACGATGAGCTCGACGTTGTGGGTGAGGACGTTGGCGATTTCCGCGGACGTTGAATCCGCCAGCGACGTCAAGGGAGCGTCGACCAGGCGCGCATGCACGCGTTGGCGCAGGCTCATGCCGTAACGACCCACCAGGCGTGCGCCCAATCGCGCCGCCTGCCAGCGCAACAAGGCAAACACAACCATTGCCGTGGCGAAGATGGCTGCCTGCATTTCGACGCTGCGGCCCGCGTCGAACAGCACGCTGCCAAACGGCAGCGTATGTCCCGGCTGGACCAGCGGCACCAGCAGCACCGCCGCAAGACTGCCGGCAAACGCCGCACCTAGCGACAGCACGACATACACCACCGTTTCCGCCAGTTCGCTGGCGCTGAGCGTGCGCAGCAGCGAACGCAACAGATCGAGGGCCCGATCCGATGCCGGCGATGGCTGGCCCGCCATCTTCACGAGCCCGCATCGCTGGCCGACAGCATCGGCCGCGGCTTCGTTGGCGGTTCATGGCGAGTCAGAACGGCGCCATTCCGGGCAAGCTTTCCCATATCGGTAAGTGCGGCCGACACGGGAAAAGGTTGCGCGACGCCGCCGCGCGGCTTGATCAGTTGCCCGAAGCGAAGCCGGGCCGGAGCACCGGGTTACGGCGTCTTGCCAGCCTGCAGGCCTTGCACGATGGCCAGTGATCGTTTCACATGCTCGTCCGGCCGCAGATGATCCGTCTCCGACGACAGCGCCGCGACGATCTTGCCGTCGCGGGCGATCACGAAGGTGGTGCGCGGGATGAAGGCGTGATCGATCGCCACGCCGCGCACATCGTTCATGCCCGGCTGTGCCGCGACGGCCTTCAGGTCGTAGGAAAGCGCGACCTTGACGTCGGCATCGGAAGCGACCGGAAACTTGCCCGCGCAGTATTTCGGATCCGCCGAGAAGGCATCGAGGCGCTTGATGCTGTCAGCCGACACGCCGATGATGGTCGCGCCGGCCGCGTCGAACTTGTCGCGGTTGACTGCAAAGGTGTGCGCTTCGAGATCGCAGCCTCCCGTATAGGCCGACGGGTAGAAGTACACCACCACCGGTCCCTTCTTCAGGGCGTCGGCGAGGGAGAAGGTGAATTCCTTGCCGGCCTGGCTGGCCTGGGCCGTGAATGTCGGTGCCGTGGCGCCCGGCGCGAGTGCGGCAAAGGCCGGCATCGCCGAAGTCAGCGCGATCAGCGTACCCAGTGCCATCGATCCTGCAAAACGCTTGTTCATTTTCGCGCTCCTCATGAAGTGATCCTTCCCAGTGTGGCACCGGACGCAGTCGACGGCATCATCCCAGAAGTCGGCGCAACGCGGTGGCGGCATCCCGCGGATGCCGCCCTCGACGTAGCTGATGGGCACGCAGCCGCATCAACTGTTGTTCGAAGCGATGCCAGCCGGGCTGTCCCGCCGCATACACCTGATCGGCGCGCAGCCTGTCGGCGATTTCGTGCTGCGGGATAATGCTCAACAGGACATCGGGATCATCCGCCGGTTGACCGGAAACAAACACCGCGCCGACCAGCTCCAGCGGAACCGCCGCGAGCCGGCCACGGCCCTGTCGCAAATCGGCTTCGAACTTCTTGACCCCACTGCGGCGACGGATGACCGGTGCTTCGCTGATCCAGCGCCGGGTTGCATCGTCGTCGACGAACCGCAGCGCATCGGCCCGCACGTGCAGGTAATTGGAGACGCCGGTGGCGAGCATGTTTTCCGGTTGCACGAAGACCGCATCTTCGGCAAGAAAGTCCAGACCCTGCAGCAGGCAGTGCAAGGCGAGCGTCGATTTGCCCGAGCCACTGGCCCCCAGCAGCAGGATGCCGCGCCCCTGCGCGCCGACGCAGGCGCCATGCAGCGGCACCAGGCCCAGTCCGCGCGTCGCCAGGGTGAAGACGGCGAATTCGATGAGCTCGTAGCGCAGATGGTAGGGATGACCGAGCATGTCTTCCGACGCCACCACCAGGGCGCGGCGCTGTTCGGGCGCCAACACCACATAGTTCGATGCGTCCATCATGCCGCAGAGCAGGCCCGCACCGGATTGCACCCGCACCGGTGGCGGCTCGGCGGCGTTCGGCGAAATCTGCCGCGGCAGCAGGCGCAGTTCGATACGAAATTCCGCGGCATTCATCGGCACATGCTGTGACGGCAGGCCAGCGTAAGCGGTCTCGACCAGATCCAGCAGTGCCTCGCTGGTGCTTTCGAAGCGGAAGCATCCGCCCAGGATCTGTCGGCACACCGAGTGGCGATGGTCGGCGAGCCGCTCGCAAAAAGGGTCTGCGCCGGCGTCCTGAGCGCCAGCGCAGAAATCGGAGCCATCGTCGTCGATCAAAATTTCAGCCGTCTGATTGCCAGATGTCGCACTGCGCGGATACGGATGGGTTGGCGCGTAAGTGCCGCTTCTGCAGGAAAAGGTTGCGTCGATGACGGTTTGCCGCGCACGGCATCTGAATATTTCCCGCGCAAGGCAACCGAAGCAGCTCACCGGGGCACTCACGCCCAGTCAACGTTGATCGCTGAAGCCGGCACGCCGGCCCGGCGCCGATGCGCTGGCGCAGTTTGCCCACGGCTAACGAGACCCTTCGCAATGCTGAATATCCAGGTTGGCCACTCCTACTTTCTGAGTTACGACCGAAAGCAGTGGGAGCGCGGCAAGCCCTATCCCCCACTCGCCACGATCCAGGTCGCCGCGCTGCTGCGGGAGATGGGACACGCCACCCGCCTGTTCGACGCGATGCTGGCCGACGGCGTCGAGGACTATCAGGCATTGCTGCAAGCCGCGCAGCCGGACGTGGTCGTCCTCTACGAGGACAACTTCAACTACCTGACCAAGATGTGCCTAAGCCGCATGCGCGAGGCGGCCTGCCAGATGATCGCCGAAGCGCATGCCCACGGTGCACGAGTGATCGTCGCCGGCTCCGACGCGTCCGACCATCCGGACGCCTTTCTCGCGGCGGGCGCCGATGCCGTGCTGATCGGCGAAGGCATCGCGGCACTGGTCGAATTGATCGAACGGCTGGATCACGATCCGCAGATCGCCACCGCGCAGTGGACCTGCGGCATCGCCGGCGTCGCGACGCTGGTGGATGGACAGATGCAGCTGATGCGCCTGGGCGCCCAGCCGCCGGATCCGCGACTGGCCGGCCGGCCCGCGTGGGACCTGGTCGACATCGAACGCTATCGCACGATGTGGAACGAGCGGCACGGTTACTTCAGCCTCAACATGGCGGCGTCGCGCGGCTGTCCGTTCCGCTGCAACTGGTGCGCCAAGCCGATCTGGGGCAACCACTACAAGCAACGCGGCCCACAGGACATCGCCGCGGAGATGACCTACCTGAAACAGACGTTCCGGCCCGATCACATCTGGCTGGCCGACGACATCTTCGGCTTCCACGTCGACTGGGTGATGGAGTTCGCCGAGCACCTGCGCGCTGCCGACGGCTCGGTGCCGTTCACCATCCAGACCCGCGCCGACCTGATCAGCGAACGCATGGCCAGCGCACTCGAGCAGGCCGGCTGCGCGGAAGCCTGGATCGGTGCGGAGAGCGGCAGCCAGCGCGTACTCGACGCGATGACCAAGGGCACCAAGGTCGCCGACCTGATCACCGCCCGCATGCGACTGGGCGAACACGGCATCCGTGTGGGCTTCTTCATCCAGCTCGGCTATCTGGGCGAGCAACTGACCGATCTGCTGGCCACCCGCGAACTCGTCACGCATGCCGCGCCGGATGATATCGGCGTCAGCGTTTCCTACCCGCTACCCGGCACGAAATTCTACGAGCGGGTCAAGGCCCAGCTTGGCGCAAAAACGAACTGGCGGGACAGCGATGACCTGGCCATGATGTTCCGCGGCGCCTACGACTCGGACTTCTATCGCCGCGTACGCGACCTGCTGCATGAGCAGGTCACCTTGCAGCAAGCGAAACCCGCGATGGAACCGGAGCGTTACCGCCAGAACGGTGCGGCACTCGATGCACGATGGCATGCGCTGATCGCCTGCGAGCAGGCGCACCGCAACGAAGACGCCACCGCGCCGCCCGCGACGGAGCAGGACCATCATCCCCAGGCGCTGCGCCATGCTGCCTCCGCTCAGAATCGTTAGAGACGGCTTGCGCCGCACCACCGAAGCGCTTGCCGCGGAGCTGGTTCAGCCAGGCAGCGCAACGCCGGAATGGAGCGATCTCGAATGGCGGCTGGCCGCGGCCGCCGCCGCCGCCCACGGCGTGTCGCCGCTGTTGTGCAGATCTTGCCGCTGGCAAAACCCGGAGTGGAGAAAATTTCTCGAGAGCCAGCGCGAACACGTCGAGCTGCGCCATCGATGCATCGCGTCACTGCTGGAACGCATCGACGCCGGCGCACGCGCCGCCGGGCTGGCCA
>DASRUB010000125.1:0-6737 GCA_035655635.1 Rhodanobacter sp. | reverse complement strand
CAGCGCGAACAGGACCGGACGTTTGCGGGTTTCGACCGCGACTTTCCATGCCACCGCCACCTCGTTGGCATCGGCCGGACGGATCAGGGTGAGGTTCGGCATCGCGCGCAGGCTGGCCAGCTGCTCGATCGGTTGGTGGGTCGGACCATCCTCGCCCAGTGCGATGCTGTCGTGGGTGAACACATGCACCACGTGGACGCCCATCAGCGCGGCCAGGCGGATCGCCGGGCGCATGTAATCGGAGAAGATCAGGAAGGTCGAACCGTACGGGATGAAGCCGCCATGCACGGCCAGGCCGTTGACGATGGCGCCCATCGCATGTTCGCGCACACCGAAGTGCAGGTTGCGGCCGGCGTCGCTCCAGCCGGCAGAGTCCGAGCCTTGCGTATCCTCGCCCCGGGTGACGACGGGATTGAAGTCGCCGAAGCCCTTCAGGTTGGTGAAGGTGGAGGAATCCAGGTCGGCCGATCCGCCGAACAGCGCGAGGAGCTTCGGGGCGATGGCGTTCATGACCTTGCCGCCGGCTTCGCGCGTGGCCATGCCCTTGGGATCGGCATCGAACACGGGGATATCGGCGTCCCAGCCTTTGGGCAACTCCCCGCGCAGCCGACGTTCGAGCTCTTTGGCCTGTTCGGGGAAGGCCTTGGAATAGCCACGCATGGTTTCATTCCAGTGCGCCTGCGTCTGGGTGCCGCGTTGCAGCGCTTCGCGGAAATGCTTCAGCGCCGGCTCGGGCACCAGGAAGTCCGGTTGCAGCGGCCAACCCAGTTTCTGCTTGGTCGCCTTCACGTCCTCCACGCCCAGCGGCGAACCGTGTGCCTTGAAGCTGTCCTGCTTGGGCGAGCCATAGCCGATGTGCGTACGCACCAGGATCAGGCTGGGTCGGGTCGTGTCCGCCACCGCTTCGTCCAGCGCGGCGTCGATGGCGGCGACATCGTTGCCATCGGCGACCTTGATCGTCTGCCAGCCGTAAGCCTCGAAACGCTTGGCCCGATCCTCGCCGAACGTGATATCGGTGGCGGCCGACAACGTGACGTAGTTGTCGTCGTACAGGCACACCAGCTTGCCGAGCTTGAGATTGCCGGCCAGCGACGCCGCCTCGGACGCCACGCCTTCCATCAGGTCGCCGTCGCTGACGATGGCCCAGGTGCGGTGGTCGATCACATGGTGGCCGTCGCGATTGTAGGTGGCCGCCAGTTGCGCCTCGCCGATCGCCATGCCCACCGCGTTGGCCATGCCCTGGCCCAGCGGGCCGGTGGTGATTTCCACCCCTGGCGTGTGGCCGTATTCGGGATGCCCCGGCGTCTTGCTGCCCCATTGGCGGAAGTGCTTGATGTCGTCCAGCGACACGTCGTAGCCGGTCACATGCAACAGGCTGTAGAGCAGGGCGGAGCCGTGCCCGGCGGACAACACGAAGCGATCGCGGTCGGGCCAATGCGGATCGGCCGGGTGGTATTTCATGTGCCTGGTCCACAACACGTAGGCCATCGGCGCCGCGTCCAGCGGCAAGCCCGGATGGCCGCTATCCGCCTTCTGCACCATGTCCACCGACAGGAAGCGCAGGGTGTTGATGCATTGCAGGTCGAGATCATTGGACACGGGATTCTCCGATGGTGTGTTTTGGATTCGCGTAGGAGCCCGCTCGCGGGCGATGCTCCTGTTCTGATGCACCTTGGAAGATGCGTTCAGGAGCATCGCCCGCGAGCGGGCTCCTACGAGGGAATGGCGGTCAGGCGAGCGCGGCGTCGACGATTTTCTGTGCCTCGTCAAGCAGACTCTGCAGGTGCTCTTCGCTCTTGAAGCTTTCGGCGTAGATCTTGTAGATCGCCTCGGTACCGGACGGTCTCGCCGCGAACCAGCCGCTGGCGGTGATCGCCTTGATGCCGCCGATGGCCTTGCCGTTGCCCGGCGCCTTGTCGAGCACCTGCTCGATCTTCTCGCCGGCGAGCTGGTCGGTTTTCAGTTGGTCCGGCGACAGCCCGGCCAGCTTCGCCTTCTGCGCCGGTGTGGCGGCGGCTTCGACGCGGTTGGCGAACGGCTTGCCGAGTTCGTCGGTCAGCTTGTCGTAGAGCTCGCCAGGGTCCTTGCCCTCGCGCGCCGTGATCTCGGCCGACAACAGCGCCGGCACCAGGCCATCCTTGTCGGTGGTCCAGACCGAGCCGTCGCGGCGCAGCAGCGAGGCGCCGGCGCTTTCCTCGCAGCCGAAACCGAGCGAGCCATCGAACAGCCCTTCGGCGAACCACTTGAAGCCGACCGGCACTTCGACCAGCCTGCGTTCCAGCCGCTTTGCCACGCGGTCGATCAGCGCGGTGCTGACCACGGTCTTGCCGATGGCGGCGTCCTTGCTCCACTGCGCGCGATGCCGAAACAGATAATCGATCAGCACCGACAGGTAATGGTTTGGCTCCATCAGGCCGCTGGAGCGGGTGACCACGCCGTGGCGATCGTGGTCGGTGTCGCAGGCGAAGGCGACGTCGTACTCGTCCTTCAGGCCGATCAGTCGCTGCATGGCGTACTTCGAGGAGGGATCCATGCGGATCTTGCCGTCCCAGTCGACGGTCATGAAGGCGAACTGAGGGTCGACCTCGGCGCTGACCACGGTCAGGTCGAGCCGGTAATGCTCGGCGATGCGTGCCCAGTAGTGCACGCCGGCACCGCCCAGCGGATCCACGCCCATATGCACACCGGCGCTGCGGATCACGTCGAAGTCGACCACGCTGGCGAGGTCGGCAACATAGCTTTCAAGGTAGTCGTGCTCGTGCGTGCTGGCCGCCTTGCGCGCCTGCGCGAACGGCATCCGCTTCACTTCCCTCAGGCCACCCTCGATCAATGCATTGGCACGGTTCTCCACCCACTTGGTGATGTCGGTGTCGGCCGGGCCGCCGTTGGGCGGGTTGTACTTGAAGCCGCCGTTGTCGGGTGGGTTGTGCGAGGGAGTGATCACGATGCCGTCGGCGAGGCCCGCGCGACGGCCTCCGCTGCTATGTAGCTTGTTGTGGACCAGGATCGCGTGCGACACGGCAGGCGTGGGGGTGAACTCGCCACCTGTCGACACCATCGTCTCCACGCCGTTCGCCGCCAGCACCTCCAGCGCGTTCTCGAACGCGGGCTGCGACAGCGCGTGGGTATCGCAACCGATGAACAGCGGACCATCGATGCCCTTGGACTTGCGGTGTTCGCAGATCGCCTGGCTGATCGCCAGGATATGCATTTCGTTGAAGCTGCGCTCGAGCGAAATGCCCCGATGGCCAGAGGTGCCGAAGGCCACACGCTGCGCGGCGACGGACGGGTCGGGTTTGAGGTCGACATAGGCGGCGAGCAGTTTCGGCACGTCGACCAGGATCGATTTCGGCGCCGGCTTGCCGGCGAGCGGGCTGATGTGTTGGCTCATGAAAAATCCTTGGTGAAAACTTCCGGTGCCGCCGCTGTCGCCGTGTCACATCCGGTAGGAGCCCGCTCGCGGGCGATGCTCTTGCTTGTGAGCACCATGAGAGCATCGCCCGCGAGTGGGCTCCTACGGGGACACGGTCAGCCGCTATCGCGTAGTTGGCGGTAGCGACGGATCAGCGCGTTGGTGGAGCTGTCGTGGGCAAGCCTGGGCTCGTCCTTCGCAGTCAATTCCGCAATGGTCGTCCTGGCCAGTTGCTTGCCCAGCTCCACGCCCCACTGGTCGAACGAGTCGATACCCCAGATCACGCCCTGCACGAACACGCTGTGCTCGTACAGCGCCACCAGCGTGCCGAGCGAATGGGGAGTGAGCTTGGGCGCCAGGATGGTGCTGCTGGGGCGATTGCCCACGAACGTGCGGTGCGGCACCAGCGCCGCGGCCGTGCCTTCGGCGCGTACCTCGTCCGCGGTTTTGCCGAACGCCAGTGCCTCGCCCTGGGCGATCAGGTTGGCGATCAACAGGTCGTGCTGCTGGCCGCCACCCTGGATGGGCAAGGGATTCAAGCTTTGCCCGAAGCCGATGAAATCGCACGGCACGATGCGCGTGCCCTGGTGCAGCAGCTGGTAGAACGAGTGCTGGCCGTTGGTGCCCGGTTCACCCCAGTAGATCGGTCCGGTAGCGTAGTCCACGGCGCTGCCCTCGAGGGTGACACTCTTGCCGTTGCTCTCCATGGTGAGCTGCTGCAGGTAGGCCGGGAAGCGCTTCAGGTATTGTTCGTAGGGCAGTACCGCGACCGTGGCGGCGTCCAGGAAGTTGTTGTTCCAGATCGCCAGCAAACCCATCAGCACCGGCAGGTTGCGTTCGTACGGGGTGTGTCGGAAGTGCTCGTCCATGGCGTGGAAGCCGGCCAGCATCTCGCGGAAATGTTGCGGCCCGATCGCCAGCATGGTGGACAGGCCAATTGCCGAATCCATCGAATAGCGCCCGCCCACCCAATCCCAGAAGCCGAACATGTTGGCGGTATCGATGCCGAACTTCTTTACCTCGTCGGCATTGGTGGAAACCGCCACGAAATGCTTCGCGATGGCCCCGCTCTTTTCAGGTTCGGCGTCGCCCAACGCCTTGATGCACCAGTCGCGCGCCGCATGCGCATTGGTCAGCGTCTCCAGCGTGGTGAAGGTCTTGGAGCAGACGATGAACAACGTCTCGGCGGCGTCCAGGTCGCGCGTGGCCTCGACGACATCGGTGCCATCCACGTTGGACACGAAGCGGAATGTCATGTCGCGCCTGCTGTAGTCGCGCAGCGCTTCGTACGCCATCACCGGACCGAGGTCGGAGCCGCCGATGCCGATGCTGATCACGTTGCGGATCGGCTTGCCGGTGTGGCCCAGCCAGCTGCCACCGCGCACGCGATCGGCGAAGCTGGCCATGCGATCGAGCACCTCGTGGACATCGGCCACCACGTCGTGGCCATCGACCAGGATCTGTTCGTCGCGCGGCGCGCGCAGCGCCACATGCAGCACGGCGCGATCCTCGGTGCGGTTGATGCGCTCGCCGCGGAACATCGCCTCGGTGTGCTGCGGCAATTCGCAGGCGGTGGCCAGTTCACGCAGCAGGCGCAAGGTATCGACGTCGACGCGCTGCTTGGAATAATCCAGGTACAGGCCCACGTCCTCGACGCTGAAGGACTCGCCGCGTTGCGCGTCGTCGGCAAACATCTGGCGCAAATGCTTGTCGCCAAGCGTGGCGGCGTGCTGTTGCAACGCCTGCCATGCCGGCTGTCTCCTCAGGGCTGACTGGCTCATCGCATGACCGCTCCCTTGGCCTTGGCGTCCAGCGCGCTGGCCTTGTCGGCGATTCGCTGCAGCAACTGCTGCCAGGATTTGACGAAGGCGTCGGCGCCATCCTGCTGCAGCTTCAGCGCCAGCGCGTCGACATCCACCCCGGCCTTGCCGATCTGCGCGAGTGAGGCATCCGCGTCACCGCCGTCGATCGGCATCACGCCGTCAAGCTGGCCGTGGTCGGCGAACGCGTGCAGCGTCTTTTCGGGGATCGTGTTGATCGTGTTGGGCGCAGCCAGCGCGGTGACATACAAGGTGTCCGAGGCGTTCGGATCCTTGCTGCCGGTGCTGGCCCACAGCAGGCGTTGCGGCTGCGCGCCGGCGGCCGCCAGTTTCTGCCAACGGGCCGAGGCCAGCATCTGGCGATAGGCGCGATAGGTCTGGCGCCCGACCGCGATACCGAGCTTGTTGTGCAACTCGTCCGGCAACTGCTTGTTGGCGGCCACGTCCCAGCGGCTGATGAACAGCGAGGCCACCGAGCGCACGCCCGGATCGAGTTTGGCCTCGATGCGGCGCTCGATGCCGCGCATGTAGGCCTCGGCGGCGGCCTGATACTGGGCGCAGGAGAACAGCAAGGTCACGTTGATCGGGATGCCGAGGAAGATCGCCTCCTCAATCGCCGGCACGCCCTCTGGCGTGCCGGGAATCTTCACGAACAGGTTGTCGCGACGGGCGGCGGCGTGGATCTGCCGGGCCGCGGCGATCGAGCCGGCGCTGTCGGCGGCCAGCAGCGGCGAAACCTCCATCGAGACCCAGCCATCCACGCCGGCGGTGCGTTGAAACACCGGCGCAAACAGGTCGGCGGCGCGGCGCAGGTCCTCCAGCGCCAGCTCGATGAACAGCTTCTCGCCGTCCAGCCCCGCCAGTGCCTTGGCGTGGATGCCGGCGTCGTAGGCGTCGCCGTCGCCGATGGCGGCATCGAAGATGCTCGGGTTCGAGGTCAGGCCGGTGATCGAATCCTCGCTGATATAGCGCGCCAGGGTGCCATCGTCGAGCAGGGTGCGGGTGATGTTGTCCAGCCACAGGCTCTGGCCGAGATCGTGAAGTTGTCGGGTCGCTTTCATGCTTGCTCCGGGGATTCGCTGCAATGGGTCACGAACGGATTCATTCCGCTGCCAGTACGATCGTGGGTGCGCTCGGCAGGAAGTCCTCAAGCTTACGCCTGCGCAGCTCGTCGATGCACGCGATGGTGAGGTCCGGCGCCGGCTCGATGGTCTCGCGTTCGCTGTCCGCGGCGTAGTGTCCCTGGCGCACGAACACGGTGGTCAGCCGCTTGCCGAGCTGCTGCTTCATCGCGGCCAGGATCTGCGGCTTGTCGTCCACCATCACGTAGTGCGCGGCCGGATAGCGTTGTTGCATCGCCACCAGCATGCGCTGCTTGTGCACGTAGATCAGCACCTCGCCGCGCACGGCCTCCCAGATGCCGGCGTGCTGGATCTTGCGCGGCTGGAACACCACGTCGCCATCGGAAAGGATCACCGTGGGCGCCAGAGCGCGCAGGTGCTCGA
>DASRUB010000124.1:0-20944 GCA_035655635.1 Rhodanobacter sp. | reverse complement strand
AAAGAACGGATCCATGGAAGCCATGGATCCGTTTGCATGGGCACGCGAAGCCGTGCCCATGCGGGTCAATCAGTGATGGATGATGCTGGTGATCGCGCCGGTGTTTTCGTCGACCAGCAGGTAGTCACCATTGTCGCCACGAACCCAGTGCGATCCTTCCGTGGGTGCGTTCAAATGCTCGGCCTGCCACTTCTGAACGACATAGGTGTTGCCGCGATATTCGACAGGGACAACGCCGCCCTCTTTGTACCAAGTAGTGTTGGCGCCATTGAGGTGTCGCGTAGTCGTGGTAACGGTTTTGGTGGTCTGAACCGCGTCGCCACCGCTTTGATCATCAGTCTGCGCGGCCATCGCCGCACCGGAAGCCAGCAGAGCTGCACACATGGCCAAGACAAGTTTCGTTTTCATGAGGTGTCCTTTATGAATGCCAAGCTTGTGGCGGAGCCACAGGTCAAGGACAGCGGCAAATGTCGGCGCACGCACCTTGCGCAGGTGAAACCGCACGGAAGGCATGGCTACTGCGAATACAGCATCGCAAGCGGCAGGCTCTTTGCACGTGAATTTCGTGAGAGTGTGTGGTTCACGTGCGGACGATAGTCACGCGTGCCATGGATCTTTCGATCGGCACGTGGAATGCGCGCCTCAAAACCAGCGTCAAAGTCGACTTTCCAACGGCCACCTCGAAAGGTGTGCGCTGACCCGAGTTTCGACCTGAGTTGTCCCTGACACCTTGCCCTGGTTACATCTGCTCCACCGGCAGCACGCGGCGGCGGGCGCGTTCGCGCAAAGAACAGTCGCGCAGCGTATCGGCCATGGCTTCGAGCCCGTCAATTCCGTAAAGCCAGACCGACGACATGCCCTGATCGGAAGAGTGCAAGTGCACCTGGCACTGGCCCAGCAAGCGCATGCCGAGTGGCTTCAGCACATCGAAGTGATCCACCCGGAAAAGCTCGAGGTTGTCTTTCATCTTGGAGAAGAGCCCGTGCTCGATCTGCACGCGCTGCGTGGTGACCGTGAAGGTGGTACTCAGGCTCCGCAGCCAATAGATCAGCCAGGCAATGCCCACTGTGCATGCCACGAGAACATACTGGCCGAACGTGTAGA
Organism: Rhodanobacter sp.; assembly: GCA_035655635.1. Lineage (GTDB taxonomy): Bacteria > Pseudomonadota > Gammaproteobacteria > Xanthomonadales > Rhodanobacteraceae > Rhodanobacter. The sequence goes on along the minus strand of DASRUB010000124.1, from coordinate 19,840 downwards.
TGACCTTCGGGTGCGCTGAAAAAAGCGTCTTCTCGACGGTCGCTTCATGGGCCGCCACATAACTGTCGATGTCCGTACCGCAATACAGGCACTTGTGCGCTTCGGCCTGGATCAGTTCCGCACAAGCCGGGCACCGCTTCATCGCTTGTTCCATGGCCATCCGCTCGAAGTTCGATTCGTACCGTACAAACTAGCGCGTCCGCTGCGCCACAGGAATGACGCCACCGCCGCGCCGCCGGCAGCCCTTAAGGGGGCTCTGACGCGGTTAGCTCTCGCACCAGGTTCTTCCCTAATTGCCCCTGACGCCATGGGTCGAGTGAACATCCAGGGAGCTCGGGCCGGTGTTCACCAACGGCACGAAATTGTCGTCCGGCGTCACTTCGCGTTTGCGGTGAATGAAGCGATAGAACGCATAAATGGCCAGCATTCCGTCGAGCACCGCGAACCAGACGAACAGCAGCTTCGGGCTCAGCAGGCTCATGAGCGCGCCAGCCACCAGCGGCCCGACCGCCGAGCCGATGCCGTTGACCAGCAGCACGGTGCTGGATGCCGACAAAAGTTCGTCGCGGTGCACGTAATCGACCAGGTGCGCCACGGCAATCGGATACAACGTGAAGCTCATGCCGCCGAACGCGAATACCACCACCATCGCGGCGACACCCCCGGCGTTCGGTAGAAACAGGTTGATCAGCGCCGCCAGCGCCGCGACGGCACTGATCAACGAGAGCGCAAGACGGCGATCGATGCGGTCGGAAAAGCGACCCAGCGGCCATTGCAGCACCACGCCGCCGGCAATGGCGACGCTCATGTACGTGCCGATTCCACCGACGCCCAGACCACGCGCCGCTGCGTACACCGGCAGCAGGCCCCAGAACGCGCCGAGCGCCAGTCCGGAGAGGAGCGCACTGACCAGCGCGGTAGGCGCCAGCCGGAACAGGCGTCTGATCTGCACCTGGGGCACCGAGCGAATGTGTGGTTGCGGCTGGCGGGTCGCCACCACCGGCAGGCTGGCGGCGCAAAACAGGATCGCCACGACACAAAACAGCACGAAACCCTCGCCGCGGATGCGCAGGAACTGCTGCGCCACGGCGCTGGCGCCGAGATTCACCATCATGTAGATCGCGAACACCGAGCTGCGATGGGTCGGTTCGGCGGCGGCATTCAGCCAGCTTTCGATGATCGCGTACAACCCGACCAGCATCATCCCCTGAAGGACGCGCAGTACCAACCACACGCCATACGCCGGATCGAGCGCCTGCACCAGCACCACCAGAGTCACCAGCGCCGTACAGAACGCGAAGGTGCGGATATGGCCGATGCGGTGGGTCAGCCGCGGGACCGTATAGGTGCCGACCAGGAACCCGGCGTAATAGGCCGAGGTCAGCACACCGATCATCGCAACAGAAAAGCCGAGCGCCCGCCCCTGCAACGCGATATGCGTGTGGAGCAAGCCGACTCCCATCAACAGGAATACGGTGCTCAGCAGCAGCGGCGTCGAGGTGCGGATACTGGTCAGCATAAGTAGGCGGGCACCGAAAACGTCATTCTACTGCCGTGGCTCGCATTGGTCCGCAAGGGCTTTGCATGACCGCAATCGTTCTTGTCAGCCTTTCATCCGTCTGCATGCCCGATGCGATCCAGGGGTTGATCGGCAGGTGCTGGTGTCGACGTTGCCAGGTCAATATCCCCGTTCGCTGCCGCGTCCTTGTTCCGGCCCTCGTGCGCGTTCGCGTTCGTACTCGATTGCTACGATGCCAGACCTGACCGCGTTGCTCCGTTTAACCCGTGCTCCACGCTGACCCCGTGCGCCATCACCGATACCACCGTGAAGATGGGTCGGGCCGTGCACCGCATCAGCACAGGTCAGACGAGATGAAAATATTTCATGGCTGTGCCCTCAGACGCTGTCTCGACGCAGAAAGTCGTACAACCCCAACCCCCCCACGACCAATCCACCGATCACGCCGAGCGATACGGCAATCACCATGTCCTTTCCATGCCCCATAAAGGGTTGTGCCGGCATGGACCATGGGAAGAACTTTCCATACCTGGAACGCGCAAGCAGGAATCCTGCGATGGTGGCCACGAAACCCACCGAGATCGTGACGCTGAAGCTGTGCCAGCGCAACGCGATCCAGGTTTGCAGTGCCACGAGCAGCAGGGATGCAGCCAAGCTGCACGCGGCTGGTACGAACAGCATGCCCAGCGGTGGGAGCCCGACGAACCCGGCTTTGGGCGCGACGATCATCAGGATCCACCCCGCCGGGATGATCAGAGCCAGTAGCAGAAGATAGGCGCACAGCAGCATCGCGATCATGGTTGTCAGCTTGACCACATAGTGGGTGCTGCGGGGTAGCGGCAGCGCAAGCAGGTATTTCCATTGCTGATTGTTGTCCTCGAGACCAGCCAGCCATGCCGTCTGCAAGGTGACGAACAAGGGCGCCATCAGCAGGGTCCACAAGAAGAACATGTGATCGCCGAGAGCCAGCCAGACCTTGGCTGAAATCACGGCCGAAGGGGTCTTCGTCTGGGGCGCAGAATGGCCTGAGGTGAGGGTGATCAAGATGGCCACTGCCAGTGGCATCAGCAATACCAGCCACAGCCCGAAAGTACCTTTGAGTTTGAGCATTTCTGCCCATTGCGCGCGTAACCACGTGCTCATGCCGCTTTCTCCAGGTCGTGGTCCGCTGCGTTCTCGGTTAACTGGAAAAACATCGCCTCAAGCGAATGTTCCCTGCGGACCAGCCGATACACGGCGTGCCCGCGTTCCACGAGCAGCCGGTTGATTTCGTGATCCGCCAGGCGCGGCGTGGCAAGACGCAAGGTACAGCCGTCCACGACTTCCGGGTTTTCCCCGGCGCGGCGCAGGTCAGCACACGCGGCGGCGCTGTCCCTGCAGGCCACTTCCAACGGGGCCAGCGAGGTGGCGCGCAAATCGTCGATAGTGCCTTGAAACAGCAGGCGCCCCTGGTGTATGACGCCCACATGCGACGCCAGCTGTTCGACTTCGATCAGCAGGTGACTGGACAGGAACACGCTTACGCCAAGCTCCCGGGCCAGGTGCCGAATGAGCTGCCGCATCGCGGCAATCCCGGCGGGGTCGAGGCCATTGGTCGGCTCGTCGAGGATCAGCAGCCGCGGCTGGTTGAGCAAGGCCAGTGCGATGCCCAGACGTTGTCGCATGCCGAGTGAGTACTCCCGCACCGGTCGATGCGCGTCCTTGCCAAGTTCCACGGTCTGCAGCACCTTGTCGATGCGGCTCTTCGGCACACCCATCAAGCGGCGTGTCACCTCGAGGTTGTCGCGCGCGCTCAGGTGTGGGTACAACGAGGGGCTTTCGACCAGTGCACCGGTTGTGCTCAACGCCCTGCGGTCGCGTCGAGTCAGCACTCGATCGAACAGCCGCACTTCACCCGCATCGGAACGCAGAAGCCCGAGAATCAGGCGAATCGTCGTCGTCTTGCCCGCCCCATTGGGTCCGACAAATCCATAGATGGCACTCTCGGGAACATCGAGGTCAAGATCATGAACACCTTGGCCACCGGCGAAAACACGTGTGAGGCGGTGGGTCTGAATGGCGGACATCTGGTTATAACCGGCTTGGCTGTGGTCGCCAGTCTATGCAGCCATGTGGTGCGTGAAAACTGCCGATTGACACGCTGACTTTCGGCACAGGCCCCGGGCCTGCTCTGGACGAAACCTCAGGGTCAGAGTCGATTTTCCATCCGCCGCGCTCAGTAAATATCCTCCGACAGAGCCGGAAGTTTTACGATGGCTGGCCCCTCAAAGGGGCCTCCTGATTAGCGTCGAAGTTCAGCGGACGTATCCTTCTCCCGTCGGGAGAAGGTGGCGCGGGGCAGACCTCGGGGTCAGAGTCGATTTTCTACGCGCTGTGCTCAGTAAATATCCTCCGGCGGAGCCGGAAGCTTTACAATGGTCGGCCCCTCAAAGGGGCCTTTTCGCCATCGAAGATCAAAAGCTCGACCCCAGATGTTTCGACGCAACTTGATTGATCCCGAAACGCTCCTAAAGTGCCGACCGCCGTAAAAGTCAAACTTTTTGTGCGGCCCAACCGGGATGGCGCACATCGCGCAACGTCATCAGGCGACCGGCGAACGCTCAATCAAGATGCTCCATTTCGTCCGGAAGACGCACCCAAGGGTGCTGCCGCACCTCGTAGACCGACACGCTCGGCGGCGGAAACTGCGGATCGGCAAAGGCGCCCACAGGAATCCCGACCGTACCCGGGTCGGCGTCCGAGTGATAAAAGACCGTGGAGCCGCATTCCGGGCAAAAGTGGAATCGGGCCAAGCTTCCCTCATCGCCCATGCGCAGGTATTCCCTGCTCTGGCCCTCGATTGTCACAGCCGCCGTCGGGAATCTCGCCTGGGCGCCAAACACGCTACCGGTTCGCCTTTGGCACGCCAGGCAATGGCAGATCGAGACGCGAAGCGGTTCACCAACGGTTCTGATGGTGAGCTTCCCGCAACTGCATGAAGCAAGACGGTTGGTCATGGCACCTGACGCTGGAGTCGAGTGGTGGCGGTGCCAGCCGTCCTGAACGGTGTGTCAGACGTCATGGCGGCTGGCAGCCTGGCAGGGTATCGCCGTCTCAGGGTATAGCGCGTCCGGCGGAATGAGCAGGCAGGCGGCACTATGTTGCCGCATGCTCGCCCATGGCGAACCAAGGCATGCCGCGGTAGGAATCGGCCACCACCCAGGCGCCGGCCGTCAGCACCCAGGAGACGACGAACTCGGTCCATTGGGAGGCAGCCATGTGACCTGACGCCGCGATGGGCACCCATACCAGCAGCGTGAACAGGCCCATTTGCAATGCCGACAGCGCCGCCGCCAAACGCGCACACACACCGAGGATCATCGCCACACCCGCCGCGAGGTAGGCGCCGCCGGTGAAGTATGCCCAAGCCACATGCCCTGGCAGCCAGCCGGGCACCAGCGGGGCGGTCAACTGGAGATAGACGAAATGGGACAGGCCGAAGGCGATCATCGCCAGGCCGTAGAGTACCCGCGCGAGGCGCACGCCCTTTTCGCCGGTGACCAAACCGAACCGGCGCCTGTCCGAGTCAGTGGCGAACCAGGCATACAACACCCAGGCGCCCGCCACGATCACCGCGGTTTCGCCCCAGCTTTGATAGGAACCTTCCACCAGGGGCGCAAGCACGATGACGCGTACCTTGAACAGCAGCATCCAAAGCAGGAGCCAGGCGAACAGCACGCGAGCAGCAAGTGCGGCCGTGCGTCGCCAGAGCAGACCCGCGCCACATGCCAGGGAGACCACGGCGCAGAGATAGATCAGCACCTCGCGTGCAGGCAGTCCTTTGGGTACCCCCTGCCATATCGTGGTGAAATCGCCTTTGACCAGGCCCAGGATCCCGAGGGCAATCATGGTCGCCGCGAAGACTGCATGCCCCACGCTTGCGTGTCGCATCGCCCTTGCTCCTAAAACATCGGGGTCAGGTTCATTTGATGTCGGCAGAAAGTGACGCTGCGGATCACTCAGCCTGGGCGACGCCGGCGCCGACCCGTCGTCGCACCACCGCCATGTCGCGTACCGGGCGCACTTCGATGCACCCGGTGCGGGTCCACGGGAACTCCTGGGCGATGCGGACGGCTTCGTCCATGCTGTCGGCTTCGATCAGGTTGAAGCCGGCGAGGACTTCCTTGGTTTCGGCGAACGGACCGTCGAGCACGCTGCTGCGCTGACCGCGCACGCGTACCGAGCGGGCGCTGGCGGCGGGTTCCAGTTGCTGCGATTGCAGCAGCTGACCGCTGGCCTGCAGTTCGTCGGCGTGGGCGAAGCAGCCGCGCATCATGTGGTCGAATTCACCGGCAGGCAGGGCGTCGAGCTGGGTGTCGTCGGTGTAGATCAGCAGCAGGAATTGCATGGCGTCGTCCCGGTTGGCGTAGTGGGCGGGGGGCGGTTGATGGCCGGCGTTGGGGTGCATTGGTTGGCAGGCGGCGATTGAGTGAGTGCGGATAGCGGCAAGTACGCGTTGGTGTGAATACCGGGTCACGGGGACTGGGTGGCGGTGGCGAGCGACAGCGCGTGATCAGTACCGTCGATTTCGTGACGGCTCGTTCGTCGCGTAAACAAGAGCCTGATTCTATGCCGGTCGCCGACCACATGGGCAGCAGGCTTCCGCTTTCATTCAGGAGAAACGACATGCGTGTCATGGTGATGGTCAAGGCAACCCCGCAGTCCGAAGCCGGCGTGATGCCGAGCGCGCAGTTGCTGACCGCGATGGGCCAGTTCAACGAAGCCCTGGTCAAGGCCGGCATCCTGCTGGCTGGCGAGGGCCTGCACCCCAGCGCCAAGGGTGTGCGCGTGCGCTTTGCCGGCAAGGCGCGCAGCGTCATCGACGGGCCGTTTGCCGAGACGAAGGAACTGGTGGCCGGGTTCTGGCTGTGGCAGGTGCGCTCGATGGACGAAGCGATCGAGTGGCTCAAGCGCTGTCCCAACCCGCACGCGGGAGAGTCGGAGGTCGAGATCCGTCAGGTGTTCGAGGCGGAGGATTTCGGGGCGGAGTTCACGCCCGAATTGCGCGAACAGGAGGCGCGGCTGCGGGCGCAGGCGGCGACACCGACATAGCCCGCGGATTCATCCGCTGCCGCGTTCTGAGCACAGACAGGCGAGGATGATGGGATGCGCTGCCGCGCTTGCCGCTGCGCCGGCATGGCGGTAGATGAACGCCGACCACCCTCCGGCTTGCGCCGCGGCGGCCGCGATGGTCTGATCACCGTCCATGATGACGCCCGACATCCAGCGCACCATCGACGCGGTCTGGCGGATCGAATCGGCCCGGCTGATCGCCTGCGTCGCGCGCATGGTGCGCGATGTGGGTGTGGCCGAGGAGCTGGCGCAGGACGCGCTGGTCGCCGCGCTGGAACGCTGGCCGCGTGACGGCGTGCCGGACAACCCCGGCGCCTGGCTGATGACCACCGCGAAACGCCGCGCCATCGATCGGCTGCGGCAGCGCAAATTGCACCAACGCAAGCTGGAACAACTCGGTCACGAACCCGAGGCCGCTGGCATGACGGCGCCGGACAACGAAGACAGGCTGGACGATGACATCGGCGACGACCTGCTGCGTCTGCTGTTCACCGCGTGTCACCCGGTACTTTCCACCGAGGCGCAGGTGGCGCTGACCCTGCGCCTGCTGGGCGGCCTGACCACCGACGAGATTGCCCGCGCCTTCCTGCTGCCGGAACCGACGATCGCGCAGCGCATCGTGCGCGCCAAGCGCACGCTGGCGGACAAGCAGGTGCCGTTCGTCGTGCCGCGCAAGGACGAGTTGGTCGCGCGCCTGGCGGCGGTGCTCGGCGTGGTCTACCTGATTTTCAACGAAGGCTATGCAGCCACGGCGGGCGACGACTGGATGCGCCCGGCGCTGTGCGAGGAAGCACTGCGGCTGGGTCGCGTGCTGGCCGGGCTGTTGCCGCAGGAGTCGGAGGTGCACGGTCTGGTCGCGTTGATGGAAATCCAGGCATCGCGGGCGAACGCCCGCGTCAGCGCCTCGGGTGCGCCGATCCTGTTGCTGGAACAAAACCGCGCGCGCTGGGATCGCCTGCTGATCCAGCGTGGGCTGGCGGCATTGGAGCGTGCCGAAAAACTGGGCGGTGCAAACGCGCCGTACGCATTGCAGGCTGCGATTGCCGCCTGTCACGCGCGCGCAGTGACCGCGCCGGACACCGACTGGAAACGCATCGCCGACCTCTACGCGACACTCGCCGCGGTCGCACCGTCGCCGGTGGTGGAACTCAATCGCGCGGTGGCGCTGTCCATGGCATTCGGCCCGGCGGCCGGCTTGGCACTGGCCGATACTTTGGTGGCGGAACCGGCGTTGCGGCACTACCACCTGTTGCCGACCGTGCGCGGCGACCTGCTGCAAAAACTCGGTCGTCACGATGAAGCCCGTGCGCAGTTTGAACACGCTGCCGCGCTGGCCCGCAACCAGCGCGAGCGCAGCTTGCTGCTGGAGCGCGCCTCCGCGTGTGCAGCGGAACATGGACGCGCACCCTACGGACATGGCGCCGCCTGACTGCGGCGCGGCTGCTACGACAATGACAGAAATCCTGTTGAGCCAGGCAGACTGCCCCGAGCTGGTTGCGACGGCTCGCGATCTCTTCCGCGAATACGCCGCCGCGATCGCCACCGACCTCGAGTACCAGGGTTTCAGCGCCGAACTTGCGGCCTTGCCCGCACCGTACACACCACCGCAGGGTGCGCTGCTGGTCGCGCACGTCGACCGTGACGTCGCCGGCTGCGTCGGCTTGCGGCCGATCGATCGCCGCATCGGCGAGATGAAGCGCCTGTACGTGCGTCCGGCTTACCGGAGCCTCGGCTTGGGACAGCGTCTGGTCGAAGCCACGATCCACGCGGCCGGCCAGGCCGGCTACCGCGAGTTGCGACTGGATACGTTGCCGAGCATGGCCGCCGCCCAGGCGCTCTACCGTCGGCTCGGATTCGTTGACATCCCGCCATACAACGCCACCCATTTGCCGGGTACCCGCTTCTATGCCCTCAAGCTGGTTGCCTGATCATGCCCATCGCGCACAACCGCTCTACCGCTGCGGCCTGCGTAGCTCCGCAAGGGACCCTGACCCGAATGGGACTTACTTAAGCCCCGTTCGGCCTGAGCGTAGGCCGAAGGCCGCACGCGGGGAGTGGCCACGGATGGCCACGGCTTTGAGGAGCGAGGAAGTCGAAGGACATGCCGGCGAGGACTGGCGTGAAGTCCGGTTTTTCCACCCCCGCAAAGCGGGGGAAGGTGCCGACTGCGAAGGCAGGATGCCGAAGCGAACGGCGAAGCCGGCCCGAAGGGTGTGCCGCAGGAGCGGCACGTAAGGCAGATGGGGGTGCCTTTGATCCTGCTTTTGCACGGCGACAAGCGCCCCCTTCCGCCCTGCGGGCACCTTCCCCCGCTGCGCGGGAGAAGCAAGAGCACTATTCACAGCCTCTCAGCGCGAACGCGCGAACGGTTGGGAGTCGGATTGCCCCTTACGTAAGTTCTGGACCCCGTTCTGCAACTCAGGTGGATGGTTGAACCGGCGCCGACGGGGGCGATTCCTCCGTGGCGGTAGTCGCCCGTGCCGCCCAGTGAATCCTGTGTGGATCGAAATGGTATTCCAGCATCGGTTTGACGATGCGGAAATAGGGTGAAATATCAAAATCGCGTGGCGTGAACAATTTGGAGTTGCGGATGTACAGCATTTCCTTGCGCGCCGCGCGCGTGCCACGCAACGAGCGGTAGTCTCGATCCAGCGCGGGAAGAATCGGATAGCGCACACTGTGGAAAGCCGCCGCGATCAGTGACGAACAAATGGCCTCGGTGGGCTCGCCGCTTCCCAACGCCAGCAAGCGCCGCCGCCAGCGCCCGGGTATTGGCGGAGTCGGCAACAAGTAGCGCAGCAGGTCGAGCACGTTGTGCATGTCGTAGTGCTGGCCAAGACGACCAATGACGTGGTTGAGCACATGCCGGATCTCGTCCTGATCAAGGCCGACCGGGCGACAAACACGGGTATGCGAGCCCCGGTAACTGCCTAGTGGCAAGGCGCGCACGCCGTCGATCACATCCGCCTCGATCAATACGTGTGGGCCCAGTTGCGGATGCGTGTCGAGCAATGCAGCGCCGACGTACAACGCGGCATGCGACCAACTGGACTGCGTCAGGTATTTGATTGCCGTACTGAAGCGGCTGCTGCCCTCGACCAACAGCACGTCGCCCGCCCTTAGCGACGAGCGTAGCAAGTCAAAGCTCGAGGTACTGAAATGCATTTCCACTGGCCGTGGTTTGGCCAGAAATCGGGCCAGCGACCGACCAAGCCATTGCAACGGATGGAACACGGTCGTACTCCCCCAGTGGTCGACGTAAGCCGAGCTTAAGCCCTGCGCGTGATCAAGTCAGCGTACCGCGAAGCTGACGGGGTCACGTTCACCTGTCAACTGCCAGAAAGTGAAGCTGAGCCATTCTTGGTTGACGACCGGCGGCGTCGCTGACGGCAGGAGTGAATCAGGCTGGCTCAATCGACCCAGATGCTACGAAGCCAGACCCGACCCCATGTTCCATGTGCCCCGTTCCCGGTGGCACAATGGCGCCGAGCGGTGATACCCGCGCGATCGGGAAAATTGACTGGTGCGCCTATGGGCACTGTTCGACTTTTGTGGATTGATCTGTGCGGAGAATCATCCGTTCGCGGCCTCTTTCAGTGCGTACCCGCGGCGTATGAAGTTGTCCGGGTCGATCGATTCGAAAGCGTTCCTGGAACTATTCGCCAGTTCCGTCCCCAAATTGCGTGCATCGAGTTCGATTACCCGGATCAGGCCCGTTTGCGCGCGGTGCCGGTGCTCATGCGAACATTTCCGACGCTCCCCGTATTGATGTTCACCGAGTACCACTCCGAGGCGCTTGCGGTCTGGGCATTCCGTTCTGGCGTATGGGATTATCGTGTCAAGCCGGTCGCTGAGCGGATACTGACCCGCAGCATCGAGCTATTGGCTGCAAGCGTGGAGGCCCGACGTCCGGACCCGCTGCGTGGCAAGGGCTTGCCGGCGGACCTGATCGAACCGGCGGGCCATCTGCAAAGGCCACCCTCGGTCGCGCGCAAAACGGGGCTGGCGGTTGCCTACATCGCCGGACATTTCGACCAGGATCTCAAGCGTGACGCGCTCGCGGATCTTTGCCATCTCAGCCCGTCAGAATTCAGCCGGGCATTCAGGCTCGAACAGGGCAGCACCTTTGCGCATTTCCTTTTGGAGTTCCGCATTGGCAAGGCCCGGGCTTTTCTGGCGGAACCGCACATGGCGATCTCGGAGGTCGCGTATTCCGCGGGTTTCAACGACACGTCGTACTTCTCGCGGGCGTTCCGGCGGCTGGGAGGAGTCACGGCGTCCCAATATCAGCGACGCATTCGACTGGTGGCGCCTCGTTGCGCACTTATCGACGACTGCGGCGCTTCCGCAGATTTGTCCAGCGGTCAAGCAGGATTGTCCTAGCGGGACGGCATTCGCCAAGCACAGAATCGAACCCCGTCGTCCAAAAGTGATCCGCGCACGCTGAGTTCGTTCTGCTGCTCAACGGCCCTCGGGCTGTTCGCCGTTCGCACAGTCTGGCGGGTTTAGACGTCAATCGCGGCAGGCTTCTAGCTTGTGAATCGGAGGGCATAGACGTGTCCAATTGGCAGGCGATCGCACTACCGCCGAACGTGAAGTCCGGCGCCTTCAGCGCCGACACCATGCTGCTGATGACGGACGGCACGGTCTTGGTCCACAACGCCTATCAGGCGGAGTGGCTGCGGTTCACGCCCGATCCGAAGAACGGCTATGCCGGCGGAACCTGGACTTTGCCTGACGGCTCTGGGTCCGAGTCCGACATGACCAACACCCGGCAGTTCTTCAGTACTGGCGTGCTCCAGGATGGACGGGTTTATGCGATCGGCGGCGAGGTCTCGAACGCCGGAAACGGCACTCCGCTTGGCGAAATCTACGATCCGGTCGCCAACGGCTGGAGCCAGTTGACCACGGCCGACAAGCCGACCACGGTCAACTTCGTCGGCAGCGACGGCGCCTCGATGGTGCTGGCCGACGGTCGAATTCTGTTCGGCAGCGCGAATACCGGCAGCACCCAGACGGCAATCTGGTCTCCGGCCAGCAGCTCCTGGGCCGTCGCCGGTACCGCGTTCGGGGCGAAGCCCGACACCAAGCATGGTTCCTGCGACGAAGAGAGCTGGGTGCTCCTGCGCGATGGCAGCGTTCTGACCGTCAACGTCTATATTGGCGGCGCCCAGTCGCCGACCAGCGCCGAACGCTACATTCCGGCGCAGGATATTTGGGTGACCACGGCGGGCGCTCTGCCGGTCACTCTCCCGTTGACCAACATCACCGACAACAGCACCACCCCGGCGACGCAGGTTCAGGTGTTCGAGATCGGCCCCGCGCTGCTGCGCAACGACGGGAAGGCGATCTGTTTCGGTGGGACGGGCCTGACCGCGATCTACGATCCCGCCACCGACCGCTGGGCGCAGGGGCCGAGTTTTCCCGCCGATCCCGGCGACCCCAGCAACAGCAACACGGTGATTTCGCCGAACGGCCTGCTGACCCTGAGCGACTCGCCCGGCGTCATGCAGCCCAATGGCCGTATCCTGACAACTGCCGGAACCCTCTACAGACGCGCCGGCACACAGGTCGATTTCTACTCGAAGAACCTCAAGGTCTGCGAATACGATCCGGTCGCCGGGACCATCGTCCAGTTGGCCGACCAGCCGCCGAGCGGCGTCACCAGCCAGGACACCTGGACGTCGCGCTTCCTGCTGCTGCCCACCGGCCAGATCCTGCTGAGCACGCAGCAGGCGCAGATCTACATCTATACGCCGCCCTCGTCGGAAGGCAGCTACCAGGCGGCGTGGCAGCCTGTGATCACCACCTTTCCCAGCGCCTTGATCATCGGGCACAGCTATCTGCTGACCGGCACCAATCTGAACGGGCTGTCGCAGGCGAACAGCTATGGCGACGACGCCCAGATGCCGACCAACTATCCGATCGTGCAGATCACCGACACGACGTCGGGCGCGGTCTACTACTTGAAGACCCAGGATTTCTCGTCGCGCGGCGTGGCGGTACCCGGGACGGTGACCGCCAGCGTGACTGTGCCGCATACCACGCTTCCCGGCGCCTACAACCTGGTGGCAATCGCCAACGGCATCCCCTCCGATCCCATCGTGGTCGAGATCGGCACGCAGAACATCAGCTTCCTGCTGCAGGAACCGGAGTTCGGCGGGGGCCAGATCGCCGCCCAGATCAACCTCGCCGGCGCGCCGGCGGTCTACCAAGCCGCCCTGTTCGTCGCCATCGAGGGTTACAAGCTGTCCGACCTCGGCATTACCGACGCCGCCAGCCTGGCGGATCCCGGCAATCAGCCCACGGTCCATTCGCCCGACTCGCGGATCACCTACACCTACAGCGGCGCCGCGGAGCCGGAGGACATCACCTTGCCGGGTCCGCAGCAGGTGCTGTTCCCGTTTCAGGTCTCCTTTGCCGACGACAGCCTGTTTCAGGACCCCGCCCTGTTCCCGCCGGGACAGCAGACCGCCTACATCACCATCTCGGCCACCTTCGATCCGCCGACGGGCAGCCCCCTGACCGCGATCGCGCGCGTCAAGCTGATCCAGACCCCGAACCCGTTCGTCCTCCACAACGATCCCACCTCGACGGATCCCACGGTGCAGCAGGCCTGGTATCTCAGCACCGATCTGCGCGTGTTTCAGATCGAGGCGGGTCAGCACCGTTTCGGAGCGAGCCCGGGGAACACTGGCGACGCGGCCGCCGATGCCACGACCTACATCACCAAGGTCATCGCCAACCTCAACAGCGATCCGGCGGCTGCCGACGGACTGTTCGACGCCATCGCCGAGAACGACGAAGCCGCCGCCCTGAACCTCGCGCCGACGAACGGGTCCAACCCGGTCTACAACTTCGCCCTCGCCCGGGTGCGGACGCAGGACACGGCAGCCGCCACCGATGTGCGGGTTTTCTTCCGCATGTGGGCCGCGCAACAGACCAATGCGGTCTACGATCCGTCGACCACCTACGCGTCGCGCACCAAGGGTGCCAATCGCATTCCCGTGCTCGGTGTGCAGAACGACGAGATCGTCACCATTCCCTTTTTCGCCAGGCCGCGGGTCGCGCTGGGCGGATCGAAGACGATGGCCGACCAGACCGATGCGCCCAACGTCAAAGCGTCGATCGGACCGGATCTGCTGGGCGCCGAGGTCCACACCTATTTCGGCTGCTGGCTCGACATCAATCAGCCGAGCTCGAATGTCTTCCCGGCCTTCGTGCTCGGCGACGCCGCCGGGCCGTTTACCAGCGACGGTCCACTGGTCCCGATCCAGTCCCTCGCCCGCAGCGACCATCAATGCCTGATCGCGGAGATCTCCTATCTGCCCGACCCGCCGGACGTGGGCAGCGACCCGTCGTCGTCGAACAAGCTGGCGCAGCGCAACCTCACGTTCGTCAATGTGCCCAATCCGGGGCATCCACTATCCCGGATTGCGCCCCAGACGTTCGAGATCAAGCCGTCGCCCGCGGTTCTCCTGCCCGACGGCAAACCGGACGAGTTGGTGATCCATTGGGGCGGGCTGCCGGCGGGCTGCACGGCATCCATCTATCTTCCGGCGGTCTCATCGGCAGAGATCATCGCCTGGGCCGACCGGCTCTACCTTACGCACCGCCTGACCGCGGCCGACGCCCATACCATCCAGATGCCGGTGGGCACGGTCGGTTACGTGCCCATCCCGCAAGGGGCGGCGGTCAACTACGCCGGGCTGCTGTCGATCGATCTGCCGGCGGGGATCAAGAAGGGCGAGAAATTCGAGGTCACCGTCCGCCAAGTCACGAGCGCTGGCCTCCAGGCGCAAGGCATCGCTCGGCAGAACGAGACCCTCGACGTCGGCGCGGCTGCCGAACGCAGCTTCCATCCGTGGCGCCGGGTGATGGGACAGTTCAACATCACCATCCCCGTCTCGACCAAGGGAGCACTGTTGCCACGGGAGGAGGAGCGCCTTTCCATCATGAAGTGGATCAACGCATCGATCCCGAAGAAGAGCCGGTGGTGGCCGGTGTTCCAGCGTTACCTCCAGCAACTCGGTGGACGGGTCACCTTCATGGGTGGTGATCCCGGGAAGGTTTATCCCTCGCCAACCGGCGTGTGGCGCCATCCCTATCACCCCGGTGAGGGTGGCCACGGCGGCGATCATGGCGGGCATGGAGGCGACGGTCATGGCGAAGGCGGTGACCATGACCGGGATCGTGACGGCGGCGAACATGATTGGGGCAGCGTCACCGGCAAGGTCGACGCCATCATCTACGACCACTTCGGCGACTTTGCCGGTTTCGTCCTGGAAGATTTCCACGGCCGCATGCATCGCTTCTACAGCAGGGAACACCGCGTCGAAGAACGCGCGCGGCAGGCGCAGGAGGAGCGGCGGGTGACCACAGTAGTCGCCCGGGGCGGGGGCGAGGTTGTGCATGAGGTTATCGTCAGGTAGGTGCGGGACGCCACGCGGCGCTCCTTCGCCGGCGACTCGATCTCGTACCCGGGCACGAACGCCAGTTCGTGCCCGCGCGCCCGGCCCTTGCGCAGATCCTTGAACGCCTCGCGCACCACGCGTTCGCGGTGGATGCCGCTGACTTGGCGCAGCGTAGCCAGGTCGTCGAGGTAGTGCTGGATGAGGGGGCGTGACCTGGGCTGCGCCTGGCGCGTGAGGGTGTGGCCTACGCGTGGGCCGGTGGCTGACCAAGCCAGTTCAATTTCCCGCGTGCGTTGTCTGCCGGCAATGATGGCAACTGATCGAGGATCGGGTGGGCGAGGCCTTCACGCTGCATGCTGCGGGCGAGTGGGTCGGCATGGTCAGGCAGGCGACACGGGGACGGAGGCAATTAATTTCAATTAATTGCCTTCGTCCCCTATTTCCGCCATATTTCCGAGCGGGTGGAAGAGACGTGCGGCAAAGTCTCCGCGATCATCTACGATCATTTCGGCAGCTTCGAGGGCTTTATCGTCGAAGAGGAATCCGCTCATCAACGCCGATTCTTCACGCGGGAGCCGCCCATGCTCTCGCTCGTCGAGCGCGCCTGGATCGACCGCATACACGTATGCGTCGTCAGCGAGAAATCCGAGCCGGACATTCCGCGTCGCGTCATCTTCCGAATCTGACGAGCAGTGCCTGTCTCACGCCGCGCTTCACGTGATGTGATGCCGGCAGGGGACTGCGAGTCGCCCGGTTGTGCCCAACGACGGTCCGCCTGCTGACCTCACTGCCGGCTTGGCTCATGCCGGTACCGACGATCGCGTAAACGACGCCGACGCGCATCGCCAACCAGTCATCGCGAAGCGATCATCCGGCGGAAGCGCAAACGCCAGTCCGGCCATTGCGCCCGCACCGCGAACGTCAGCGTCCGGACATCGCCCATGCCAAGGTCAGCCGCAAGCCTGGAGGCCCGACTCCGGACCGGCTACGTGTCAAAGGCTTGCCGGCGGACCTGATCGAACCGCCAGACCCTCAGCAAAGGCCACTGTCGGTTGCGCACAAAACGAGGCTGGCGGTTGCCCACATCGCTGGACATTTTGACCGGGATCTCAAGCGTGACGCGTTCAACACGGTCGACCAGTGGCGTCTCGTTCCGCAACTTCCGGCGACCACTGGACTTTCGCAGATTTGTCCAGCGGACAAGCAGGATTGTCCTAACGGGACTGCATTCGCCAAGCACAGAATCCACTCTCGTCATCCGAAAATGATCCGCAAATTCGGAGTTGCCGCCTACCGTCGCGGCCGCAAATTCCTGTTAACCGGCCCGCTCGAGGGATCGGGCGCCGCTTGGTTGCATTCAAGCAGTGGAAGCAGAAGTCATGACCAACGAAAACCAAGACTTGCAACAGTATGAGATACAACAGACCGCCGCCGCCATTGAGAAGCTGGCCGGTGATCCGAAGGCATTTAAGCAGGCCTATGAGGCGTTTGTGGCCGGCGACGCAGCCGCGTTCGGCGCAGCGCTCAGTCAAGTGGGAATCAGCGACCAATGCCGCTGGGTGTGCCGCTTCTTCTGCCAGAAGCGCTGTGCCGGAGTGTGCCGGAAGTTCTGCCCGAACGTCGCTGCCGGTGAGGTGAACGCCGAGGAAATCCTGGCATTCACGAAGACAGTCGGACCGTTGCTGCGGGACCCGGCGTTCATCAAGAGGCTGTGCGAGATATTGCGTAGCGGCAATGTCGACGCATGGAGCCAGGAAATCCAGAAGAACAAGCTGCAGCCGTACTGCTACCAGTTGTGCATCATCTTGTGTTTGGAGTGCTGCAGCGAGCAGTGCCGCAAGGTCTGTCCACCTGATCCGCTGATCACGCGAGTGGCCAACGTTCCAATTGCCCAGATCGATCCGATGGGTTACGGGCACGGGCCGGACGCCTTGCACACCGGCGCAGTCCCCGTCGACACTCCGGCTGCCGGAGTGGGCGACCACCCTTTCGGGGGAGCCGTGGAGCTCTGGGGCATCTTCAACTTCCCGACGGCGACCGAGTACCTGGTGGAGGTCGCTGCAGCGCCGGGCGGCCCTTACAGCCCCATACTGGCAGTGCCGCAATGGGGATACGACTCGATCGATCCTTCCACCGGACTCCAGAACCAGCCACCGCCACCTGTCCCGCCAGATCCGGTACAACCTCTGGGGACCTTCGAGTATTTCCGCACCCGCAGCCAGTCGGGAGGTGGTGATCCGGGATGGTTCCAGATCGACCAGATTCAGGATTCTGACGGCGGCCGGCTTACTTCCGGCGAGAAGGTACTGCTCACTTGGCCGACTTCCACGCCCGATGGCGTTTACTATCTACGGCTGCGCGTGCGGGATGCGGCCATGAACACACGCGTCAGCTCGCCACAGGTGGTCCGGCTCGACAACACAGGGCCGTTCCCGCTGCCGCGTCCCATCATCACGCTGCAATTGCTGAAGCCCGATGGGACCCTTGCGCCCCCGTTGAAATGCGGAAAGGTACGCAAGGGTGATGGACTCATTCAGGTCACCATCCAGGCCTACGATCCCAACATGAGCCAGGTAGCGGTGACTGCCCGGGGTAATTCCGGCCTGTCGGTCCCAGTGGTCAGTACTACTGCCGTCCCCCTGTCGAAGACTTACAACGGCAACGTACTGGACCAGGGATACGTTGTCCCGACCGTGTTCTTGTGGGATCCATGGAGCGATCCGAACATGATTCCCTGCTGTTACCTGATCTACGTTGAAGTCTGGGATCGCACGATCATCAACGGCTATTGGAGTGGGGGGCACTACAACGCCGGATGGGAGGCCGTCCAAATTGCGGTGTGACGCATGCACTGCGGTCTCGTCATCAGGTCACGCTGGCGTCGATTGCTCGAATGAGCTTGGGCTTGCGTGAGGATATTGCCGCCACGTTCGGCGCTGGTCGCTGGCCACGTCGAACGTGGTTGCGCTTTGGACCCAGTGCCGACAGCAGGCGATCGCGCGCGGCGGCAAACTCGGCCCCACCAGGCATCCGCCCCAGTGCATCGCCCGGCAAACTCTTCAGCATCTGGTTGCCTGCACTCCTGCCATCGGAAGGCAACCGCTGCAGCAGACACATGGCAAGTGGGTCGAGCGATGGCGTACCGTTCCTGGCGATGCAATCGCGCAGGACCGCGCCAACCTGCTGACCGTCGGAGCCGACGCGGTGCACCAGTGGTTGCCATGCTGGGCCACCACCCCGGACTCTGTCATCTTCGGCTGGCTGCGCCAGTGCGCGAACGCACGCTCTGCGTGGCGGATCAGGCCAACGGCCTCACTCTTGAACTCGCCGCTGAACTTTTAAGGGGACGGAGTCCGATAAGGAGACTCCGCCCTATTTCCTTAAGCCCTGCGCGTGATCAAGTCAGCGTACGGCGAAGCTGACGCCGTTCCTGCCTGGCCCCGAACACCTCCGCTGAAGAGCGCACTTTGACCCTGTGTCGTCAATCGTTGTCCGTATCGGGCCACGTTCGTTCTCCCGTGCGGCCTCCAGGGGGATTGCCAGGAGACGACAACGAGTCTGACGCGGCGGGGCTGCCCCCTGAATCCTGTTTCTTCCCATTCCTGATAATCTGCCACTGCTCATCAACACCGGAGGCGTCATGCGAAAGCAGCTGCTGATCACGGGACTATGTTGCGGACTGGCCTTGGTTCCCACCCGGGCCGTACTGGCCCAGACCACCAACCAGACGGACCACCAGCGCATCGAGGCGCTGGAGGCACGCGTCGCCGCACTGGAACAGCGACTAAGCATGCCGCCGGTCACTTCGGCGTCGGCGTCACACCAGGCAGCGGTCGCCCCGGCACCGCAAGCTCCCGCCCAAGTCCTCCCTGCAGCCGTTGCCGCGGCCGCGCCCACAGCAGGCGACTGGAGCCAGTTGCACCAGGGCATGGATCCGCGCGAAGTTACCGCGCAGATCGGCCCACCGGATCACAAGCAGGTCCGGCCGATGTCGGAAATCTGGTTCTACCCCGACAATCGCCAGCTCTCGTTTGATAACAACGGTCGGCTGGACAGCTGGAGCAAGCCCTGAGAGGTTGTGAGTTTTTCAACCTCTCAGGCCGGCCACGGATGGCCGGGCGCAAATCGAGCACTTAAGTGCTTGATTCGCGTGAGCGAGTCCGGGCATGTACCGGACTCGCGATAGAAGAAAACCACAGGAAGTGGTTTTTTTCACAGGCTCTGAGGCCAGGTCCTCTCTGCGGCCCGCTTCAACGACAGGCAGCGGGCACCGCTTGCCCACCCGAAAAAGGATCGGGTTTACTTATCCACCCACAGAAAGTGAACCTGACCCCTACCCGCGCCCGCTCAAGACTGCCTCGAGCAGCGGCTTGGCCCAGTAGGGCGTCGCCTCGATGGCGGCTGCCGTGTCCGGGAAGAGGATCTTTCCTTCGGGCAGAGCCAGGACCAGCACCGGATCCGCAATCGACTTCCCTGGTCCGGCTTGCGCGCTGTTGTCGTAGACCATCAGGGACGACAGGCGGGGAAGCAACGCAATCAGGTTCACCAGGGACGATTCGTACCGTTCACGGATCTTGCTCTCGGGAATGTCGTGGCCGCCCGACGCGACGCGAGCCTTCACGCGCGCGATGTGCAGCTCCGGCGAGGCCAAGCCGCAGTACCAGATGACGACGTCGTGCGTGGCAGCCGCCACCGCGATCTTTGCGGGAACGGTGCGGCCACCCAGGGTAGTCTCGAAGGCATAGCTTGTACCGTTCGCGATGGCCTCGTCGAGGTATCGCATGCCTTCGCTCCA
>DASRUB010000123.1:0-7567 GCA_035655635.1 Rhodanobacter sp. | reverse complement strand
CGCGATCAGCGGCAACATCACGTTGAGCTGGAAATTGCCGGACTGGCCGGCAATGGTGATGGAAGCGTCGTTGCCGATCACCTGCGCGGCGACCATCGCGACGGCCTCGGGGATCACCGGGTTGACCTTGCCCGGCATGATCGACGACCCCGGCTGCAGCGCGGGCAACGCGATCTCGCCCAGGCCGGCCAGCGGGCCGGAGTTCATCCAGCGCAGATCGTTGGCGATCTTCATCAGCGCCACCGCCAGCGTCTTCAGCGCGCCGGACAGCTCCACCGCCGCATCCTGCGCCGCCATGCCCTCGAAATAATTTTCCGCCGACTCGAACTTCACCCCGGTCAGCTTCCTCAACTGGGTCGCCATCGCCGGGCCAAACTTCGGATCGGCGTTGATGCCGGTGCCCACCGCGGTACCGCCCTGCGGCAACCGGCGCATGCGCTTCAATGCATCCTCGATCCGCTCGATCGCCGAGCCGATCTGCGCCGACCAACCCGACAACTCCTGCCCGAAGGTGATCGGCATCGCATCCATCAGATGGGTGCGGCCGGTCTTGGGCGTGTTCTTCAGCTCGCGCGCGCGCTTGTCGATCGCCTTCTTCAAATGCTTCAGCGCCGGCAGGAGGTTTTCGCCCGTGGCCAGCGTGGCGCTAACGTGGATCGCGGTGGGGATCACATCGTTCGAGCTCTGCCCGTAATTGACGTGGTCATTCGGGTGCACCTTCGTGCCCGCTGCCACGGCAAGGTGGGCGATCACCTCGTTCGCATTCATGTTGGTGCTGGTGCCCGAGCCGGTCTGGAAAATATCGATCGGGAATTGCGCGTCGTACTGCCCTTCCGCCACAGCCATCGAGGCCCTGCGGATTGCCGCCGTCTGGTTCTTCTTCAGGTGGCCCATCGACAGGTTCACGTCGGCCGCCGCCGCCTTGATCAGACCCAGCGCGCGGATGAACTGGCGCGGCAGGTGCAAGCCGGAGATCGGGAAATTGTCGATCGCGCGCTGCGTCTGCGCGCCATACAGCGCATCGCCGGGCACTTTCAATTCACCCATGCTGTCGTGCTCGATGCGAAAACCACTCATGTCCGGATTCCTGCGTTTGGAGAATGCCAATTATAGGCAGTCTCGACATGTCCCGCTGGGGCCACCTGCGCTCCTGCAGAAGGACCCCGGCAATTCGCAATGCCCGTAGCGGCACCACCTTGCGGCGGACTGCAAACCGGGCAAGGCTGCACACGCCCGCCCATGTAAAATGGCCGTCTCCTCTCGTCGGAACCCGCCAATGTCCTCCCACGCCCTCACCGCCCTGTCGCCGCTGGACGGCCGCTACGCCAGCAAGCTCGCCTCGCTGCGTCCGATTTTCAGCGAGTTCGGCCTGATGCATCGCCGCGTGGAGGTGGAAATCGAATGGTTGCTGGCGCTGGCCGCCGAGCCCGGGATTGCCGAATTGCCCGCCTTCGCCGCCGACCAGGTGGTGACCCTGAAAGCCATTGCGCAGAACTTCAGCGAAGCCGAGGGTGAGCGGATCAAAGCGATCGAGGCCACCACCAACCACGACGTCAAGGCGGTGGAATACTTCATCAAGGAAAAGATCGGCGCCGACGCCAAGCTGGCCCAGGCCAGGGAGTTTGTCCATTTTGCCTGCACCAGCGAGGACATCAACAACCTGTCCTACGCACTGATGCTGCGCGACGCGCGCGACCAGGTGCTGTTGCCGCAGCTCGACGCGGTGATCGCGATGCTGCGCGACCTGGCGCACGCCAACGCCGCGCTGCCGCTGCTTTCGCGCACCCATGGCCAGACCGCGTCGCCCACCACCTTGGGCAAGGAGGTTGCCAACGTGGTCGCGCGCCTGGAACGCCAACGCAAACAGCTGGCGGCGGTCGAGGTCTCCGGCAAGATCAACGGCGCCGTGGGCAACTACAACGCCCACGTCATCACCTATCCGGAGGTGGACTGGCGCGCGTTTTCGCAGCGTTTTGTGGAAAGCCTCGGCCTCGACTACAACGCCTGGACCACCCAGATCGAACCGCACGACAACATCGCCGAATATTGCGATGCGGTGCGCCGTGCCAACACCATCCTGATCGACCTGACCCGCGACGTCTGGGGCTACATCTCGCTGGGGTATTTCAGGCAGACACTGAAGGCCGGCGAGGTGGGTTCCTCGACCATGCCGCACAAGGTCAATCCGATCGACTTCGAGAACGCCGAAGGCAACTTCGGCGTGGCCAACGCGCTGCTCGGCCACTTCGCCGAGAAATTGCCGATCAGCCGCTGGCAGCGCGATCTCACCGACTCCACCGTACTGCGCGCGCTCGGCACCGCGTTCGGACACAGCCTGGTCGCGCTGGAATCCCTGAAGAAAGGCCTGGGCAAACTCAACGTCAACGCCGACCGCATCAGCGCCGATCTCGATGCAAGCTGGGAAGTGCTGGCCGAGGCCGTGCAAACCGTGATGCGCCGCTATGGTTTGCCCGAGCCCTACGAGCAGCTGAAAGCCCTGACCCGCGGCCACGGCATCACCCGCGATTCAATGCGTGGATTCATCGACGGGCTTGAGCTTCCCGCGGAGGCCAAGCGGCGTTTGCTTGAGCTGACGCCGGGAACATACATCGGCCTCGCGGAACGGTTGGCGAAGGACATCTGAGCACCAGGCCCATCGTCGAATCGAAGGCAAGGCGCGTGCTGAAGCGCGCCCTGGGAGCCTGTCGGGCTTTGGTCGGCCGGACTGCAATCCATCCATGCGGTCCACTAACCACCACTGGGAGCGCGGGCGTCCCGCCCGCCAGAGCATACCGGCGAGACGCCTGTGCTCCGTGTGCCCGCCCTTGCTGGGGAAGGGGTGCGATGTGTTGGTGTCAAGGCGCATCCCATCGCCGATGCCTGGTCCTTGGAACCATCAGGGACTTGCAAATCGTCAGCAATTTGTCCGCGCCCGCCGAATCCTCGACTCGGCCACCAAAGTCCGACAGGCTCCCTGGCCACGGGCCAGATCGATATCTACGCCGCTTTTCCGCCCTGCCCTTCTGCCTGCATGGCGGCCTGCACCTTCGGTCGTGCCGCCACGCGCTGCTGGAATGTCGCCAATGCCTTGCATGTAGGGCGGGCACGGCCCGCCGGCCCTTCTGCGTCAATGCAAGATGTGATCAAGAGACAAAGCGCTTTTCCGGACAGGGGCGAAAGCTGCGATCACTCGACCTCGTCTGACCCTTCGTTGACACCTTCAAACAGGAACGTCGACAGGTAGCGCTCACCGGTATCGGGGAGCATAGCGAGCAGCACCGAGCCCTCGACAGCATCCTTCGCCACTTCCAGCGCGGCAGCCAGCGTGGCACCGGCGGAAATGCCCACGAAGACGCCCTCTTGCTTTGCCAGCGCGCGCGCGGTGTCGCGGGCCAGCACATCGTCGACGAGCACGATCTGGTCGACGATGTCGCGGTTGAGCACGCCCGGCACGAAGTCCGGGGTCCAGCCCTGGATCTTGTGCGATTGCCACGGCTGGCCCGAGAGCAGCGCAGCCACCGTCGGTTCGCAGGCGACCACCCTGACTTCCGGCCGCGCCACCTTCAGCATTTCGCCCACGCCGGTCAGGGTGCCGCCGGTGCCCCAACCGGTCACAAAATAGTCCAGCCGCCGCCCGGCGAAATCGCTCAGGATTTCCGGCGCGGTGGTGTTGCGGTGGTAGGCGGGATTGGCCTCGTTCTCGAACTGATCCGCGAGGAACCAACCATGCTTCTTCGCCAGCTCCGCCGCCTTGACCACCATCGCGGTGCCGCGGCCCGCGGCCGGGGTCAACACGACCTTGCCGCCATAGGCGCGGATCAGCTTGCGCCGTTCGATGGAAAAGGATTCGGCCATCACCGCCACGAACGGATAGCCTCGCGCGGCGCACACCGCCGCCAGCGCCACGCCGGTATTGCCCGAGGTGGCTTCCACCACGGTCTGGCCGGGCTTCAGCACGCCACGCTGCTCGGCGTCCAGGATGATTGCCAGCGCGAGCCGGTCCTTGACCGAGCCTGCCGGGTTGAACGCCTCGATCTTCACGTAGACCGTCACGTGTGACGGCGCCAGGCGATGGAGTTTCACGATCGGGGTGTTGCCGATGGTGCCGAGGATGCTGTCGTGGATCATGGGTGGCTCCTTGGAAAGTATTGAAACCGGAAAATATCAAACGGGCGTACCAGCGTCATGCGCCGAATCGGAAGGATTCAACCGGCTCCATGAATGGCTTCACCCTCATCTGACAAACCAGGATGTGACTGCCGCGGATATCCGGGTGCGCCACGAATCACCGAGTGTTCCCGCAAACGATTTGCTGGACGGTACCTATGCCGACGCGGCATCAGCAGCAAAAAGTCTGACACAAAAATGGTGTAGCCGTATAGACGTCCAGATATGATGATGGCAGAGACCCTTGATTCACCCAATCAGGTCACTCCGGCGACAGCTCGCCAAGCCAGACGGGCACGCGTTATGCAACGTCGTTGTGCAATGCATGCGCGACTCCTCCCCGCTGCGCGAATGCATGCTGGCCCTCATCCACCTGTTCGCACCACACCTCGGGCTACGTGAGGTGACCCGGTTGATGGCGGGAGATCCGTCGGACTGTGCGTGGCGAGGCGTACCGCCTTTGGCGCACGCAGCGGACCCCGCGCGCCCGTGCCTGCCTGACGCCGGTAAGAAGCAGCCCATATCCTGGAAGAATGCGATATCAGGTCGGGTGACGGATTGCGGGTGGGCACGCGAACCCGTAGGCTCGGCTTTTCACCCTGGGGAATGTCGATCATGCGTTCATGCCGCGTAGTCATCTGGTCCGCCGTCATCACCTCGCTGTTGCTGGCCGGTTGTTCGTCCGGCACACCGGGGCCCATGCCGGATACCACAGCCGCCACGCCCGCTCCCACTGCCTCAGCCAGCCCAGTTGCCAGCGCCGACCAGGGCGCCGCACTGGCTACCGCGGTGGATGCCTTCATCAACGGTGCGTTCGAGCACAATCCGGTGTTCGCCGCCAATGCCGGCAAACACGAGTTCGACGGCAAGCTACCCGATTACAGCGCTGCAGGCCTGAAAGCCACGGCCGATTGGCTGCACGCGCAGCGCAAGAAATTCGCCGCCTTCACCGACGACCAACTCGATACGCAGGGCCGTTTCCGCCGCGACTATGTGCTGGCGGTGATCGACGGGCAGCTGTTCTGGCTGGAGGATTCCGGCGCCCCGTACAAGAACCCCTCCTTCTACACCGGCGACCTCTCGCCCAGCATGTACCTGACCCGTCCGTACGCGCCGCTGGCACAACGCATGGCTGCCTTTGTCAGCTACCAGGAGGCGCTGCCCAAGGCGTTGGCGCAGATCAAGGCCAACCTCAAATTGCCGCTACCGGCCACGTACGTGGACCTCGGTGTCAATTCGTTCGGCGGCTACGCCAGTTTCTTCAAGAAGGACGTTCCCGGCATCTTCGCGAGCATCAAGGACGACGCACTGCAGGCGCGCTTCAAGGCCAGCAACGCGGCCGCCATCAAGGCCTCGCAAGACCTGGCTGACTGGCTGAAGGCACAGAAACCCCATGCTACCCAGGACTTCGCGCTCGGCGCCGCGACGTTCTCCAAGATGCTGCACGCGACCGAGCTGGTCGACCTGCCGCTGGGCAAACTCAAGGCGATCGGCGAGTCCGATCTCCAGCGCAACCTCGATGCGCTCAAGCAGGCCTGCGACCAGTTTGCCCCCGGCAAGTCGCTGAAAGCCTGCGTGGCAAAAGAGAGTGCCGACAAGCCGGTGGGTGGCGCCGTGGAGGGCGCACGCAAGCAACTGGCAAGCCTGCGCCAGTTCATCGTCGACAAGAACCTGGTCAGCATTCCCGGCACCGAACAGGCCAAGGTCGAGGAAGCGCCTCCGTTCAACCGCTGGAACTTCGCGTATATCGAAATTCCCGGCCCGTACGAAAAGAACCTGCCGTCGGTGTACTACATCGCGCCACCGGACCCGAGCTGGAGCAAGGCCGACCAGGCCGCCTACGTGCCGGGCAAGGCTGCGCTGCTGTTCGTGACCGCGCATGAAGTCTGGCCCGGTCATTTCCTGCAGTTCCTGCACGCCAACCGTGCGCACTGGAAGTTCGGCCAGTTGTTCGTCGGCTACGCCTACGCCGAAGGGTGGGCGCACTATGCCGAAGAGATGATGTTCGACGCCGGCGTCGATGGCGGCACGCCGGAAGCCCACATCGGCCAGCTCACCAACGCCCTGCTGCGCGACGTGCGTTTCATTTCCGCCATCGGCCTGCATACCGGCGGCATGACCATCGCCCAGTCCGAGCAGATGTTTCGCGACCAGGCCTTCCAGGACCCCGGCAACGCCCGCCAGCAGGCCGCCCGCGGCACCTACGATCCGGCCTACCTCAACTACACCATGGGCAAGCTGATGATCATGCAGCTGCGCAAGGACTGGATCGCAGCGCATCCGGGGCCGGATGCGCTGAAGGCGTTCCACGACCAGTTCCTCAGCTATGGCGGCCCGCCGATTCCGCTGGTGCGGCAGCAGATGCTGGGTGGGAAGGTGGAGGCGAAGTTGTGGACGAAAGGCGAACCGGCGGATGCCCAGGCTGCTGCGGCAGCCAGGTAGTCAGGAGAGGTGCGGTTGTCGACGTGCAGCGTGCATGCTGACAACCGCCCATCGGCGCAGCGACGTCTCCCTCCTTCGCGCTGAGCGCTACCTCGGCAGGGGGCTCTGGTCCGGATAACGCACAGAACATGTCCTGTGCGATCTATGGCCCCGCCACGGTCAACCCATACTTGCTGGCACGTGCCTCGATTTTCGGATCAAGCGCCCGTGCGGCGACCAGATCTGCATTGCCCGCGTCACTCTGGCCACTGCGGATTTTCGCCAAGCCAAGGCCATAGCGTGACCACGCGGAATGCGGACTTTGCGCGAGGGCCTGCTCGTAGGCCTTGATCGAATCGGCATAATGTCCCAGTCGCAACTGCACCAGGCCGAGACTGTCGAGGTAGGTCGGATTTTCTCCATCGCGCTTGATGGCCTTGCGGCAATCACGCAAGGCATCGTCGAGCATCTGATTACTCAGGCTGCGCGCCCAGCAGCGTGTGTTCAGTACGGGGCCAAGCATGGCGTCCTGACCATGCAGGCGAATCCAGTCGTCGAGCATGGGCAGTGCCTTGGCGGGTTGATCGAGTTGGATATAGAGGCTGGCGATCGAGCGTGCCTGCGTCGATCCGGCAGGCACCAGGGCGCTTGCTGCCGTAACGTCGGCTGCCGCGCCCCTGCGGTCCTTGTGCACGAGACGAAATTCGGCGCGCATCAGCAACGCATCGGCGTTCTTTGGATCCAGGCTCAAGGACTTGTCCAGATCGACCAGCGCCCGCATCGGGCTGTTTGTCCGCCACACGTGCCCGCGCACGGGCGACATGGTAGGCGGCCTGATCGGGTGCCATGCGATTCGCCGCGTCCAGATCGGCGATGGCAGCCTTCGGCTCGCCGCGCGACAGGTCTGCTTCGCCACGCAGGGCGTAATCCGCTGCGCTCCCGAGCTTTGCGCCGTTGCTGCCTGCAGCCACACCGGGAT
>DASRUB010000122.1:0-2195 GCA_035655635.1 Rhodanobacter sp. | reverse complement strand
ACACGTTCCACGCTTACCCCACCGGCCCGGACGGAACCTCGGATCGCAAGATATTCGCGCTGGCCGACGACCATGCCGGTGGCGCCTGGATCGCCACCGACCAGGGACTGGATCACCTTGACCTGCGCTCGAACGCAATCCGTCACGTGGACACCGGCAGCGAAGCGGCACCGCGCGATTTCAGCGTGATGCAGGACCGCGCCGGCGACCTCTGGCTCGGCAACGACAACGGACTGTTCGTACGTCGCGCCGGCAGCAAGGAGTTTGTTCGTCCGAAAAACCCCGGCGGCACCGCAGCGGCCGTGCTGCAAAACCAGATCTGGGCCATCCACGAAGACAGTGCCGGTCGGCTGTGGGCCGGCAGCGGACAGGCCGGCGCGGCGTATCGCGACCGCGACGGCCACTGGCATCCGGTGCCGGAGTTCAGCGGCCACCCGCAGGGAGCCCAGCACGCCACGGTGCGTGATTTCGTGGAGGCAGCGCCGGACACGATGTGGATTGCCACGGATGGCAGCGGTGTGCTCGCCTACACCCCAGGCGACACATCGCCACACATCATCGAGCACGATCTGGCGATCGACTCGTCGCTGCCGGGCGACGCCGTGCGCGCGCTGCTGCACGATCGTTCGGGCAATGTCTGGGCGGCCACCGATCTCGGCCTGGCGCGCACCTACCCGCAAGCGCGCACGGCCTTCTCGGTACTGCCCTCGCCACTGCAGCAGAACACGCTGAGCGACACCAGCGTGCGTGGCATTTACGTCGACAGCCGCGGCTTGATCTGGATCGGGCTGAGCGCCGGGCGCATCGACATGATCGACCTCAAGACCGGCCGGATGAATCATCTGCAGCTGGATGGCAGCCAGATCCACCGCAGCGTGCAGTCTTTCGTCGAGGCGGCAGACGGTTCGATCTGGATCGGTACCCAGGGGCTGGCGCAGGTCGATCCGGTCACCCTCAAGTTTCACACGTCGGTCCTGCCGGCGCTGGAGAACGTACCGGTGCTCAGCCTGGCGCGCGACGGCACACGCCTGCTCATCGGCACCTACGACGGACTGTATCGCTACGACACACTCACCCACGTACTCGACCACATCAATCACGACCCGAACGACCCGACCAGCCTGGCCAGCGACACGGTGCGGCAGATTCTCCGCGTCGGCGACCAGTGGTGGTACAGCACCACCCGTGGCATCAGCATCGCCGACAACACCTACGAGCGAAGAGGCTTTCACAATCTGACCCATCGCGAAAACGACCCCTCGAGCCTGCCCGGTGACTCGGTCAACGCGGTGACCATGGATCCGCAGGGACAGCTCTGGGTCAGTACCTCGGGGGGCCTGGCCGTAAGCAGCGGGAAGGCTTCCTGGCACTTCTCCGCCATCGGCATGGCCCAGGGCCTGATCAGCGACAAGGTCAACAGTGCGCTGAGCGACGACCTGGGCCGCGTGTGGGTCTCCACGTCCAGCGGCATTTCAGTGATCGATTCGCGCACCCACGTGGTGCACAACCTGGGGCCGCGCGATGGCCTGCACATCCGCAGCTACCACTACGCTGGCGCCGCCGCCCGCGCAGCGGGAGGCACGTTGATGTTCGGCGGCCTGGGCGGTCTGACCGTGATCCGGCCGAACGAACATGCCAGCTCGAGCGCCGAGGCGCCGCTGGTCATCACCCATGCCGTCGTCGGCAAGCTCACGCTGCCATTCGGGAAGCTGCCGCGCGACGGGGCCGTGGTCAAGCTGGACGCGCGCAACCGCAGCCTGCGCGTCGATTTCGCCCTGCTCGACTATCGAACCCCTGGAGAGACCTCCTACAGCTACCAGATGACCGGCCTGGACGACAACTGGACCGAGATCCCCAAGGGCGCCATGCCCAGCGCGAATTACAGCAACCTCGCGCATGGGAATTACACCTTGTATCTGCGCGCGACCACCCACGGCATGCATCCGCGAACCGTCCAGACCCGCCTGGAGGTCGAGGTCGCGCCGCGCTGGTATGAAGCGTGGTTCAGCAAACTGGCCGCGATCGCGCTGCTGGTAGGCCTGATCGCACTGCTCGTGCATCTGCGCACGCTCTACCTGCGTCGGCAGGCCGCACAACTGCAGCAACAGATCAACGAGCACACACGCGACCTGCGTGCTGCCAACCAGCGCCTCGACGAGCTCGCCAGTACCGACGGCCTCACCGGCATCTACAAC
>DASRUB010000121.1:0-2456 GCA_035655635.1 Rhodanobacter sp. | reverse complement strand
ATTGGCGCCCTCCTCGAATGCCCGACTTGTAGCGCGAATTTTCCAACAGATCGGGCGGCTGCCCCCAACTGCCAAGGAAGGCCTGATCAACCCTCCCCTGTCGTAATTCCCACCAAAGCGGGAATCCAGTGTCTGTCCTGCAATGCGTCGATGCACAAGGGCGCGGGATCCAGGATATTGATTCGCGGTTTCCGGGGTGACGAGCAAAACCAGAGTCCCGGACCGATCCCAAGGGCTGCCCGTCGACACGCAGGCGCCAACGTCGCATCCAGCATGCGGTTCCGTTAGCCGCCGCGGCGCGCACTCCGCCAACCCCGGTCGTCGCCCGCACATCGTCAATCCAGCGGTCGCTCAATGTCCGCTGACGTTGGCCGCCGCAGGCAACGTCTGGCTCGGCAGCGGCAATCCGGCCTGCTTGCACAAGGCGGTAAAACGCGGATCGCGCTGATAGGCAAGCGGGAAGGGGTCGAAGAGCAGGCTGAAAAAGGCCGGATCGTGTTGATTCCAAGCACGCTGAAGCCAGTCGAACATTTCGTCAGGTTGCTTGCGTAGTGCGTAGAGGTCGGCGACGTAATACGGCTGATCCTTGCCGTTCTTGGCGATGTAATCGTGCAAGGCCGCGTCGGCCTGCTTGTGATCGGGACCGATTTGTTCCGCCATTGTGCGCACCAGCGGTCCGAGTACCGGGTCGGTCTCCTGCTTCGCATTGCGCAGCGCGGCGACGGCATCGACGCGCAAGATGTCGATCTCGGCCAGAGTCGCATACATCCCCGGGA
Organism: Rhodanobacter sp.; assembly: GCA_035655635.1. GTDB lineage: Bacteria > Pseudomonadota > Gammaproteobacteria > Xanthomonadales > Rhodanobacteraceae > Rhodanobacter. The sequence goes on along the minus strand of DASRUB010000121.1, from coordinate 1,680 downwards.
AATCCGGCTGCAAGACCAGTACCTTGCGTGTCGCCTGCTCGGCGGCATCGAACTGGCGCTGCGCCAACAGTACGGCAGCCAGATTGGCATATGTGCCGGCATTCAGCGGATCAGTGGCGATGGCTTTGCGCATCAGAGCTTCCGCCGGCTGCAGTTGGCCGACGGTCGCCAGCCCGTAGGCCATGAAGTTCATCGTTCTGCCATCGCTCGGTTCCAGTGCCAACGCCTTCCGATATTCATCCAGCGCACCCACCGGATCGTTATCGACGTTTGACAACAAGTAACCGCGAGCACTGTAGGTGGCCGCTGCGTTCGGTGTCAGCGCCTGCTGTCGGTCCGCCGCCACGCGGGCTTGCTCATACGCCTGTTGGCGCGCATCGCCGGTCATGGATATCTGCCCCTGATTGACCAAGGCAGTGGATAGTGCGCCCCAGGCATAGGCGTAGTCGGGATCGAGCTTGACTGCCTGTTTGAGCAGCGCAATGCCTTGACGCATGTCTGATTCGGTGAAGTGCACGGCAAACGCGCGCCCTTGCAGCATCAGCTGATATGCCTCGACACTGCCACTGGGCGGCTTGTCGCTTGAGACGATGGTCTTCCCCAGCAACTGGACCTTGAGCGCCGCAGCGACGGCTTGGCCGATCTTGGACTGGATCGCGAACACGTCATTCAATTGTTCGTCGTAGCTGTGTGACCACACGCTGGCGCCGTCCGCCGCGCCGATCAGGCCGACGGTGACACGGATGCGATTGCCCTGCTGGAACACCGAGCCCTGGATCAGGTTGGCCACGCCCAGTGCGACGCCAATCTGCGCCAGGCTTTCCTTGGAATCGCGGAACTTGAAGCTGGAAAACTTGCCGATCACCTTCAACCCATTGAGCTGGGTGAGCTCGGAGATCAGTTCCTCGGACAAGCCGTCGGAAAAATATTGCTGCTTGGGATCGCCGCTTTCGTTGGTCAGCGGCAGTACCGCGACGGACAGCTTGGGTATCTTCGCGAGGTCGGCGGCGAGGGCCTTGGCATCGGCGACATTGGCCTCGCCGGTAGCGTCACGGTGCAGTACAAACTCGTTGGTCATCAGCAACACCACCGCCACGATCAGCACCGCGATGATCACGCGGTCGGCGCGCCTGCCAGTGTGCTCCTGGATCGACTCTCCGGGCGCGATCTCGCTCTCAAGCTTCAGCCCAGTCGGTGTGAACTCGTAGAACCAGGCGAAAATGAGCCAGAACGGGAAGCCGATGATGCAGGCAATCACAAACCATTGGGCCACCCAATTCGGCGCGTTGAACACCGGCAGCAGCTGTGCCAGCCCTTGCGCCAGAGCCCATACGGCGGCGGCATAGAAGGCGCCTGCGCGCACCACGTTGCGACGTTTGAGTTCGCGGAAAAATGCGTGTGCCTTCAACTGTCCGTGGCCTGTGTCGGGACGGGTCGACCAGTGGCGGAGAGTGTACCGCCGCAGGAGGCGGCGCAGGTGGGCGCGAGCAGGCCCGGACCACCCGCAGGACTTTGGGAAGAAAGCTGCCATTGAGTAAGGGTTTGCCTCGCGGCACGGCTACCGCTACGGCTTGAGCTGCAGGCCGTTTTCCGCGCTCCATTCTCGCAGCGACTGTTCCACGGCCGTCTTCTCAAACGCGTACCAATTTTCAAGTTGGTTCTTTCGTTCGAGCAAGTCCT
>DASRUB010000120.1:0-14061 GCA_035655635.1 Rhodanobacter sp. | reverse complement strand
GCGGGGCAGCAGCTCGTAGCCCTGATCGTGGCGCACGATGACCAGCGTGCCACTGGCCAGTTGCGCGCGCAGCGCCTCGTTCACCAGCACGTCCTTGATGGCGGCACCGTCGGTGAATCGATAGGTGATCTCGCCCTCGCGCTTCACCTTGTGCGCCTCGACGATCTGGCGCACCTGTGCGTGCGCCTCATTGGCCCGCACCTGTGCATTGCGCTCGGCCGCCAGCGCACGATCACGTTCGGCCTTCTCCGCCTGCAACCGCTGTACCTCGATCTGCTCGGCACTCGGTGCCGCCGGTCCCTTGCCCTTGTGCTTCTTCGCCTGTTCGCGCACGACCTGCGCGGCCTTGGTCTTGGTGACCAGGCCGGCCTTGAGCAGTTGTTCCTGCAGGGGATTGCGCATGGGAAGTGAGGGAGGCAGAAGTACAAGCCCGGATTGTACGTGACGACTCATGCTCGACCGTCGTTTCGATGATTGATCGCGGGATGCATTGTGGACTGCTGCCGGTTTCACAGACACAGGGTTCAGGTGTGATAATGAGAACGGCGTTGGGCCACTCTGCCTTGGGCAAGCCGGTCAACGACGAGCCTGGATGTTGGCGACGGCATCCACACCGGATGATCACGAGGGTTCTGTAGATGCTGGTGACTCACCGCGCCGGCTTGCACGGATTCCTGCGGCAGTACACTGTGCACCATGGCGAGTCCACGGGTCTCAAGCCAGGGTTGATCGCATGCAGATCGGCGCGTTCTTTGGCGAGCTCAAAAGGCGCAACGTGTTGCGAGCCGGGGCCTTGTACTCCGCGGCCGTGTGGGCGTTGGCGCAGGGTATATCCCAACTCGGTCCGGTATTCGGTGCGCCTGACTGGGTGACACGCTGGTTCGTGATCGCCTGCATCATCGGCTTTCCGTTCTGGCTGGCATTTGCCTGGTTTTACGAATTCACTCCGGCCGGCTTGAAGCGCGAGTCCGAGATTGCGCCGGAAGATTCGATCACGGTGCACACCGGCAGGAAATTCGACCGCTGGACCATCGCGGTGCTGGGGGTAGCCGTGGTGTTGCTGACTACCAATACCCTCGTGCTGCACCGCGATGCCAGCAGCACGGTCGACTCCGTCGATGCCAGGGCCATTGCCGCCGAGCTGGCCAAGGTCCCGGACAAATCCGTCGCCGTGCTGCCGCTGGCCAACGAAAGTGGCGACCCCAGGCAGCAGTACTTCTCTGACGGCCTGTCCGAGGAGATGATCTCCGACCTCACCCAGATCAACGAATTGAAGGTGATTGGCAAATACTCCAGCTTCAGGTTCCGCGATTCTAGGGACAGCCCGGCGCAGATCGGCGCCGCATTGGGCGTTGCCAACCTGATTGAGGGATCAGTGTTCCAGCGTGCGGACAGGGTCCGCGTTACGGTCGGCTTGATCCGTGCCGCGGACGGCGCCAGCGTGTGGTCGCATAGCTACGACGGACAGCTGACGGACGTGTTCGCGATACAGACCCAGATCGGTCAAGCCGTGGCCGCAGCACTCAAGATCAAGCTGCTCGGCTCACCTCTCGGCGTGGACGACAGACCGCCCAGCGGCAACGTGGACGCTTACAGGCTGATGCTGCAAGGGCGTGAGCTCGCCCGGCATGGCACCGAAGCTGGATTCCGCGACGGCATCGCGCTGTTTCGGCAAGCGCTCAAACTTGATTCCAGGTATGCCTATGCCTGGGGCTCGCTGTCCAACGCGTGGGTCAATCTGGGAGTGTTCAAGTATTTGACCGGCGACGCGCTTCGTCAGGCATATGCACAAGCGCGCATGGCGGCGGACGAGGCACAGGCATGGGCTCCGGGCGCGGCTGTGACCCATATGGACCATGGCTACCTGTTGTCGCAGGTCGACAATGATCCCGCGGGTGCGCTGGTGGAATTCAGGAGAGCTTACGCGTTGGCGCCAAACGACACCACCGTCATCAGCTTCCTGGCTGGCGGATTGCAGGCTGCTGGGCAACTACAGCCGGCGGCCGAGCTGTATCGCAAAGCCATCGCCCTCGATCCACTGCGCGCGGACTTCTACAACGATTTGGCCGGCATCTTGTTGACCCAGGGCCAGCTCGATGCAGCGGAGCAGGCAACCCGCGAGGCAATCGCCGTACAGCCGGATTATCCGGGCTTGTACTTGAATTTGGCAGACATTGACATGGCACGGGGCCATCTCGATGTCGCCGAGCAGGAAACCCGCAGGGTGCTGGCCGCGCAACCGCATTATCCAGGGCTGTATGGAAACCTGGCCTTGATCAACATCCTGCGTGGCAATACCGTCGCCGCGCTGCGCGATGCGAACAAGGAAACCGATCAGGGCACCAAGGCGTGGACGGTCGCGGCCGTCGCTCAAATCGCGCCCGACCACAAGAACGCAGATGCAGCCTTGCGCGACTACATCGCCGAGAACAGCAAAACCCAGCCTTACAACGTCGCCGATCTTTATGCGTTGCGCAAGCAGCCGAACCAGATGTTCGACTGGCTGCAGCGAGCCTGGACGCAACACGATCCGGCTTTTATTGGTCTGCTATCCGATCCCATGATCCTCGCCTTTCAGCACGACCCGCGCTTCGCCGCTTTGACCAGGCAGGCCGGTTTATCGCCGCCAACAAGTCGATCTGTGTCCGCCGCCGGCGGTTGAAACGGGAATCTACGCGGGGTGTAAAGAGCGCCTGTCGAAGGCGGTGTGCACTATCGGTCAATCATTGTTCATCAATCCGCGTTGTCCGGCTCGAAGAAACTCCAGCGCACATCGCCAAACTCCGCCTTCATCGCCGCCTCGACGGTGTTGATCGCCGCGATCAGTTGCTGGTTGTCGGCACTGGGTTGCATGCGTGCCTTCACCGACACCATCACGTCGGGACCCATCTGCAGGGTGATCAGGTTCAGTACGTCGGCGATTTCGGGGCGGTTTTTCAGGAAGGCCAGCAGCTCATCGCGGCGGCGCGGCTCCATCCCCTGGCCGATCAGCAGGGCCTTCACCTCGATCGCCACCAGCACCGCCACCACGATCAGCAGAATGCCGATCGAGATGGTGCCGGCGGCGTCGAACATCAGGTTGCCGGTGAGCATGGTGGCGCCGACGGCGACCATGGCGAAGCACAGGCCGACGAGGGCGGCCAGGTCCTCGCCGAAGATCACCAGCAGTTCGCTGGAGCGGGTTTCGCGGAACCAGGTCCACAGGGTCTGGTCGCCACGGGCCTTGTTTACCTCCTGCATGCAGCCGCGCATCGAGATGCCTTCGACGATGATGCCGAACAGCAGTACGGCCAGTGCCAGCCACGCCATCTTCAGCGGTTCGGGATTCGTCAGTTTGTGGATGCCTTCGTAGATCGAGAACATGCCGCCCACGCTGAACAACAGGATGGCGACGAGGAACGACCAGAAGTACAGCGCGCGGCCCCAGCCCAGCGGGAATTCGTCGGATGGCGGGCGCTTGGCCTGGCGAATGCCGAGCAGGAGCAGACCCTGGTTGCCGCAGTCGGCGAGGGAGTGCACCGCCTCGGCCATCATCGCGCCGGAGCCGGTGACGAAGGCAGCGAAGAGTTTGGCCACGAAGATGGCGAAGTTGGCACCCAGCGCGAGCAGGATCGCCTTGATCGGGTTGGCGTGACCGGACGACATGCGGCTTCAATCCATGGGAAGAGGTCGCCCAGTTTAACGGCGACGGGGGATCTTGCGCGGTGCGGCCAGCGGCTGTGAATTGTGCTTTCGCTTCCCCCGCGAAGCGGGGGAAGCTGCCCGGAGGGCTGAAGGGGGCGCTTTTCGTAGCTACTAGAGCGAGATCAAGGGCACCCCCATCCGCCTTTGGCACCTTCCCCCGCTACGCGGGGAAGGTGAAATCTGAATCCGCACCGTTCGTCGATTTTTTCAAGACCGATCAGCGGATGCCGACGCCTACTCCGAGGCCGAAGTGGACATTATTCCGGCCCTTGCTCATTTCCTCGGGCGTCCACACATGCGACTGGCTCACGTCGACCAGCGGAAACAGGTAGTCGGCTTCGCCCACCTTGCCGGCGCGGGTACCGTTGAGCTTGCCCTCGACCGTCATCAGCGCGCCGGCGGGGTAGTTGAGCGGTTCCACGTAGCCGCGCAGGATGGCGATGAAACGGCCGCCGCCGCTGTCATTGGCGCGCGGGCGCTGCGAGGAATCCAGTGGATAGCCGAGTACTTCGATCTCGCTGTGATCAGGGAAGTTGTTCACCTGAACGATCCGCCCGCCCCACACCATCTCGTTGCCGCTGTAGCGCTCGGGTGTCTGCGCCACTTGCGCGGGCGTGGGAACCACGGCATTGGCACTGGTCTTGTAGATCGGTGCGGGTGCGCAGGCCGCGAGCGTGAGCAGGACGGCAGGCAAGGCAAGTCTGACCAACAGCAAGACGGGACGGTTGCGCATGATCGTGGCTCCGGGTCGGATACTGGCGAATGGGCTCAGAGTTTGTGAAAAAAATCACGTCCTGTGATTTTTTTCTATCGCGAGTCCGGTACAAGCCCGTACTCGCTCACGCGAATCAAACACTTGCGTGCTCGATTCGCGCCCGGCCATCGGCAACTGCTCCTGCGTTGCCTCAACTCGGGCATCGGGCAACCGCTCCTGCGTTGCCTCAACTCGGGCATCCATGCCCTCGCCATGCCCTCGCCATGGCCGGGCTGAGAGGCTGTGGTGTCACAGACTCTCAGCTTAGCGGCGGTTTGGCGCGTGCGGTAGTCGCGAGGCGGGCAACGGGCTGGGCGTATTCAGCTGGCTGCGGGCTTCGTCCAGCAGCCAGTCCAGTTTCACCTCGGCCGGGCGCTCCTGCGCCAGCAGGCTGGCCAGCACGCGCAGCGGTTCGCGCAGGGCGTCGTCCAGCTTCCACGGGGCATTGAGTATCACCATGCCCGCGCCATTGAGGCGTAACGGCGAGTCGTCCGGATGCACCAGCAGTTCGGCGCGCAGGACGCGCTTGACGCCGCTGCGCTGCAGCCGACGCAGGAACGGTTGCACCTGGCTGCGCAGCTTGATCGGATACCACACGGCGTAGATGCCCGTGGGCCAGCGCTGCAGCGCCGCCTTGAGCGCCTGTTCGATCAGCTTGTACTCGGCGTCCTGGGCCTCATACGGCGGATCGATCAGGACCAGACCACGCTTTTCCTTCGGCGGCACGAGTGCCCCCAGCGCTTCGTAGCCGTCGCGCTGATGCACATGCACCCGCAGGTTGCCGCGAAACAGGTCGTGCAGCCTGCCGGCCTCTTCCGCATGCAGTTCGCACAGCTGAGCGCTGTCGCCCGGGCGAAGCAGGCGGGCGACCTGCAAGGGCGAGCCCGGATAGCGCTTCAGCCCCTGCGCGTTGTCGTCGCTGTCCAGGATGCTGGCGCGCCAGCGCTGCAGCAGCGGCGGCACCTTCTCGGCTGGGTGCAGGCGTGCAATGCCGTCCTTGTACTCACCGGTCTTGCCGGCCTCGAAGCCGTCCAGCGGGTAGTTGCCGCTGCCGGCATGGGTGTCGATGTAACAAAATGGCGTCGGCTTGGTCTGCAGCGATTCGATCAGCGCCCGCAGCACGGTGTGTTTCAGCACATCGGCGAAGTTGCCGGCGTGGTAGGCGTGGCGATAATTCATGGCGGTCACGATCGGCGGGTGGACAAGTGCGGGTGGACAAGTATAGACGGGCAGCCGGTTGGCTCCGTGCGGCAGGCCGCGGAAAAGCGCACGCATTGCCAACACGGTTTCCACCGTTTCTACACGCGGACGGGGACACGCTTGACCTGTTGCGCAAATGCAACCGATCAGGCCGCTGGGTCCGATTGCCCCATCAGGCGGAGAATCATCATGAGTTTTTCACCGAAAATCATCGTTGCGTCGATAGCGCTGGGCCTTTGCATGGCGGTCACTTCGGTGTACGCGCAGGATTCCGGGGCCATGACGCCAGCGTCGTCATCGAGCAGCATGGGTTCCATGCACAGCGGCAAGATGCACCACAAGATGATGCACAAAATGAACGGCAGCATGCACAAGATGCCCGCCACGGTGACCTCGGTCGACGCCGCTACCGGCAAGGTGGGCGTGGAAGCCGGTGGCATGGCACTGACCGTACATTTCCCGCCGAAGTCGATGGCGGATCTCAAGGTCGGCGACAAGATCACGCTCCACCTGGGTTTCAGCATGCCGTGAGTCATGTGAACCCACCCTCCAGGGTTGAGGGTGTCAGGTCGCACCGGTAAGCTCACCCCATGACCTTCTCGCTGCGCCTGCTCGCTCGTTCACGTCGCCTTCGCGCGATGGGCGTGCTGGCGTGGCTGATGCTGGTCGTCAACTCATTGGCCGCTGCACCGATGGGCATGGTGGGAATGCCTCATTCCCATGCCATGCACGCGACGGTCGCGGCGGCCAGTGAACCCGCTCACCACCCCGTGGCCGCCGAGGCATCCCGATCCTGTTGCGACGATCAGGCCGGTTGTTGCGGCGGCATGACGGGTTACACCTGTCATTGCGCGGCGATGTGCAGTACCACGCTGCCACCCGCCGCGGCGGTTGTTCTCGTTTCGAGCTCCATCACAGCCCGCTACGCCATGCCGCTGCCCCGCAGCGCGCCCTCGTTGAATACCGCCCCTCCATTGCGACCGCCGGCGGTCTGACTCTCCCTCGTTTTCGATGAGCTTTGCTCGTGATGGTCGCTCGACGACCTGCGTGGCAATCGGCTGTGATCGGCGTCGTCATGCGCGATGCCGGCTGCCCTGGAGAGACCCCCATGAACCTGTTTTCCCCACCCCCGGCAGATTTGTCGCGGCGTCGTTTCGTCCAGGGCGTGGCCCTCGGCGGTGCCGTGGCTGGCCTGGGCCTGCTGCGCCCCTCGAACGCCTGGGCGTTGACCAGTCCCGGCCAACCCACGGTGCTGAGTGGCACCGACTTCGCACTCGACATTGCCGAGACGCCAGTCAACTACACCGGCGCAGCCCGGTTCGCCCCGACCGTCAATGGCAGCGTTCCCGGGCCGATCCTGCGCTGGAAAGAGGGCAGCGTGGTCACCTTGCGCGTGACCAATCGCCTGCGTGTGCCGACTTCGATCCACTGGCATGGCATCCTGCTGCCGTTCCAGATGGATGGCGTACCCGGGATCAGCTTTGATGGCATCGCGCCGGGCGAGACTTTCGTCTATCGGTTCCCGGTGCGCCAGTCCGGCACTTATTGGTACCACTCGCACAGCGGCTTCCAGGAACAATCCGGGCTGTATGGCCCGATCGTGATCGAGCCGGCCGGGCCGCAGCGCCACCCCACTGATCGCGACTACGTGGTGATGCTCAACGACTGGAGTGATGCCGACCCGAAGCACATCTTCGCCACGCTGAAGCGGCAGAGCGACTACTACAATTTTGCCCAGCCCACGGCGCCCGGATTCTTGCGCGATGCGCGCGAGATGGGGCTGCCGCAGGCGCTGGCCAGGCGCCGGATGTGGAACCGCATGCGCATGAGCCCCAGCGACCTGGCCGATGTCAGCGGCGCCACCTACACCTACCTGATGAACGGTACCGCGCCGGCCGGCAACTGGACCGGGCTGTTCCGTCCCGGCGAAAAGCTGCGCCTGCGTTTCATCAACGGTTCGTCGATGAGCTATTTCGATGTTCGCATTCCCGGCCTGAAGATGACGGTGATCAGTGCGGATGGCCAGGATGTCGAGCCTGTGCTGGTGGACGAATTCCGGATCGCGGTGGCGGAGACCTTCGATGTGCTGGTCGAGCCGCGAGAGGATCGCGCCTATACCCTGTTCGCCCAGTCGATCGACCGCACCGGCTACGCCCGCGGCACGCTGGCACCGCGAGAGGGCATGCAGGCAGAGGTACCCGCGATGGATCCCCGCCAGGATCTGACGATGGTCGACATGATGGGGGCGATGGCGACGGGCGGGGGTCACGGCGACATGCATGGCATGGTTCACGCCGCCGCCATGCAACATGAGGGCATGACCATGCAGGGCATGGCTGGCGATTCCATGGCCAAGGTCCGCCACGCGCGCACCGAGTACGGTCCCGGCGTGGATATGCGTGTCGACATGCCACGCACCAATCTCGACGACCCGGGTGTCGGCCTGCGCGACAACGGACGCCGCGTGCTGACTTATGCCGACCTGCATACCATCGGCGGCCCGATCGATGCGCGGGAACCATCGCGCGAGATCGAGCTGCACCTGACCGGCAACATGGAGCGCTACATGTGGTCGTTCGACGGGGTGAAGTTTGCCGATGCGAAACCGGTGCACTTCAACAGCAACGAGCGCCTGCGCATCGTGCTGGTCAACGACACCATGATGAACCACCCGATCCATCTGCACGGCATGTGGAGCGAGCTGGAAAATCCCGCTGGCCAGTTCCAGGTGCGCAAGCACACCGTCAACGTGCAGCCCGCGCAACGCGTCTCCTATGCGGTGAGTGCGGACGCGCCCGGACGCTGGGCCTATCACTGCCACATGCTCTATCACATGGACGCGGGCATGATGCGCGAAGTGGTGGTGTCATGAGCACGCTGTCACAATGCATCCGTTCCGGCTTTCCGCGTGCGGCATGGGTCGCGGCCATGCTCGCGGTGACGCCTGTCGCCGGCTTCGCCCAGAGTGCCCCCGCCTCCTCAAGCAGCACGTCTGCGCCGAACATGGGCGCCATGCCGCACATGGATCACGCCAGCCTGCATCACGCCAGCATGCATCACGCGATGAGGCCGGCCACCCCGGCACCGGCGGCCGTGCCCGCGGCGACAGACGGGCACTCGCACAATCCTGACGGAACGTCGGCAGCCCCGATCAAGCCGGGCAGTCACGAAGCCGATATGGACATGTCGGGCATGGGTCATGCGGGCATGGATCACGGTCACGTCTCGGAGATGACTGAAAACTCGCCACCGGCGCAGGATGCGATGTCCGGCATGAACATGGGTGCCATGCAGGGCGGCAGTCCACCGTCGGATGCGCGCAGCCCCGACTATTCCAACGGTGTGGGCTACGGGCCGATGCAGCCCCACCTGCACGGTAACCATGCCGTGGGCATGCTGGTGCTGGACCAGCTCGAAACGGTCCACGGCCGGAACGGCAACGGGCAGGCGTGGGAGGCCCAGGCTTGGTATGGCCGCGATGAGGACAAGCTGTGGCTGCGCAGCGAAGGCAAGGTCAGCCAGGGCAAGGTCGAGGATGGCAATGTCGAGGCGTTGTGGTACCACGCTATCGCCACCTACTGGGGCAGTCAGCTTGGTCTCCGCCACGACTTCGGTGCGGGCCCGCGCCGCGACTGGCTGGCTTTGGGCGTGCAGGGGCTTGCTCCGTATGGGTTCGAGCTGGAAGCGACCGGTTATGTCGGTTCCTCCGGCCGCACCGCGGTACGCTTTCGTGCCGACTACGAGCTGCTGTTCACGCAGCGGCTGATCCTGCAGCCGGAGCTGGAATTCAATGTGTACGGCAAGAACGATCCCGCTCGCGGCATCGGCAGCGGCTTGTCCGATGCGCAGTTTGGGCTGCGGTTACGCTACGAAGTCCAGCGCGAGTTTGCGCCCTACCTGGGTATCCACTGGGTGCGTCGCTTCGACACCACCGCCGACTACGCGCGTGCCGATCGGCGACCCGTATTCGACCAGCAATTCGTTGCCGGTTTCCGCATCTGGTTTTGATGCGAGCCGGTTTGATGCGAGCAAGGCAAGAACCAGGCAGATCAGGTATCCACGGCGATGCTCACGTCTGCTTGATCCTGGGTGGCGCAGACCCTACGCGCCGCCGCGCTCGATGGTCTGCAGGCGCGTCGCGCACAGCTGATGGCGGCGATTGAACAAGGTACGAAACGCCAGCAGGATCACCGCCAGCGTGCCCAGTGCGGTGGTGGCGGCGATCATGAACATGATCACGATCTGGTAGCGCACCGCGGCCGCCGGCGCGGCGCCGGCCAGCATCTGGCCGGTCATCATGCCGGGCAGGCTGACCACGCCCATCACCATCATGGCGTTGATGGTCGGGATCATGCCGGTGCGCAGCGCTTCGCTGATCAGCGGACGCGCCGCTTCCCAGCGGGTGGCGCCCAGCGCCAGATCTGCCTCGATCACGCCGGATTCGCGCGCAACACCTTGCATGAACCGATCCAGCGCCAGCGAAATGCCCGTCAGCAGATTGCCCAGCACCATGCCCAGCAGCGGGATCGCGAACTGCGGGGCAAACCACGGGTGCACGTTGATGATGCCGGCCAGCGCTGCGCCGGTGATCACGAAGGCGGCGCCCAGGGTCGACAGCAGGCTGTTCCAGTAGATCCCGGGGAAGCGGCGACGCGTGCGCCGCACGGCCGCCACACTGGCCAGGGCGGCCATCACCACGCCGATGCCGATCACCGGCAGTGGCGTGGTCAGCGCGAACACCGACTCCAGAATGAACCCGACCAGCAGCAACTGCACCGTCATGCGCACGCTGGCGACCAGCAGGCTGCGCGCCAGTCCCAGGCGCAACCAGACCGAGATTGCCAGGTTGAGCACGATCAGCAGCGCGGCGAAGCCGAGCTGCCAGTTGTCCAGATTGATGTAGCCGGCGTTCATGCGACCGTCTCCAGGGAAAGCACGCGGTCGCTGACGCGCTGCAGTTGATCGCGGTCGTGACTGGTCCACACGCAGGCGCGTTGCGGTTGCTGCTGCAGCCAGCTGGTGACGAGCTTTTCGATGGCAGCGACGGCGCCGGAATCCAGCGACGCGGTCGGTTCGTCCAGCAGCAACACGTCGGGGCCGATCAGCAGCGCACGCAGCATCGCCACGATCTGCGCCTCGCCGCCGGAGAGGCGTTCGGTGCGCTGCTGCAGGAACTTTTCGTCACGCCCAAGCATGGCCAGCAATTCGCGCGCACGGTCCAAAGGAAAGGGCTGGTGCCGATGGACACGAAATTGAAACGGCACGCGCAGCGCGGCTTCCACCTGGCCTTCGGGCAATGCCGGGCGCTGCGGTACGTACACCACGCGCGCGCGGTAGGCCGGCATCGACCAGTCCCAGAGCGGGCGGTCCTGAAATATCAGTTCGCCGGTCTGCACCGGCTCCAGTCCGGCCAGCGTGCGCAGCAGCAGGGTCTTGCCGCTGCCGGATGCCCCAGCCACGGCCAGGCGTTCGCCCACGCGCAGGGTCAGGTCCAGGTCGTGCCACAGCGTGCGACCATCCACGGCGAATCCCAGCTGCCGCGCCTGCAGCAGCACCGTCGCCGAGGATGACTCGTTGGCGCTGAGGAGTGCGTTCGCTGAAGTTTCAGGAAGAGACATGGTCGCCCTGGTTTGGGGGAACGGACTGCCGAACAGCTCGATCGAATCGTTGCACAGTTTGATTTGTGCGTCCTGACGACATTCGCCGTCGAAGATCGCCGTCGCCGGGTGTAGTCTGGCCGCGACATTCTGCCGCCAGCGGGAGGCCTGCCATGAAGTTTCTGTTGAAGTTGATCGTGCTGATCGTGATTGTGCTGATTGCGACGGGCATCTACATCTGGTCCGGCCATTACAACATCGGCGCCGACTCGCCGCACTGGGCGGTAACCAGCAAGGTGATCGGCGAACTGCGTGAACATTCGATCGACGCGCGCGCGAAGGAAGTGCAGGTGCCCCCGCTGGATGCCCCGGCGATGTTGAAAGAGGGTGCCGAGCATTACGCTGAGATGTGCACCGGTTGCCATCTGGCGCCGGGCGTGGACGATTCGGAACTGCGCACGGGGCTGTATCCGAAACCGCCGAACCTTACCCGCTTTGCCCCCAAGCCGGCGGAGGCGTTCTGGGTGATCAAGCACGGCATCAAGATGACTGCCATGCCGGCCTGGGGCAAGACCCACGACGACCAGAAGATCTGGGCCATGGTGGCTTACCTGCAACAGCAGCCGCACATGAGCGTGCAGCGCTACCGCGAGCTGACGGCTGACTCGGAACACGTCGAAGCGCACGAGCACGATGCGATGCCGGGCATGCCCGGCATGCCAGCGGCGCCAGCTTCAACGCCTGCACCGGCCGCTTCCGTGCATCACTGATCACGCAGGCAAGGGACTGCGGACGCCTATTGGCGGCTCCGCGAGCCCTTCATCGGTGCCGATGGCGGTGGTGGATGTCCGGATAGTGCGGATGGCTGTGCACGAGCGGTTCGTGCTTGTGGGGATGGGTATGCGGTTCCGTGCCGTCCCAGCCGAAGTCGTGGGTGTGCTGGTGGTGCTCGTCGTGGGTGTGGCGATGATTGTGCTCCAGCGTTTCGTGGGTGTGCAGGTGCGCGTGGCGCTCGCTGGCGTGCAGCCACACGCCCACAGCCATCAAGGCGCCGGCCAGCCAGAACGTGAGCTGCGGATGTTCGGCGATCAGCAGCAGCGACAGGGCGGCACCGACAAACGGCGCGGTGGAGAAATACGCGCCGGTGCGTGCCGTACCCAGGTTGCGCAGGGCGAGCACGAACAGCACCAGGCTCACGCCGTAGCCGACGAAACCGAGCGCTCCGGTGGCCAGCAGGGGCAGGACGGCGGGGAAGCGGTAGCCCATGGCGAGCGCGAGCGTGAGGGTGATGGCGCCGGCCGTGCCACCCTTGATCGCGGCGATCTGCACCGGATCGCCCCCGGCGACGGGCCGGGTCAGGTTGTTGTCGATCGCCCAGCACAGGCAGGCGCCGGCGATGGCCAGTGTGCCCCACGGCACGTCGCTACCGCTCTGGTGTTGCCAGGACAGCAGCACGCTGCCGGCAACGATCGCCAGCATGCCGAGGAACACGCGCCGGTCCACGTTCTCGCGAAACACCACCCACGCGATCACGGCGGTCAACACGCTTTCCAGGTTCAGCAGCAACGAGGCGCTCGATGCCGGGGTTCGCGCCAGCCCCAGCATCAGCAGAATCGGACCCAGCACGCCGCCGAACAGCACCGCACCCGCGAGCCACGGCACGTCGCGCCGTGCCAGCGGAGCCTCGGACGCGGGCTGGCGAAACAGTCTGCGCAGCAATAGCCACAGCGACAGACCCAGTCCCGAGCCGGCGTAGAGCAGCCCGGCCAGCATCAGCGGAGGGATCGTGCCGACCAGCAGCTTGGCCAGCGGCGTGCTCAGGCCAAACAAGGCGGCCGCGGCCAGGGCCTGCACGATGCCGCTGCGATAACTGTATTTTGCTGGCGTCAAGGGATCGACTCCCGAGTGCGGTCGGGCGAGCAGGGAATGCCGGCGTCAGGGGAGGCCATGCGCTCACTCCACCATGCTGTGACTTTCGGAGGTGCCCATCAATTCGGGTTGCTGGGTGATGCGGCGCTTGCGATGCAGCAGCGGATGGATGAACACCGCTGCCAGGATCACCGCCACGCCGAGGTAGAACCAGTGATCCAGCTCATGCTGCTCGCCCAGCAGCACGATCGCCAGCACGATCGCATAGACCGGTTCCAGGTTGGTCACCATCTGGGTGCCGAACGCGCTCATGTGGCGCAGCGCGACCAGCGCCAGCGAGAACGGCAGCAGGGTGCAGCCGAACGACAGCGCCAGCAGCAGCAGCGCGTCGTGGACGTCGGGCAGCACGAACAGCGCGCCTTGGTGCGGCAGCAACGGCGCCAGCAGGGTGAGAAAGGCGGTACCGGTACCCAGTTCGATAAAGGTCACCGTGAGCGGATCACCCGACTCCACCATGCGCTTGTTGAGCGAGCCGAACAGGGCCACGAACAACGCCGACAGCACGCCGACCGCGATGCCGATGCGCATGTCGGCAGGCACGCCGCCAACCACCATCACCACGCCGGGTACCACCGCCGCGCCGATCAGCAACTCGCGCGGATCGAACCTGCGTTTGGTCAGCCACGGCTCGACAAAGGCAAGGAACACTGGCCCCAGCGCGATGCAGGTGGCGCCGACCGAGGCGTTAGACAGCTTGATCGCGGCGTAGAACGTCAGCCAATGCAGCGACACCAGTACGCCAATGCCCGCATAGGCGCCGATCAACCGCCACGGCATCGCGCGCAGGTTGCGGCGCACCCTGGGCACCAGCAGCAGGGCGATTGCCACCAGCAACATGCGCCACCACACCAGCGGCAGCGCTGGCAGGGTAATCAGCTTGCCCAGGATCGCGGTGAA
>DASRUB010000119.1:0-15492 GCA_035655635.1 Rhodanobacter sp. | reverse complement strand
GTTCTCCCGAGAAGGAATTCGGCGAGTGCGAAATCCGCCGCCGTGGTCACCTTGATATTGTCTTCGGCACCCTCGACCAGCAACGGCCTGAAGCCCGCATGTTCCATCGCCATCGCTTCGTCGCTGACGTTCATGCCGCGCCGCGCCGCGTCGCGCAGCGCGGCGGACAACTGGCCACGCCTGAACATCTGCGGGGTGAACGCACGCCAGCGACGCTCGCGCGGTTCGGTCCGTGCAACCCGATCTGTCGCATCCGCATGCTTGAGCGTATCGCGCAACGGCGCCGCAAGCAGGCCGCCATCGACCACCGTGGCAAATTCGATCAGTCTGCCGATGTCGGCAGCGCGCACGCACGGACGCGCCGCATCATGCACCAATACGAAATCATCCGCATGCACCGTCGCGGGCAAGGCGTCGAGGCCGGCAAGCACCGAATCGCTGCGCTCCGTGCCGCCGACCGCCGTGAGAACCGGCTTGCCGTGCAGCGTCTCGAAGCCAGGCCAATACGCATCCGCGGCGGCCAACGTCACCAGCAGACCGGCAATCTGCGGGTGCGCGGCGAGGCGCGCCAGCGTGTGCTCGATCAGCGGCTTTCCGGCCAGCATCTGGTACTGCTTGGGTCGCTCCCCACCGACCCGCGTGCCGCGCCCGGCCGCCGGCACCACGCACCACAACGTCATGCCCGATAACGTCAGGCCCGACAACGTCGGGCCCGTCATGGGGATCCGGTGGACGCTGCAGGCGCTGCCGCGCTGGCCGCCCGGCCCGGCTGCTCGACAACCTGATAGAACACCTCGCCGGGCTTGATCAATCCCAGTTCGGTACGTGCCCGTGCCTCGACGGCCTGGTCACCATGCTTGAGATCATGCACGTCGGCAGCCAGCGCCTGGTTCCGCTTCTGCAGCGTCGTGTTCTCCTGCGACTGCTTCTTCACCGCCAGACGCAGGCTGTCCACCTCGTGCATGCTGCCATTGCCCGACCACAACTTCAGTTGCAGGCCGATCAACAGCAGGAGTAGAAGCAGGGCGAGCCAGCGCAACATGGGCGGTCAATGGTCCCGCTCAGACAGGCAGGCGAGTGAGATTGGGGAACGCATCGCGGCCAGCGTAACGGGCGGCGCTGCCCAGTTGCTCCTCGATGCGCAGCAATTGGTTGTACTTGGCTACGCGATCGCTGCGGCACAGCGAGCCGGTCTTGATCTGGGTCGCCGTGGTGGCCACCGCGATGTCGGCAATGGTGGTGTCCTCGGTTTCGCCCGAGCGGTGCGAAATCACCGCCGAGTATTTCGCCGCGTCTGCCATCGCGATCGCTTCCAGCGTTTCGGACAGCGTGCCGATCTGGTTCACCTTGACCAGGATCGAGTTGGCAATCTTCTTCTCGATGCCCTCGCGGAAGATCGCCGGGTTGGTCACGAACAGGTCGTCGCCGACCACCTGGATGCGATCACCGATGGTGTCGGTGAGCAGCTTCCAGCCGTCCCAGTCACCTTCGGCCATGCCGTCTTCGATAGACACGATCGGATACTGCTTCGACCAGCTGGCGAGCAGGTCGACAAACTGGGCCGAGCTGTACTGCTTGCCTTCGCCGGCGAGGTCGTACTTGCCGTCCTTGTAGAACTCGGAGCTGGCCGCATCCAGGCCGAGCAGGATCTCGCCACCGATCTTGTAACCGGTCTTGTGAATCGCCTCGAGGATGGTATCGAGCGCCTCGATGTTCGAACGCAGATTCGGCGCGAAGCCACCTTCATCGCCGACGGACGTGCTGAGGCCGCGGCCCTTCAGCACGCTCTTCAACGCATGAAAAATCTCGGCACCGGCGCGCAGCGCCTCGCCAAAGCTTGGCATGCCCACCGGCAGCACCATGAATTCCTGCACGTCGATATTGTTGTCCGCATGCTCGCCGCCATTGATGATGTTCATCATCGGCACCGGCAGCGCGCCGGGCTTGCCGTGAGAGAGATAGTTCCACAGCGGCTCATCGCGCGAGGCCGCCACCGCATGCGCCGCAGCCATCGACACGCCGAGCAGCGCGTTCGCGCCCAGCTTGCCCTTGTTCGGCGTGCCGTCCAGCGCAATCAACTTCGCATCCAGGCCCTTCTGGTCGGCCGCGTCGAAATCCTTCAGGGTCTGGGCAATCGTACCGTTGACGTTGGCCACCGCGTCTTTCACGCCCTTGCCGCCGTAACGCGACTTGTCGCCGTCGCGCAGCTCGACCGCCTCGCGCGAACCGGTGGAGGCACCGCTGGGCACCGCGGCGCGACCAAAGCCGCCGTCGGCCAGGGTAACCTCGGCTTCCAGCGTGGGGTTGCCACGCGAGTCGAGGATTTCACGGGCGTGGATGCGGGTGATCGATGTGGTCATGGTCGTCCGTCAGTGAAGTGTTGTCGTAGGAGCCCGCTTGCGGGCGATGCTCCTGATGGCTGGCAAAAACATCGCCCGCAAGCGGGCTCCTACAAGGAGGGATCCTGTTCCAGGAAACCGCGGCGCTTGGTCACGGCATCCAGTTCCATCAGGGTTTCCAGCAATGCTTCCATCTTGTCCAGCGGCCAGGCGTTGGGACCGTCGGACAGTGCCTTCGAAGGGTCGGGATGGGTCTCGGCGAACAGTCCGGCTACGCCGACCGCTACTGCGGCGCGCGCCAGTACCGGCACGAATTCACGCTGGCCACCGGAGCTGGCGCCCTGGCCGCCCGGCAATTGCACGGAATGAGTGGCATCAAATACCACCGGGCAATCCGTCTCGCGCATCACGCTGAGTGAGCGCATGTCCGAGACCAGGTTGTTGTAGCCGAAGCTGGCACCGCGCTCGCACACCATGATGTCGTGGTTGCCGACCGCCTTGGCCTTGGCCACCACGTGCTTCATGTCCCACGGCGCCAGGAACTGGCCCTTCTTGATGTTCACCGGCTTGCCGGCGCGCGCCACTTTCTGGATGAAGTCGGTCTGCCGGCACAGGAACGCCGGCGTCTGCAGCACGTCGACCACCGAGGCCACTTCATCCATCGGCGTGTACTCGTGCACGTCGGTCAGCACCGGCACGCCGATCTGGCGCTTCACCTCGGCCAGGATGCGCAAGCCTTCTTCCAGGCCCGGTCCGCGAAAGCTCTCGCCCGATGAGCGATTGGCCTTGTCGAAACTCGACTTGAAAATGAAATGGATGCCGAGCCGGCTCGTGATTTCCTTCAGCGTGCCGGCGGTGTCGAGCTGCAGTTGCTCGGACTCGACCACACAGGGCCCGGCAATGAGGAACAGGGGATGGTCGAGCCCGACGTCGAAACCGCACAACTTCATGCCACGGACTCCTGCGCCAGCTTGTGGCCGTCACGCACAGCCTTGTACTCGCGCGCCGCGCGCACAAAGCCGATAAACAACGGGTGGCCGTCGCGCGGGGTCGAGGTGAACTCGGGATGAGCCTGGCAACCCAGGAACCAGGGATGCTGCTTTCGCGGCAACTCGACGATTTCCACCAGCAGGTCGTCCATCGACTTGCCGGAAACCACCAGACCCAGGTCCTCGAAGGATTGCCGATAGCGGTTGTTGAACTCGTAGCGATGCCGATGCCGCTCGCGCATCACGTCCTGGCCATACATTTCGCGCGCCAGCGTGCCGGGCTTGAGTCGGCATTCCTGCGCGCCCAAGCGCATGGTGCCGCCGAGATCGGAACGGTCGCTGCGTTGTTCGACTTCGCCGCTGGCGGTGGTCCATTCGGTGATCAGGCCGATCACCGGATTGGGCGTGTTGCGATCATTCTCGCTGGAGTCGGCGTCCGCCAGGCCTGCCACGTTACGGGCAAAATCCACCACGGCCGCATGCATGCCATAGCAGATGCCGAAATACGGCACACCGTGTTCACGGGCAAATTTCGACGCCAGTACCTTGCCCTCGAAACCGCGCTTGCCGAAGCCACCGGGCACCAGGATCGCATCGGCCTTGCCCAGTACCCTGGCGGCGCCTTCGGCCTCGACCTGTTCGGAGTCGATCCAGTCCAGGTTCACCTGCGTCTGCTGCTTGATGCCGCCATGACGCAAGGCCTCGCCCAGCGACTTGTAGGCATCCTTGTGTTCGACATACTTGCCGACGATGGCGATGGTGATCTCATCCTTCGGGTGCTCCACGGCATCGACCGTGCGCTGCCACTCGGAGAGGTCGGCCGGTTTCGCATCCAGGCCGAGCTGCTTCACCACGATGTCGTCCAGCCCCTGCTGGTGCAGCCAAAGCGGCTGCTTGTAGATGACATCGACGTCGGCGGCACTGATCACCGCCTTCTCCGGCACGTTGGTGAACAAGGCAATCTTGCGCCGCTCACCCTCGGGCAGCGGCTGTTCACAGCGGCACAGCAGGATGTCCGGCTGGATACCGATCGAGCGCAGCTCCTTCACCGAGTGCTGGGTCGGCTTGGTCTTGATCTCGCCGGCGGCCTTGATGTACGGCACCAGGGTGAGGTGCATGAACACCACTCTCTCCGGGCCGTGCTCGATGCGCAACTGGCGGATAGCCTCCAGGAACGGCAGCGATTCGATGTCGCCCACGGTGCCACCGATCTCCACCAGTGCCACGTCGAAACCGCGCGTCGCCTCGTGGATGCAGTGCTTGATCTCGTCAGTGATATGCGGAATCACCTGCACGGTGGCGCCCAGATAGTCGCCGCGGCGCTCCTTGCGAATCACCGCCTCGTAGATCTTGCCGGTGGTGATCGAGTTCTTGCCGGCCAGGCGGGTGCGCACGAACCGCTCGTAGTGGCCCAGATCCAGGTCGGTCTCGGCGCCGTCGTCGGTCACGTAGACCTCGCCGTGCTGGAACGGACTCATCGTGCCCGGATCCACGTTGATATAGGGATCGAGCTTCATCATGGTGACCGAAAGACCGCGCGCTTCGAGGATGGAAGCGAGCGACGCCGCAGCAATGCCCTTGCCAAGCGAGGACACCACACCGCCGGTGACGAAAATCAGGGGGGTCATGGAAAGCAGCCGTGCTGGAAACTGGCATTTTAGCCGCAGAAGGGTTCCACTGCGAGCTGGCAGGCGCAAATTAACCGCCGTTGGTTCATTTACGCCGCTTCCATCGTGCAGGCGTCCGTGGCTCTGCTAGCATTTCGCGCATGACCAACCCCATTCCCTCCCGTCTGGCCGCCCTGCGCGAGGCCATGCAGCAGCATGGTGTCGCCGCGGTCATGGTTCCCAGCGCCGATCCCCACCTCTCCGAATACCTGCCGGCACATTGGTCGGCGCGCGAGTGGCTGTCCGGCTTCACCGGCTCGGCTGGCACCCTGGTGGTGACCGCCGACCGCGCCGGCCTGTGGACTGACTCGCGCTATTTTTCGCAGGCGCAAGACCAGCTGCGCGGCAGCGGCATCGACCTGATGAAGTTGCGCGTGCCGCACATGCCCGAACACGTCGAGTGGCTGGTGCAGCACCTGCACGAGGGCGACGTGCTGGCGGTGGCCGGCGACAGCCTGGCGCTGGGCATGCAGCGGCAGATCGAACGCCAGCTCGCCGCCGGTGGTGCCAGCTTGCGCACGGACCTGGACCTGCCCGGCGTGATCTGGTCGGATCGCCCGCCGCTGCCGCTGGCACCGGTGGTCGCCCACGACCCCGTCTACGCCACGACCGGCCGCGCCGACAAGCTCAAGCGCGTGCGCCAGGCGATGCGCAAGCTCGGCGTCACTCACCATTTGCTGTCCAGCCTCGACGATATCGCCTGGCTGACCAACCTGCGTGGCAGTGACGTCGAGTGCAACCCGGTTTTCCTCGCCCACCTGCTGCTGCAACCCAATGACCGCGCCACGCTGTTCGTCCAGCGCAGCAAGCTGGATGACGCACCGGTCGCCGCGCTGGCCGCCGACGGCATTAGCATCGCCGACTACGCCTCGGCCACGTCCGTGCTGGCCGAGCTGGGTCAATCAGACAGCTTGCTGGTGGATGAGAGTCGTGTCGTCAGCGCGATTGCCGCCGCCGTCCCGCCCGGCGTGAAGCGGATCGAGCGAGCCAACCCGAGTACCGCGTTCAAGGCGGTCAAGACGGGTGCCGAACTGGACCATATCCGCGAGGTGATGCGCCGCGATGGCGCCGCGCTGGTGCGCGGCTTTCGCCGGCTGGAGCAACGCCTGGCCGCAGGCATGACGGTCACCGAACTGGACGTCGACACCATCTTGCACGAAGAGCGCTCGGCCCAGCCCGGCTGGGTCGGCGAGAGCTTCGCCACCATCGCCGGCTACCAGGCCAATGGCGCCCTTCCGCATTACCGTGCCCTGCCCGAGTCGCACAGCACGCTGCAGGCCAGGGGCTTGCTGCTGGTGGATTCCGGCGGCCAGTACCTGGGCGGCACTACCGACATCACCCGCGTGCTGGCGCTGGGTGAAACCACGCCGGAACAGCGACGCGACGCGACGCTGGTGCTGAAAGGCATGATCGGGCTGTCGCGTGCGCGCTTCCCGAAAGGAGCCAGCGGCCCCCAACTGGATGTACTGGCGCGTGCGCCGCTGTGGGCCGCAGGCATGGATTACGGCCACGGCACGGGTCACGGCGTCGGGTATTTCCTCAACGTGCACGAAGGTCCGCACGGCATCCGTCCGCCGCGGGAGGGTGGCGCGCTGGTGCCGCTGGAGCCGGGCATGATCACGTCCATCGAGCCAGGCGTGTACAAGCCCGGACGGCACGGCATTCGTCATGAAAACCTGGCGGTGGTGATCGAGGTGGAGCAATCGGAGTTCGGCGAATACCGCGCATTCGAAACGCTCACGCTATGCCCATTCGACCGCCGGGCTCTGGAGCCGCGCCTACTCAACCCGGACGAACGTGCGTGGCTCGACGACTACCACGCCACCGTTCGCGCCGCGCTGAGCCCGCTACTCGAAGATGCCGACCTGGAATGGTTGAACCGTCACTGCGCACCGCTGTGAATCCACCCGCCGGTGGGGCCGTCACCCGCGTTTTGGCGGTACCAGCCTGAGTCTGGCGGCGGCACCGGGCTGGAGCGGGCTCAGCAAGGCCTGGATTTCCTCCGCTTTCAGTGGGTACGAATACAGATAGCCCTGCCCTTCGGTGCAGCCGGCACGATGCAGGAACTCGTGCTGTGCCTCGGTCTCGATGCCCTCGGCAATCGTGATCAGCCCCAGGCTCCTGGCCATGGCGAGTATGGCCTCGGTGATGGCCGCATCATTCGTATCGCCAGGCAGCCCGGCGATGAAAGAGCGGTCGATCTTCAGGTACGTCACCGCCGGCAGTTTCAAGTAGGCCATGGAAGAATAACCGGTACCGAAATCGTCGATCGCCACGTCGATCTTCAACTGGTCCAGCGTCTGCATGGTGCGCTGGGTGTCCTCGCCCAGTCGCAACATCGCGCTCTCGGTGATCTCCAGCAGCAACCGGTGCGGGGGAATATGTCGTGACTGCAGCGTGCGGCTGACCCCGTCGACGAAGGAAGGATGGCCGAACCAGCGCGCGGAAATGTTGACCGCCACACGAATCGGCGGGACGCCGGCCCGGTCCCAGGCCTCGATCTGGGCGCAGGTGGCCTGCAGCACCCACTCATCGATGCGCCGGATCAGACCCAGCCCTTCGGCCACCGGAATGAACTCGCCCGGCAGCACTTCGCCGCGTTCCGGATGTTGCCAGCGGATCAGGGCCTCCACCGCCACGATCCGGCCCGTGTGCATTTCGATGCTGGGCTGGAACACCAGTTGGAACTCGCCGCGGCTCAGCGCCTGGCGCAACTCCGTGGCCAATTCCAGCCGGCGCCGGTTGTCGGCATGCATCATCGGCGTGTAGAAGCGGAACGCATTGCGCTCCTCGGTCTTCGCCGCATACATGGCAGCATCGGCGTTGGCAATGAGTGCTGCCGGATCGTCGCCGTCCAGCGGGTAACCGGCCACGCCGATGCTGGCGGTGAGCACGATCTCGTAGTCGTCCAGCAGCAGCGGCTCGGACAGCGCCGACAACAGGCGGTTGACGATCGCCCTGGCGTCGTCGCGCAGACTCAGTTGCGGCAACAACACAGTGAACTCGTCGCCACCGATACGGCCGGCCAGATCGCCGTCGGACAGTTGCTTGCGAATGCGCTCGCCCACCTTGACCAGCAGACGATCACCGATCGCATGGCTGTAACTGTCGTTGACGATCTTGAATGCATCCAGGTCGATGAACAGCACCACCACCGCCAGCCGCTCACGTTCAGCCACGGCGATCGCCTGGGCGCAATGGCGCTCGAACTCGGCGCGATTGACCAGCCCGGTCAACGGATCATGGCGCGCCAGGTGTTCCAGTCGCCCCTGGTTGGCCTTGGCTTCATGGATGTCGGTGCACACCGCCACGTAGTACAGCACGTGGTTCTCGGCATTGCGGATCGCGCTGATGCTGAGATGCTCGGGATAACTGCTGCCATCAAAACGGGTGCTCTGCACCTCGCCGATCCAGTTGTGGCCTGCCGCCACGCTGTCCCAGATGGCTTGGGGCAGCGGCTTGCCATCGGACAGACGGCGTGTATCTTCCAGCCGCCGCCCCTGCAGGACCACGCTGCTGAAGCCGGTGAGGTCAGTATGCGCGGCATTGGTGGAGATGATCCGCCGCCGGGCGTCGGCGATAACCACACCCTCGGCGATGCTGGCCAGCGCCTCGGCGGCGACGCGGCGCTCCTGCTCCATCGCCACGCGCTCGGAGATATCGCGGATGATCGCCTGGCACACCGACACGCTGCCCCAGCGGGCGACGCTGGTCTGCGTCTCCACCGGGCGGATGCTGCCATCGACCGCCAGCAGCGCGTTGGTGGCCGCACGCCCGGCCTGCTGGCCAGCGAGGGGCTGCATGAACAGATGCACGAAGCGGTCGCCGATCAGTTCCTTGGCGCTGCGACCAGTCCAGGCTGCCGCCGTGCGGTTCACGTCAAGGATGCGCCCGCTGTCCTCGTCGAGCATCACGATCGCATCGGCCGCGCTGTCGAACAGCAGGCGATAGCGTTCTTCGCTGCCGCGGATGCTCTCCAGGATGCGGCGCCCCATGCGCAGCCACAGCAAGGCTGCGATGACGAAAGCGCCCAGCACACCCCAGAACAGGATGAAGCCCAGCAACAGCGCGCCCTTGACCACTTCCACGGAGAACAGGTCGGTGCGCGGCGCCATGTACGCGTTGAGGGCGTGAATGCGGACACGCTGGCTGGCGATCTCGGCGGCGGTCGGGCCACCGGTCTGGTATGACCGGTTCAACTCCCGGGCAATCGTGCCGAGTTCGGCGATCGACGCATCGGTGGATCGCCATGCCGCGATAGCCTGGCGCATGTGCGGGGCGCCGGAGAAATACTGCAGCATGAAAGTTATGCCCGTCTGCGCCGCAGGCATCACGTTGCCGCGCTTGAAGACCCTGGTGATCTCGTCCTTTTCGTAGTTGCCGGATGTGATCGCGTCACGTCCCCGGCGATCGGCGTCAAGCAACCCGAAGTTGTTCCAGAAGCTGGCCAGATCCTCCGCCGCGCCGGAACTGGCGTATTGATCCAGGTCGATCACCGCCTGCTTCTGCGCCTTGGACCACACACTCTCGCTGTTGAGAAAACCAGCGAGAGTGACCTGCACCTGCAACACGCCCCAGGTCAGCGCCATGATCAACGCAATGGCGACCGCCAGCGACCAGACCAGCGGCATCAGCCGCCGGACCAGGGGTTTTTGCAAGCTGTGATCTGGAGAATGCATCGTCTTTCCGTTCAGGGGATGATGCCGCGCCTTCCATGGCGCCGGTCTTCTCCGGTGTCTTACATCACGCCGCTACCTCCTTGGCTATCGACAGATGGCGGCAAGACTTGATGCACCGGTCACCAAGCAGGACCATGCTCATGTAGCTGCGCTTGATGCACTCCCCCAGATGCGCCACGTCGACGGCGGAAGGTTTTTTACCCATCACGGTACACACTATATCCAAAGCTTCCCACGGATGAACGTCATCGTACGCGGCATGCAGGTGCAGCCAGCGCAGGCTTTTTGCCCGGGTCGCCGGCTCGAAACTCTGCTGGTACGTTTCACTCCCGTAAACCATGTGCGACCAATCGCCGGTCACCCCCTCGATCGCATAATTGGTCGCCACCATGCCGGCCGCCAGGCTGCCGTGCGTACTGATCTCCTCGCACCAGCGGGCCAGCCCATCGGTGCCGTGCGGCGCTTTCTCGTTCAACAGCTGCTCGCGCGATACGCCGGCCCCCTCGGCCCAGTTGATCCAGTATTCCGCATGGTTCTGCTCGACCCGGATGTTGCGCACCAGCCAGCGGCGGGCCATGTCGTCGCCCGGGCTGCGGCCGTAGCGGGTCTTCAGCAGGTTGAGCGCCATGAAACTCGGGAATCGCTCGATGAAGGGCCACAGTCCCATCATGAAATTGCCGGTGGCCTCCTGGTCAAGCTGGAGCGCCATCATCATCTTCCAGATCTCGTGGTCCATCACGCGACGCCGAGTGCTCTCGCAATCGGCCACCATGTCCTGCGCCCATTGCGGGTAGCTGGTCAATTCGGTCAATGGGCCGGAACGTTCAAAATGGGTAATCATGTTTCTCTATCTCCTGCACAGGTGGATGTTGCTTGGATTGCCATTGCCTGACCGGGCGATGGATTGCCACCGGTCGTGATTGGACGCCGCCAGCCGGCGTCACAAAAAGAGGTACTTGAACACATAAACCTGCCTGGCCCTGACGCTGCCCGGTGCCAGCAGGGCGCTTGCGACCCACGATACCGGCGCCAAAAAGGTCCTCATTGACAAAGCGGTTTGGTCGCGGTGGCGATTGCCGTCCTGGTGCGGTGCGTCGTCGCGCGCTGTCCTGGCGCGCCGGAACTGCCTCAGACTCGTACCCAGGTCGATCAGCAACGCCAATGCCGTCACGATCCGCGGCCGCCGCGCGCGACTGAGCTCCAGCCGATGCCCGGCACGCCGCGCCCACCCCGCATTGGCCAGCACGTGGTCCACGGTCGGTGGTCCGGCCCGCACCAAGTCGAACAGCTGCTCTCGCGGCACCACCTCGTCGGCACGGTGCAACAGACAGGCGAATGCCTGCAGCGAGCGCTGCTGCCGCCCGCCCGCGCGCAACGCGCCACGCCTCGCCGAACTCGCCATCGCCGAAGACGTAGTGGTACAGCGGTTGTTGTTCACCCTGGCCGACCTTTCCCATAGGCACCCCCACGGCAACTATGCCGCAGTTGGCGGTGCAGTGCGAGCGGCGCCCCGGCCGGGGTGAACGCCGCCGTTGGCCATCCGTCAGTCCGTGGTGACGACTTGCTTGAACCCGGTGTGCGGAAATGCGGGGCCAGCGTCCCCTCCTCGGTCAGCAAAAACTTGCCATGTCATGTGACCCGGCGGGCGGGCTCGTCCTGCTCCTGCTGGGGTGGCCTCACCGGCTGCGACGACAGTGCGCTCAAGATCACTTCGACAATGGACTCAATCGGTGGCCCTGGCCGGCTTCGCCGGTGCTGGCATCAACACCGCATCAGTCACGCTGCTGCCGGCCTTGCCGAACACCGAGTGGGTTTCATCGCTTCGACGTGACGCCACGACAAGGCGTGTACCGACGACGTTCAGCACATAGTCGGTGGTGTTGCCGATCTCGATGCTGATCAGGAATTTGCGCCCCTTCACTTCCGCCACGTTGCGTACCGCACCGGTACACCATCGGCACCCAGCCATACCATGATCTGGCCGGTGTAGTGCTTGATCGTCATCTGCTTGCTGGCCGACGCCGGCAGCGGCACATCGAATACAAGCAGGTGGGCGGGCTTGCCGTCATGTTCCTCGTCGCGCTGGCTGGCCAGGCTGGCGCCATCGAGCTGGCGCAGCAGCACCGGCGCGAAATCGACCATCGGCTGCACACTGACCGGGCTGAGCTTGCCGAGCAGATCCTCGGTCGGCGTGGGCGCGTCCTTGTTCTTTGCGTTGGCCGCCGCTTCGCGCGCGGCACGCTGCAACAGCTCCGGCGCAAACCCCATGTCCAGGCCATCCTTGCCGCTGGCCACGCGTACTTGCAATTGCGCCTGCGTGGTCTTGTCATCATCGCTCTTGACCGTGCTGCTGACTTTCAAGGTTGCCGCCAGCGGCTGGGTGGCCTGCAACCGTCCCAACGCGGTACGCAAATCAGATACGGCATCGGCCCTCGCCGACGTGGGCAGTACAAGAGCAGCAAGCAACAACGGGAGAATCACGCGAAGCGACATGGAATCGTTCCTTCCAACAAGGTGGCTCACAGTAGCGCCCGGCCACCCGGCGTGCCATCACGTCGGGTTCGATGGAATCTCGCCAGGAGCCTGTCGGACTTTGCCAAAAATCGGCCGCGTACGTGGATTTTGAGGCGATGTGGCATCACGAACTGCGTTTGAGGCGACACACAGCGCCGAATTTGGCTAAAAATTAACCAACTTGAGCTTGCTTTCCGGAAAGTCCGACAGGCTCCTAGACTGAATCGTACGGCGCGGCCACCGTGGCCTGGTTACGCTGACGGGGTCGCTCGCGATTCGATCGACTGTCCCTGATTGAGGGAAAACTTCACAACCTGACTCATCTTTCGCGAGAACAGCTCGATGGACGTACCTCTCTGGGTCTGGGCATCCACCATTGCCGGCATACTGGCACTGCTGATATTCGATTTTTTCGCGCACGTGCGCACGCCGCAGGAGCCTTGGCTGCGCGAAGCCGCAGGCTGGTCGATGTTCAACGCCGGGCCGGCTTGGTTGGCTGACCGCACGAAGTAACCCCCTCAACGCGGTACTCACCGGCAATGGAGAGCGTGTGATGCAGAAGCGCTGAGCAATAGTACGCACCAGCTTTGCTGCGAGAGATCAGGTTCCCACACCGTCCCGAGGGTCGTGGCCGAAAGTTGGTAGTTCGTAGCTTATGGCGAGGCAAGACCGTCATCGCGACCCGGCCGTGAGCAGCAGACGCCGAACGGGCCAGGCAACAATGCGGAACCCGGCGCCGTTGTGTCCGAATTCTTTACACTTTCGCGATGCGCCCCGGCGAGCGCTTCCGGAAGTGCGGAAACGGCCCGCGGCTTGGGCTTCAGTGCCGCGAGATTCTTTTGCGCGAGCAGGTTTGCCGGTTCGGGGTGTCGAAACCCTTTACAACTTTCGAGTGCTTGGGAAATGATTTAAATTGCAAACCGTTGAATAGTAAGTATTTTATCGGATGGCATAAGAGATGCTGACTCTTGCTCAGCTTAACTAACCATCAGTCGCAAAGGGGCCCCTAATGAGCAAATTCTCCACTCGTTGTTGGAAGCGGTTGGTACCGCTTGGACTGGCGGCATCGGTTGCCGCTGTGATGCTGGTGCCCGCACCCGCGGAGGCCACCCCGTACATCGTCAAACTCGTGCAGCAAGGAAACAACGTCGTCGCCACCGGAAGCGGGACCTTCGATCTGGCCGGCCTGACGCTTGTGGGCGCAACTGTCACGGGACCGGCCGCCCTCCAGCCTTCCGATGGGTATGTAATGACCGGGCCACTGTCAAATGTGGCTATTGACTCCTACACCGGTTACGTGGGGCCTACGAGTTTCGGGAGTGGCAACAACTTCATTAGCTCCGACGTGGGGACAGGTGACACAGTCGGAATCTTCGGCTCTTCCACATATTACGGCTACCCGAACTTCTGGGTGCCTTCTGGCTACGTATCCGGGGGCGCCTTGTCGGGCACCTCTACCTATGACAACGCAAGCTTCACCACTCTCGGCGTGACGCCCGGCACCTACGTGTGGACGTGGGGGGGTGGAGCGGACCAGAGCTTCACACTCGACATCGTCACAGCAGGAGTCCCCGAGCCGGCCGCGCTCGGCATGTTCGGCTTGGGCGTGCTGCTGATCGGCGCATTCGTGGGTCTACGTCGGCGCACAGCGTAGACCGCCCTTCACGGGATAGACAAACACCCCCGTTGCCGGGGGCGCGCGCGACCCTCGTCCGCCAGCGGGAGAGATGTACCCCGGGGAATCACGCCTGCGCATCCTCCGCCGCCACGAAGCCACCGGTCTGCCGCTTCCACAGCCGCGCGTACAGACCCTCGCGCGCGATCAGCTCGGCATGCGTGCCGGTCTCCACGATCACGCCCTTGTCCAGCACCACCAGCCGGTCCATCCGCGCGATGGTGGACAGCCGATGCGCGATCGCGATCACCGTCTTGCCCTGCATCAGGATATCCAGGCTGTCCTGGATCGCCGCTTCGGCCTCGGAGTCGAGCGCCGAGGTGGCCTCGTCCAGCACCAGGATCGGCGCATCCTTCAGCAGCACGCGGGCGATGGCGATGCGCTGACGCTGGCCACCGGAGAGCTTCACGCCACGCTCGCCGACCAGGGCGTCGTAGCCGCTGCGCCCTTCGCCGTCGGTCAGGTTCGGGATGAACTCATCGGCGCGCGCCTTGCGCACCGCCTCGGCGATCTGCGTGTCGCTGGCATCGGGTCGCCCATACAGGATGTTGTCGCGGATCGACCGGTGCAGCAGCGAGGTGTCCTGGGTAACTACTCCGATCTGCGAGCGCAGGCTTTCCTGGGTGACACCGGCGATGTCCTGGCCGTCAATCAGGATGCGTCCGGCCTCCAGGTCGTATAGCCGCAGCAGTACGTTGACCAGGGTCGACTTGCCGGCACCGGAGGGCCCAACCAGGCCGATCTTCTCGCCCGCGCGCACCGCCAGATCCAGCCCGGCGATCACCCCCCCCTGCTTGCCGTAGTGGAAGTGGATGTGCTCGAAGCGCACCGCGCCGTTGACCACCTCCAGCGGCATCGCACCCGCGTGGTCCTGCACCGCGCGCGGCTGCGAGATGGTGGTGATGCCGTCCTGCACCGTGCCCACGTTCTCGAAGATGCCATTGACCACCCACATGATCCAGCCGGACATATTGTTGATCCGGATCACCAGCCCGATCGACAGCGCGATCGCACCGACGGTCACCCGACCCTCGCTCCACAGCCAGATCGCCAACGCCGAGGTGCCGGTGATCAGGAATCCGTTGAGGCTGGTGATGCTGGCATCCATCAAGGTGGTGATGCGGGTCATCCGACGCAGCTTGTCGGTCTGCTCGGCCATCGCATCGGCCACGTAGGTTTCCTCGCGGCGCGTGTGCGCGAACAGCTTCAGGGTCAGCACGTTGCTGTAGCCGTCGACGATGCGGCCCATCAGCTTCGACTTCGCCTCGGAAGCCTTCCATGAGCGCTCCTTTACCCGCGGGATGAAGAACGCCAGCAGGCCGACATAGGCAAACACCCACGCCACCAGCGGCGCGGCCAGCCACGCATCAGCCTGCGCGAACAACGCGATCGCGCTGCCGGTATAGATGACGATGTACCAGATCGCATCGACCAGTTGCACCGCCGATTCGCGCAGCGAGGCACCGGTCTGCATGATGCGGTTGGCGATGCGCCCGGCGTAGTCGTTCTGGAAAAAGCCCAGGCTCTGGCGGATCACATAGCGATGGTTCTGCCAGCGGATGCGGTTGGTCAGGCTGGGCAGGATCGCCTGGTTCACCAGCAGGTCGTGCAGGCTGCCGAGGATCGGCC
>DASRUB010000118.1:0-6422 GCA_035655635.1 Rhodanobacter sp. | reverse complement strand
TGTTCGCGGGCCTGCTGAGGGGCAGTTGATGAGTGCGGCGATGCCCTTGTCGTCGTTGCTGGATTCACGCCAGGTCTGGCGCGGTCGCGCCGTGTCGGTACCCACTGGCGAGCAGCCGACCGGTTGGGCCGCGCTGGATGCGGTGCTGCCCAGTGGCGGCTGGCCGGCCGCCTCGCTGTCGGAAATCCTGTTGCCGCTGGATGGCGTGGGCGAACTGCAACTGGTGCTGCCCGCGCTGGCCCGGCTCAGCCATGGCGCGCGACCACTGGTGCTGGTGACGCCGCCGTATGCGCCGTGCGTGGCCGGCTGGCGCCAGCATGGCGTGGACATGCGCCGGGTCGAGATTGTCACTGCGACGGAAGGCGACGTGCTGTGGGCGATGGAACAATGCCTGCGCTCGGGCAGTTGCGCCGCGGTGCTGGCGTGGCCGCGGCAGGCCGATGATCGTGCGCTGCGTCGACTGCAGGTGGCGGCCGACAGCGGACGCGCGCTGGCGTTCGCGTTTCGCGACCGGCGCCATCTGGGCAACGCCTCGCCGGCGGCGCTGCGGCTGGAACTGGAGGCCGCGCCGCACGCGCGGGTGTGGGTACGCAAATGCCGTGGTGGCGTGGTGCCGGCACAGCCGGTGTCGTTGCCGTACGCCGCGCTGCATTGATGGCTGGCGACGATGTTGTGGGCTTGTGTATTGCTGCCGCAACTGGCGCTGGACGGAGTCCTCCGCCGGCGGCCTGACGCCGGTCCGCTGGTGCTGGTGGACGGCGCCGCCAACGCGCGCAGCATCGTGGCGGCGAACGCCGCCGCGCGTGACGCCGGCCTGCGCATCGGCCAGCGGTTGAGCGCGGCGCAGGCCTTGCTGGCGCGCTTCGATGTCTTGCCGTACGAACCGGAGTCGGTGCAGCGCTGGCAGCAGTTCCTGGCTGCGGTGGCCTATCGCTACAGCTCCGAGGTGTGCCTGCTGCCGCATGCGATCGTGCTCGAAGTCAGTCGCAGCATGGGCTTGTTCGGCCCCTGGCCGCGCCTGGAAAGCCTGTTGCGCGAGGAGTTCGGCGCGCTGGGTTTCCGGCACCGCATCAGCGCCGCGCCCACCGCGCATGCGGCTTATGTGCTGGCCGGCGTCGCCGATGGCCAGGCGGTGCTGACGCCCGAAACGCTGAGGCACGCCTTGCAGCGCGTGCCGCTGCAGCAGAGTCGTTTGCCGGTGGATGCCAGCGAGGCACTCCCCGGCATGGGCATTCGCACGCTGGGCCAGTTGCTGCAGATGCCGCGCGATGGGCTGCGCCGACGCTTCGGTGCGCCCTTGCTGCTGGCGCTGGATCGCCTGACCGGCGAGGCGCCGGCCGGGCTGGACAGTTTTCGGCCGCCGGACCGCTTCGACCTGCGCATCGAGTTGCTGCAGGAGGTGGAAAACCTCGCCGCGCTGGTCTTCCCGGTGCGTCGCATGACGGCCGACCTGGCCGCCTGGCTCAGCGGACGCGACGGCGGCGTGCAACGCTTCACGCTGCGACTGGAACATCGCCAGAGCAACACCGACGTGCCGATCGGCCTGCTGGCGGCAGAGCGCGATGCCGGCATGTTGTTCGAGGTGGCGCGCGGACGACTGGAACAGGCGCAATTGCCCGAACCGGTGCTGGCGTTGCGACTGATCGCGCGCGACCTGCCGGCCTTCGTGCCGGCCGGACGCGACCTGTTCGACGAGCGTCCCGCGTATGCCTTGCCGATCGAGCAACTGCGTGAACGCCTGCGCGCGCGACTGGGCGATCGCGCCGTGTATCAACTGGGCAGCACCAGCGATCCACGCCCCGAGCGGGCACAGATCATCGCCAGTGGCGACGATGGCGCGTGCGAACCGCATCCGCGGCCGACCTGGTTGCTGCCGCGGCCGATTCCGCTGCGCGGTCTGGCGCCACGCATCCTGGCCGGACCGGAACGCATGGAAACCGGTTGGTGGGATGGCGGCGAGGTGTGCCGCGACTATTACCTGGTGGAAACCGCGCAGGGCCAGCGCGCGTGGGCATTCTGCGCGCCGGGCGAGCGGGATGGCTGGATGCTGCATGGGTGGTTCGCATGAGCGCCTATGCCGAGCTGCACTGTTTGTCGGCGTTCTCGTTCGGACGCGGTGCGTCCAGTGCGCGCGAGTTGTTCGAGCGAGCGAAGTCCTGCGGCTACAGCGCGCTGGCGATCACCGACGAATGCTCGTTGGCTGGCATCGTGCGTGCGCTGGAGGCTTCGCGTGCCACCGGCGTGAAGCTGATCGTGGGCGCCGAGTTCCAGCTCGACGATGGGCCGAAGCTGGTGCTCCTGTGCGAGACGAAGACCGGCTATACCGCCTTGTGCGAACTGATCACCCGTGGTCGCCGCGCCTCGGCCAAGGGCACCTATCGTCTGAGTTGTACCGATCTTTCGGGAGCTGCGCCGGGCACGTTCGCGCTGTGGCTGCCTGACCGCGTTCCCGATCTTGCGCACGGCCGCTGGATGCGCGACATCTTCGGCGAGCGAGTGTGGCTGGCGGTGGAGCTGCATCACGGCCCGGATGACGCGCAACGCCTGCACGAACTGGAGCGTCTCGGTCGCAGCCTGCACATGCCGCTGATGGCCGCCGGCGACGTGCACATGCATGTGCGCCGTCGGCTTGCCCTGCAGAACACGCTGACCGCGATCCGCCATCGCGTGCCGCTGGCCGATGCCGGCGCGCTGATCTTCCGCAATGGCGAGCGCCATCTGCGCCGGTGCGAGGCGCTGGCGGCGATCTATCCCGGAGCCTTGTTGCGCGAGAGCGTGGCGATCGCCGCACGCTGCCAATTCAGCCTGGACGAGTTGCGTTACCGCTATCCCGCCGAACTGGTGCCGGCAGGCCACGGCGCAAGTAGCTGGCTGCGTCAGCTTACCGAACACGGCATGCGCTGGCGCTGGCCCGATGGTGCGCCGGAGAAAGTCCGCGCGCAGATCGAGCATGAGTTGAGCCTGATCGAGGAGCTGCAGTACGAATCGTATTTCCTCACCGTGCACGACATCGTGCGCTTTGCCCGGGACAAGGGAATTCTCTGCCAGGGTCGCGGTTCGGCGGCCAATTCCGCAGTGTGTTTCGCACTCGGCGTCACCGAGGTGGATCCGGCGCACATGAACCTGCTGGTGGAACGCTTCATCAGCAAGGAGCGCAACGAACCGCCCGACATCGACGTGGATTTTGAGCACGAGCGGCGCGAGGAGGTGATCCAGTACATCTACCGCAAGTACGGTCGCGAACGTGCCGCGCTGGCGGCCACGGTGATCTGCTATCGCGGCAAGAGCGCAGTGCGCGACGTCGCCAAGGCGTTGGGCCTGCCGATCGACCAGGTGGATCAACTGAGCGGCATCTTTGCCTGGTGGGATGGCGAGACGAACCTGGATGAGCATCTGCGCGAACACGGCTTCGATCCGCACAGCGCGGTGCTGCGCCGGGTGCTGAAACTGACCGCCGAACTGCTCGACTTGCCGCGCCATCTGTCGCAGCACGTCGGTGGTTTCGTGATCAGCGACGCGCCGTTGAGTGAACTGGTGCCGGTGGAGAACGCGGCGATGCCCGAGCGCACCATCATCCAGTGGGACAAGGACGATCTGGACACGATGAAGCTGCTCAAAGTCGATTGCCTGGCGCTGGGCATGCTGAGTTGCGTGCGGCGTTGCCTGGATCTGCTGCGCGCCCATCGCGGTCAGGATTACTCCATGGCGACCCTGCCGACGGAAGATCCGCAGACCTACCGGATGATCCAGCGCGCCGACACCATCGGCGTGTTCCAGATCGAGAGTCGGGCGCAGATGGCGATGCTGCCGCGGCATCGGCCGGCGAATTTCTACGACCTGGTGATCCAGGTGGCGATCGTGCGGCCCGGCCCGATCCAGGGCGACATGGTGCACCCGTATCTGCGTCGGCGGCGCGGCGAGGAGCCGGTGGATTATCCGTCGGAGGATCTGAAAGCCGTGTTCGAACGCACGCTGGGCGTGCCGTTGTTCCAGGAGCAGGTGATGAAGCTGGCGATCGTGGCGGCCGGCTACAGCGCCGGCGAAGCCGATCAGCTGCGGCGCGCGATGGCGGCGTGGAAGCGCCACGGCGGCATGGAACATCACCGCGAGCGGATCATGCGCGGCATGCTCGAGCGCGGCTACACCGCCGAGTTCGCCGCGCGGCTGTTCGAGCAGATCAAGGGCTTCGGCAGCTACGGTTTCCCCGAGAGTCATGCGGCCAGTTTCGCCGGCATCGTCTACGCCAGTTGCTGGTTGAAATGCCATGAGCCGGCCGCGTTCGCCTGCGCCCTGCTCAACGCGCAGCCGATGGGTTTCTACGGACCCAGCCAGATCGTGCAGGATGCGCAGCGCCACGGCATCGCGGTGCGTCCGGTCGATGTGCGCCACAGCGACTGGGATTGCACGTTGGAGGACGACGAGCGCGGTCACGGGCAACCGGCGCTCCGGCTGGGTCTGCGCCAGGTGCGCGGCATGCGCCAGGACGTGGCGGAGCGACTTGCGATGGCGCGCGCCGAGCGCGGCTTTGTCGATGTGGTGGATCTGTGCACGCGCACCGGCATCGACCGGCGCCAGCAGGCATTGCTGGCCGAGACGGGCGCCTTGCGCGGACTGGCCGGTCATCGTCATCGGGCGAAGTGGGCAGTAGCGGGGGTCGAGCCGCAATTGCCGTTATTTGGCCACGACAGTCCGGCGGAGGAGTCCATCGTGCTGCCCGCGCCGTCAGTCGCGGAAAACCTGCAAGCCGACTATGCGCGCACCGGCCTCAGCCTGGGTCCGCATCCGCTCAAGCTGATCCGCTCGCGGCTGCGCACCGCGCGCTACACCGATTCGTGCAGCCTGCGCGGCCAGCCGCACCAGAGCCAGGTGCGCGCCGCCGGTCTGGTCACCCAGCGCCAGCGTCCGCAAACCGCCAGCGGAGTCACCTTCATCACCATCGAAGACGAGCACGGTTCCATCAACGTGGTGGTGTGGAGGGATGTCGCCGAACGGCAGCGGCGCGCGTACCTGGAAGCTACCTTGCTTGGCGTGGAAGGGCAGTGGGAGAGCGTCGACGGCGTAAGCCATTTGATCGCCCGGCGCCTCATTGACATGAGCGCATGGCTGGGTGCGCTGGACAGCCGTTCGCGCGACTTCCATTGAGTTTCCTGACGGCGCTCGCTGCCTGCTGCCGCCGCGCCCGGAATCGGTTAGGCTGGCGCCACCGCCGGGGAGAGCGGCTGGCATGGGGATGCCACCGGGCGGCTTTCCATCCACTCACTTGGGGGACGTCATGAGTACTTCGTTTGCTGCGTTGGCCGGCAT
Organism: Rhodanobacter sp.; assembly: GCA_035655635.1. GTDB lineage: Bacteria > Pseudomonadota > Gammaproteobacteria > Xanthomonadales > Rhodanobacteraceae > Rhodanobacter. The sequence continues at coordinate 1,118 of DASRUB010000118.1, read as the reverse complement.
GGGCCTGGTTGGCTTGCTGGTGGGAATGGTCGTGTACATCCTGGTGGGCGCGTTGATCCTGAGCGTGGCCTTTCGGCTGGTGATCGGCTTCATGCCGTCCTATATGCGTGCCATCGGCGCCGTGGTGTTGACCTGGATCGGTGCCCTCGTGGTGTCCCTGATCCTGCGCCTGATCCTGCCCATGGGTGCGGGAAGCTTCCTGTCTCTTGCTGCACTGTTCCTGATCGGCGCTGCCGTGGTGAACTACCTGCTGCTGGCAGCGGACGGCCGCCAGATCGGCTTCGGCAAGGCGTGCGTGGTGCAGCTGATCTACATGGTGATCGGCATCGTGCTGGCGTTGATCATCGGCGTCATTTTCGCGATGGTGTTCGGCGCGGCGATGTTCGGCTTGCACTGAACTTCGGCCCGGCAGACCAGATGGCGAGGGCAGTGCGCTGTCCTCTCCACTTTTCTGGACGAATCACACCAGCGTGGTGGCCACGCCGAAGCAGATCGCCATGATCACCGCCACTGCCATGCAGGCGCTGCCGGGGCGGATGCGGCGGGCGTCGACTCGCGGCACCAGTCGCCACAGCAGCACGACGCCGATCAGCATGTCCAGCACCAGCGCCACGCGCAGCAGGCCCGAGTTGAGCAGGGTCGCGTAGGGCGGCTGCAGATGGCCCTCCCAGGCAGCGACGCCGACGACCAGCGCCATGCCGAACAGACTCCACAGCAGGCTGGCGAAATAGATGCGGTTGAAGACCACCGGGCAGCGCTCGATCCAGCGCAGTACCGACCAGCCGACCAGCGCGAACAACAACGCCGCCATGCTGCTGTACAGCACCCACCACAGCAGGGTGCTGATCACGGTAAGCATGGTGGTCATGTGATTTGCTTGAACCCCAGTTTGCGAAACAGCTTGGACATCAGCCATGCCGGGCCGATCAGCAGGTAGGAAAGGTCGGTGAGAAAGCTGGGCTTGCGTCCCTCGTATTGGTGTCCGATGAACTGGCCGATCCATGCCACCACGAACACACCGACCGCCCAGTAGCAAAGCTGCGCGGCGCCGAGTCGCCAGTACAGGAAGTTGGTAAACAGACCGAACGCGGCGAACACGACCAGCAGCCCGAGTGCGA
>DASRUB010000117.1:0-2167 GCA_035655635.1 Rhodanobacter sp. | reverse complement strand
TCGCGCGCAGTGCACCAATCCCGAGTGCGCGCGCCTGCATTTTCCGCGCACCGATGCGGCGGTGATCATGCTGGTGGAACACGAAGGCGCCTGCCTGCTTGGTCGCCAGGCTGGTTGGCCGCCGCATCGCTATTCCACCCTCGCCGGTTTCGTCGAGCCGGGCGAAGCACTGGAAGACGCGGTGCGCCGCGAAGTGGCCGAGGAGTCCGGCGTGATTGTCGATCAGGTGCACTACCACTCCTCGCAACCCTGGCCGATGCCGGCCTCGCTGATGGTCGGCTTCATCGCCACCGCGGTCTCGCGGCAGATCCACATGCGCGACCTGGAGCTGGAAGACGCACGCTGGTTCACGCCCGAACAGATCGTCGACGGCATCGCCGATGGCAGCTTCGTGCCGTCCACCGCGTTGTCGGTGTCCTACCGTTTGCTGGCGCACTGGCTGCAATCGCGCGCGGGGCTGGATCTGGATCTGCTGACCGGCACCGCTCCCGCGGCTTGACGGTGGCAGCGGGCGCCTGCCCGGATTCGAGCACGCCCATCGTCAAGGGACGCGATTTGACGCACCTCCGCTGCGCCCCATGCCTGCTCGTCACACGCCAGCCGGTCAACCGCTGATCTGCAGGTTCGGGCCTGCGCTTGGTCGGTCCCACGCTTACAATGCAACCATTGCCCACGAGTCTGCCCGCCATGGCCATCCGTCTGCTTGCCGTCCTGATCGCGCTGGGCCTGCTGCACGTTGCTCCGCAGCTGGCCAGCTGGCGCGGGGATGGACTGTTCCGGCGCTGGGTGCGCCAGTTGGCCGACACCAGCGGCGCCGGGCGCGTGGTCCTCGCGCTGCTGCCACCGCTGGTTCTGTGTGCGCTGCTGATGTGGCTGTTCGGTCATACCCTGCTGGGCGAACTACCGCGGCTGCTGTTTGCCCTGCTGGTGCTGCTGTACTGCTTCGGCCCACGCGAGTTCGAGCGCGATCTGGAGACGATCCTGGCGGCGCCCGATGACGTCAGCCGCGAAGCGGCCGCGCAGGCGTTGGGGGATGACGGCAGCACGGTGGCGTGGAACGCACCGGCGCTGGGCGAGGCGATCGTGTACGCCGCGTTGCGCCGACGCTTCGCGGTGCTGCTGTGGTTCTTTCTGCTCGGCCCGGCCGGCGCGCTGCTGTACCGACTCGCGCAGACGCTGGGTCGTGATGACGCGTTGGCGCTCGATGCCGGCAGCCAGCGGTCCGCCACCTATGTCGCCAACGCGCTGGACTGGCTGCCGGCCCAGTTGCTCACCTTCACCCTGGCCGTGGTCGGCCATTGGGACGCGGTGATCGACGCCTGGCGGCGCTGGCACATCCAGGCCACCCCGACCAGCTGGTACGAGCGCGGCCCGGGTTTCCTCGGCGCCGCCGCGCAAGCCGACGTCCTGATCGACATCGAAGCTGGCGATGGTTACGCCGAGGAACACAGCGATCCGCTGGACGAATTGCGCCGGCTGCGTGGCGCGCTGCTGCGCGCCTTGCTGGCCTGGCTCAGCGTGGTGGCCCTGCTGGTTATCGGTAGCTGGGCAAGCTGACCAGCGAATACCCTGTCCGTGTCCGTAGGAGCCCGCTCGCGGGCGATGCTGTTGTTCGGTGTTCGGTGTTCGGTGTTCGGAAGAGCATCGCCCGCGAGCGGGCTCCTACGGGGGAATACCGCGGTTTTTCGGTGGGACGCCGCGTATCTTTCGGTGGCCACCGCCTATTTTACGGGCGGTCGCCGCGCAACTCGCGCACGCGGGTTTCCAGGGTCGCCGCAGTGACCTGCTGGTGCGGCACCGGCGCATCGACCACCAGCTCGACTCTGGCGCGAAAGCGCCGCGGCAATCGCATTCTGCCCATCCGGGAATCGCGCCGGCTCCACACGCTGCCCCACAGACCACGCAACGCCATCGGCACGACCGGTACCGGGCGTCGCGCCAGGATCTGCTCTACGCCCGGGTGGAACGGTGCGACCTCGCCATCGAGGGTCAGCCCGCCTTCGGGGAAGATGCACACCAGCTCACCGTCCGCCAGCGCGGCGTCGATCGCGTCGTACGCTTGCTGCAATATTGCGGGGTCCTCCTTGTGGCCGGCAATCGGGATCGCCTTGGCCGTGCGGAACACGAAGCTCAACAGCGGCATATGGAAGAGCTTGTAATACATCAC
>DASRUB010000116.1:0-6197 GCA_035655635.1 Rhodanobacter sp. | reverse complement strand
TAGGAACAGCAAATTTAAGCGCCACGTGTGGAGCAAGAAACGAAAGTACTAGAGGCTCGCCTGCATCAAGTTGCGCGACTCGACCGGCCGAGAATACAACAGCGGAAGAAAAAGACTCGCCGCCAAACATGAGAATCAACGGAAAGGAAGTTTGAGGTGCTGTGAGCAACGCGGAGCAGTCGGAGTCCGGTGCGAGTACGACTCTCACATGGTTTTGCACGAATGTCATTCCTTGGTGCCTAACGCTTAGTAGACCCCAGACCGGGGCATATGCAACTGATGTTCAGCTTTCGATGGCCTTGGGTCAAGCGGGGAAAGCCTACGGAACAGCAAGGGGTTGCCGGATGGCGACTGCGGCACGCGGGAGCGATGCTGTCCCTTGCATATCTCACGGATCGAGTCGCTATGTCATATCCCCCACAATCGACGGTGATATCAGAGATCTGTCCGGGGGCATCAGCACCCCGTCTGCTGGACGAAGTTCGGCGACGTTTGCGCCTCAAACACTACAGTTTGCGTACCGAGGGCATCTACGTGGGATGGATACGCCGGTTCATCCTGGCGAACGGCAAACGTCATCCGCGCGACATGGGTGCGGTGGAGGTAGAAGGGTTTCTGTCCGGGCTGGCCGTGCGCGGAGGGGTGGCTGCCAGCACGCAGAATCAAGCGCTGTCGGCGCTGCTTTTTCTCTATCGCGAGGTGCTGCGGATCGACTTGCCCTGGATGGAGACGATGGTCCGCGCGAAGCGTTCGCAGCGCGTTCCCACGGTGTTGTCGTGTAGCGAGGTACAGGTGTTGCTGGCGCAGATGGAGGGGCGGCCGTGGCTGCTGGCCAGCCTGTTGTATGGCACCGGCATGCGGTTGATGGAGTCCATGCGACTGCGCGTGAAGGATGTGGATTTTGCCCGCAATGAAATTACCGTGCGGGACGGCAAGGGTGGCAAGGATCGGCGCACGGTATTGCCGAAACGGTTGGTTGAGCCCTTGCAGCGCGAGATCGAGCGCGCCCGCGTACTGCATGACGCTGATCTGCGCGCGGGTTTTGGCGCGGCGCGCTTGCCGCATGCCTTGGCGCGCAAGTATCCCAATGCCGGGCGGGAATTTGGCTGGCAGTTCGTGTTTCCGTCGGCGCAACGCTCGGTCGATCCGCTGGATGGTGTGGAGCGTCGTCATCACTTCGACGAGGGGTTGCTGTCGCGTTCAATGAAAAGTGCTTGTCGTCGCGCGGGCATCGTCAAACCGGTGAGTGCGCATACGCTGCGCCATTCGTTCGCCACGCATCTGCTGGAATCGGGGTATGACATTCGAACCGTGCAGGAGCTGCTCGGCCACAAGGATGTCGCCACCACGCAAATCTACACGCACGTGCTCAATCGTGGCGGGCATGGGGTGTTGAGTCCGCTGGATCGGTGAAGTGGTCTCGCCGAGAGGCTGTGCGTTCAAGCCTCTCGGGCCGGCCGGGAATGACCGGAGGCTCTACGCTGCCGTTTCGGACACGGCCCGCACGTTCTGGTTACGCCACGTGAGCCCGCTCTGCCGGCCTGATGAGGCTCTCGGCCGGAATGCCGAACATGTCGTGCAGCTTCCGGATCATGGGCAGCGTCAATGACCGCTTGCCGCTGAGTACTTCGTAGACCCGGTTGGGCCGACCGATGGCGGGTTCAAGGTCTTTCACGGTCAGGCCGGATTGTTCCATGCAGAACTTGATGGCTTCGATCGGGTCGGGCGGGCTCATCGGGACATGCCGGGATTCCCAGGCTTCGATCAGGGTCACGAGAACGTCGAGCTTGTCGCCTTCCGCAGTGCCAAGCCTGGCGTTCATCAACCCGTCGACCTCAGCGAGGACGGCCTTGTAGTCGGCTTTGGTTTTGATGGGCTTGATGTTCATGCGGCACCTCAAATGTTTTGAACGTCGATCTTGTCGTACTGCCTGTAGGTGCCGATGAAGCGCACGTAGACGACGTGGTAGTCGTAGTTGATCCATGCGACCAGCCGGACAGACGCATTTGCGTGCTAAAGCGTCATCACGCCCGTGGCCAGTTCAGTTCCACGCTGTGCTCCACTCCATCATCGACCAGCGGAATGGTGCCATCCGGCTGCACGACACCATCCAGCCATACCGTGCTCACCGTGCCGGCGTCGCTCTGCCGCAGTTCGATGCGATACGGCGTTTCGCGATGGCGATAGTCCATCGAGAACCCTTCCCACTCCGGCGGCAGTACCGGCGCGAAGCGCAGCTTGCCCGCTTCCAGGCGCAGGCCGAGCAGGGATTCGGTGATCAGCCGGTACATCCAGCCGGCGGAGCCGGTGTACCAGCTCCAGCCGCCGCGACCGGTGTGCGGCTCGACGGCGTAGACGTCGGCGCTGACCACGTAGGGCTCGACCTTGTAGACGTCCATCTGCGCGGGGTCGAGGCTGTGGTTGACCGGGTTGATCATGCGCAGCAGTTCCCACGCGCGGGTGCTGTCGCCGAGTTCGGCGAAGGCCATCGTGGCCCAGATCGCGGCATGCGTGTACTGGCCGCCGTTTTCGCGCACGCCGGGCACGTAGCCCTTGATGTAGCCGGGGTCCATCGGCGATTTGTCGAATGGCGGATCCAGCAACTGCACCAGGCCGGCGTCGCGACGCACCAGGTGCCGGTCGAGCGAATCCATCGCCTGTTGCTGGCGCTCGGGCGAACCCATGCCGGAAAGCACGGACCAGCTCTGTGCAATCGAGTCGATGCGACATTCCTCGTTGCCGTCGGCGCCGAGCGGGGTGCCGTCGTCGAACCAGGCGCGGCGGTACCAGGCGCCATCCCAGGCGTGCTGTTCGAGCGCGCTGCGCAGCTTGGCGACTTCCTCGTCGCAGTGGAGGGCGAAGCTGTCGTCGCCATGCAGGCGAGCGACTTCGGCGAAACGCTGCAGCACCTCGCAGGAGAAGAAGCCCAGCCAGACGCTTTCGCCGCGACCGGCTTCGCCGACCCGGTTCATGCCGTCGTTCCAGTCGCCGCCGCCGATCAGCGGCAGGCCGTGCACGCCACGCGGCAGGCTGTGCTCGATTGCGCGCACGCAATGCCGGTACAGCGGCTCGAACCGGCCGGAAGGCTGCGGCAGGTCGTAATAGGACTCCTCGCCGGCGTGCAGCGGGCGGCCTTCGATGTAGAACACCGGCACGTCCAGCACGCTGCGGTCGTCGGTGGCCAGCACGTAGCGGCTGGTGGCCAGTGGCAGCCCTAAATAGTCGTCGGAACAGGTGGTGCGCACACCGCGATCGAGCGGCGGATGCCACCAGTGCTGTACATCGCCCTCGGGGAACTGGTGCGCGGCGTTCAACAGCAACTGGTCGCGGGCCAGTTCGGGTGCGGCATGCACGGTGGCCATGGAATCCTGCAACTGGTCGCGGAAGCCGAAGGCGCCGCCGGACTGGTAATAACCGCTGCGCGCCCACATGCGGCAGGCGATGGTCTGGTACAGCAGCCAGCCGTTGGCCAGCACATCCAGTGCCGGCTCCGGCGTCTGCACCTGCACTGCGCCGAGCACGCGTCGCCAGTGCGTTTGCACCTGCTCCAGCGCGGCGGCGGCCGAGCCGTTGCCGCGGAAATGCTGCACCAGGGTGGTGGCATCGGCGCCATCGCGGGCCACGCCAAGACGGAAGATCAGCTGGCGCTCGCCGCCGTCCTCCAGCGTGACTTTCGATTGCAACGCCGCGCAGGGATCAAGCCCGGCGCCGAGGCGGCCGGACAACTGCCGGCGGGCGAGGCCGGCGGGCAGGCGCATGCTGCCGTTGCGGCCCAGGAACTCGGTGCGGTCGCCGCTGATGCCGCGCTGCGGATCGTCCACATCGAAGAACGCCACGCGGTTGGGAAATTCGACGTTGTAGCTGTTGCGCGCGAACAGCGCGCCGCTGCTCGGGTCGGATTCGGTGACCACGTGCATCGCGGTCCTTTCGCGCAGGTCGCCGAGCATCCACTCGACGTAGGCGGTGGCGCTGAGCTGGCGCGTGCGGCCGGAGCGGTTGCGCAACTTCAGTACCGAGAATTTCACCGAGGCATCCAGCGCCACGTAGACCCACAGCTCGGAATGGACGCCACCCTCGTCATGCTCGAACACGCTGTAACCGAAGCCGTGGCGGGTGGTGTAGCTGCCGTTGCCGCGACACGGCAGCGGGGTCGGCGACCACAGCTCGCCGTTCTCCTCGTCACGCAGGTAGATCGCTTCGCCGCTGCCATCGACGACCGGGTCGTTGTGCCAGGGCGTGAGGCGGAACTCGTGGGCGTTCTCGGCCCAGCTGTAGGCGCCGCCGCTTTCGGAGATGACCGTGCCGAAGTGCGGGTTGGCCAGCACGTTGGACCATGGCGCGGGCGTGACGTCGCCGTGCCCGGACACCACCACGTATTCGCGACCGTCGGCGCTGAAGCCGCCGTGCGGATTGCCCAGTTGCAGGTCCGCCGGCCGCGGCGAGGGTGTCGCCGGCCGCGGCGCCGCCAGCCGTTCGCCGCGGATGGGTTCGAACGGCGGCGCGTGTGTCTCGAGCTGGCGCCGCCCGATCTGTTCGGCCAGCGTGCCGCGATGGTCGGCCAGCACCATGCGCGCACTGGCCAGCATCACCGCGCGATCCTCGCCGGAAAGTTGCTGCGCCGGTCGCACGAAGATGCCGCCGGCGCGATCGAGCAGGCTGGCTTCACTGCCGGACGCGATCAGGCCCAGGATCTGGTCCTGCAGATCCTGTCGATAGCCGGCGCGATCCTCGTTCCAGATCACCAGGTCCACCGCCAGTCCCTTCTGTCGCCAGTAGGCGTGCGCCTGCACCAGCTGGCGTACCAGCTCGATCCGCGCCTGGCTGGCGATCTGCAGCAGCACGATTGGCAGGTCGCCGGAGATCGACTGGCCCCACAGGCCGGACTGGCCACGCCGGTTGCCGCGCAAGGTGCCCGATTCGGCCCGCAGATGGGCGCTGGGGAACACGATCGCGGTGGCCATGTGTTCGTACAGCTGCGCCTCGACCAGGCCGGCATTGAGCTGGCGCAGCAGCACCTGGCTGTGGGTCCAGGCCAGGTCGAACACGCGATCGGCCAGGTGGCGGTCGCGGTACTTGCCGATCAGCTGCAGGCAACCCTCGCGCTGCTCGGCGATGCCGGTGACGAAGTCGACGGTGGCGGTCTGCTCCGGCTGCAGGGTGATGCGGCAGCGGATCGCCACGATCGGATCGAGCACCGAGCCCTGGCTGCCGGAGAGCCGGGCCTGGGCCCGGTCGAGCGCGGCGGGCGCGGCGGTGCTGCGGCCACGACCGATGAAGCGGGCGCGATCGGTTTCGTAGGAGATGTCCACGATGTCGGCGTCGTGCACCGCCAGCAGGTGGAACATCCACGGCACCGCTTCGTCGTGGGCGCGCGGCCGACGCGTGCACACGATGGCCTGAAGCTCGGGCACCAGTTCGGTCTGCACGAACAGCTTGCTGAAAGCCGGATGCAGCGCGTCGGCCAACGGCGCTGCCAGCACCACCTCGGCATAGCTGGTCAGCTCGATCGTGCGCGGCGTGCGCCCGCGGTTGGTGATACTGGTGCGGCGCAGTTCGATGTCGTCTTCCGGTGACACCACGATTTCGGTGTGCGCGTCGAAGTCACGCTCGCGCACCCGGAACTCGGCGCGCGCCTCGGAGAAGATGGCCTCGAACAGCTCGGTCTTGCGGCACACGGGCTGGTAGGCGGTGGACCAGAATTCACCGCTGCTGACATCGCGCAGGTAGCAGAACATGCCCCAGTCGTCGCGGGTGATGTCTTCACGCCAGCGGGTCAGCGCCAGCTCGCCACGCCGGCTGCTGCCACCGCCGGCGCTGCTCAGCATCACGTGGTAATGGCCGTTGGAGAGCAGCTGCACGGCCGGGCGCGCCCGGTTTGGATCGCTGAACACGCGCAGCCGCGCCTCGCCCGCCGGCGCGCCGGCATTGCCGTCGGGGAAGCCGGAGGCGTGCAGGTATTCGGCGGCGGTCTTGGGAATGCGTTCCTGCAACAACAGCTCGGTAGCCTGGAACTGCGGGTCGGAGCCGAAGCGACGTTGCATCGGCCGGTCGAGCAGGGCGTAGCCCAACGCCAGCAGGCTCATGCCCTGGTGATGCGCCATGAACGATTGCACCAGCGCCGAGGACTGGCCCACCGGCAATCGCGCCGGGGTGTAGTCGATCGCCTCGTACATGCCGTAGCGGCCCCGCGCCCCGGC
>DASRUB010000115.1:0-26391 GCA_035655635.1 Rhodanobacter sp. | reverse complement strand
GTCGCGGCCATCGTCGCCGAAGATTTCGAGCAGCACCTTGCCGGGCTTGCCGACCGGTGCATTGGAGGCGGCGTAAAGGCGTGGTCCGATCAGCGCCGTACCCGTCAGCAGCGCCGCGCCACCGGCCAGCGTGGCGCGCAGCAAGTTGCGGCGATCCATCGCGAGGGTTTCATCGATGCGTGACATGACAGCCTCCGTTGATCACGGGATTGGGGATTCGGGATTCGGGATTCGCAAGAGCAAAGGCATCGCCTGCGAGCGGGCTCCTCTGCGGTCGGGTCAGCCGAACGTGAAGGCGTAAGCCCGTACGTCCGGATCGAGGAAGGTGATTTCGAACAGGCGCTCGCCGGTGCCGCTGGCCTGGCGCACCAGTTGATAGAGCCGCTGGCTGTCGACCGTGCCATTGCCGTCGGCATCGGTATCCATGCCGTGGTCGACACCGGGTGGCTTGCCGTCGATGCTGACGCGGAAGCGCACCGGCTTGCCGTTGCCGTCCGGGCCCGGGCTGCCCGGGCCGAGCACCAGGTGCAGGTCGCGGCCGCGGAAGCGGTAAGTGATGCTGCCGCCCGCGTGATCCAGTTGCGCGTACTCATCGTGCACGGTCCAGCGGCCGTCCAGCGCCCACTGGTTGGTGGCATAGGCCTTTGGCGCGTGGTAGTCCCACGGGTCGTCATGGGCCACCCTGCCACCGGCAAAGTTCATCGCCCGAGCGTAGCCCACGTAGGTCTCCGGTGAACGGGTGGGATCGCCAGATGCGGCCGCCTCGACACCCCGGTGATCGTCGTTGACGTAGCCGCCAGGCAGGTTTTCCTGGCCAGCATCGGTCAGCAACTGACGGATCAAATCCTCGCTTTCGTGGTAGCCGCCCTCGCCAAAATGGTGGCTGCGGATCCGGCCTCGCGCATCGATGAAGTAGTGCGCCGGCCAGTATTGATTGTGGAAGCCTTTCCAGATCGCGTAGTTGTTGTCCAGCGCCACCGGGTAGTCCACGCCGAGATCCTTCACCGCCGTTGCCACGTTGTCCGGATTCTTCTCGAACGCGAACTCGGGTGAGTGCACGCCGATGATCACCAGGCCGTGATCCTTGTACTTGTCATACCAGCCGCGCACATAGGGCAGGGTGCGAATGCAGTTGATGCAGGAGTACGTCCAGAAGTCGACCAGCACCACCTTGCCGCGCAGCGATTCCACCGTCAGTGGTTTGCTGTTGAGCCAGCCAGTGGCGCCAGCCAGCGACGGGAACTCACCTTCCACCGGCAGCGGATCGCCGGCCTTCAGCGGCGCTTGTGCTGCTGGGGCAGGGCGCACCGCGCTGATCAGTTTCTGTTCGATGCCGCCGGTGCTGGCCAGCGATATGCGGGTCAGCAGGCCGGTATCCAGCCCCAACGCGATGGCCGCCACTCCGCACAACACCAGCACGCCGAGCGCGCGGCGTACCCACTCTCCGGCACCCAGCGAGCGCTTCATCAAGGCGAACACCTTGCCGCCGATCAGCAGCGCAATGGCCAGCGAGGTGGCGGCGCCGGCGGCATAGGTGAGCAGCAGCAGGCTGGTCTGTACGTTGGCGCCATTCAACGCCGCACCCGTCAACAGCAGACCCAGGATCGGCCCCGCGCAGGGTGCCCACAGCAGGCCGGTGGCGACGCCGAGACCGGCGGCGCCCCAGATCGAATCGCCTTCGCGATCGGAGCGGTTCGACAGGCGATTGCCCAACGCCACGAACGGACGACTGATCCACTCGGCCAGCCGCGTCGACAACAGGGTCAGCCCGAGGAAGGCCAGCACCACCAGCGCCACGTAACGGCCATACTGGTTGGCGTGCACCGCCCAGCCGCCGCCCACCGCCGCCAGCGTGGCCACGGCGGCAAAGGTGATCGCCATGCCCAGCAGCATCGGCAGGCCGTTGCGCATGAACGGTTTGTCCGAGCGTGCGAACACGAACGGCAGCACCGGCAGGATGCAGGGACTGAGGATGGTCAGGACGCCACCGAGATAGGCGAGGATCAGCACGAGCATGGGTTTGTGGTTCCTGGGAGGTTGTGTGGCTAGGAGCCTGTCGGGCTTTGGTGGTCGAGTCGAGGATTTGGCTGTGCGAGGATAGATTTTCGACGATTCGCCGGCCCATGGTGGTTCCAGGGGCCAAGAAGCGGCGGAAATATAGACCGCACAGTCGAATTCGCAGACCGGCCGACCAAAGTCCGACAGGCTCCTAGGTTGTCTGGCTATTCGCCGCCGATTGTTCGCCGGTTACACCGTTTGTACGAGGTAACCGGCGGTGCAGATGCAACGAACACCCAAGGCAGCCCCTGCGCCGTCTTCTGCTGGATCGCAAATGTCGCAAACCTTGACCGCCACCGGCTTCATGGGTGTAGATAGTGGACGCTCCCGCCGGGTCAGTCTGCTTCGCAACGTGTCAGCCGAATCCCCCTCTGTCAGTATTGATGGCACGTCCGACCAACGTCGGGCGGCGTGGATGGCTGCGGCGCAGGCTGGCGACCGGCGCGCTTACGAGAAGTTGCTGGCCGATTCGGTGGCCCTGATCCGCGCCGCCGCGAGGCGCCGAGGCGTGGCCTTCGACCATCTCGATGACGTGGTGCAGGAAACCCTGCTCACCGTGCATCGCGTGCGGCATACCTACGACCCGACGCGATCCTACAATGCCTGGCTCACCGCGATCGCCAGCCGGCGTGCGATCGATGCGTTGCGCAGCCATGGTCGCCGCGATCGCCGCGAGTTGCACGACGAACTTGCCGTCGACAATCATCCGGACGTCGATGACGCCAGCGCCGCCACCGAAAGCGAACAACGTGCGCGGCAATTGCACGATGCCATCGAAACCCTGCCGCCGGGCCAGCGCCAGGCGATCGAGCAGCTCGGGTTGCGCGAACGCTCGTTGAGCGAGGCGGCCGAGCTGACCGGACGCCATGCCGGTGCGCTGAAGGTCAACCTGCATCGCGCGCTGAAGGCGTTGCGCGAGCGTTTCCATGGAGAACCCTGACGTCATGTCCAGCCCGCAATCCCATGCGGCATTGATCGACCGCCTGGGCACCGAACTGGTGCCGGTGCGGCGTCTGCTGCCGCCGTGGCTGCGCACCGTCGGTTGGCTGTTGGTGGTGGTCGCGATCGCGGTCGTGCTGTTGCTGCATTACGGCGCGGAGCCGATGTTGCGGCGCTGGACTGGTACGCCGGATCTGGGTTGGGCCGGCATGGGTGCGGTGATCACCACGATCTGTGCGGCCTGGTCTGCGTTTGCGCTGGGTGTGCCGGGAGGGCGCACGGGATGGGCATGGTTGCCGCTGCCGGGCGCGCTGCTGTGGATTGGCGCCAGTGGCCTCGGCTGCCTGCGCACGTGGATAGCTCCGGGCACCCAGGTTGCCAGCCTGCATCAGTCCGCCGATTGCCTGGTCTTCATCATCAGCTTCTCGATCCCGCTGTCGGCCTTGCTTATCCTGATGCTGCGCCGTGCCTGTCCGCTGCGCCCGGTGCTGACCGCGGTGATGATAGGTCTGGCCAGCGCGGCGGCCTCGGCCAGCCTGCTGGAGATCTGCCACGCGTTCGACGCCGCCGCCACCGACCTGCTGACCCACGCACTGGCGGTGGCCGTGGTGGTGGCCGTCAACGCCGCCATGGGCGGCCGACTGTTGAACAGCAGGCGGTGATCCTGGTTGTCCGTGCGTGGGGAAAAGCGCACCCATCCACCCTGACGGGTACCTTCCCCCGCAAGCGGAGGAAGGAAGCGTTCCCGCCCCTTTTGACAATGAGCGTGATTCCACCTATCTCGCTTCCCCCGCGTCGCGGGGGAAGGTGCCCGAAGGGCGGATGGGGGCGCTCTCAATCGCGGAAATTGTCGAACTGCAGCGGCAGTTCGACGTCGGACTTGCGCAGCAGCGCCATCGCGTCCTGCAGGTCGTCGCGCTTCTTGCCGGTGACGCGCAGCTTGTCGCCGTTGATCTGCGCCTCGACCTTGAGCTTGGCGCCCTTCAGCGCGGCCACCAGCTTCTTCGCCACCGGCTGCTCGATGCCCTGCTTGACGGTGATCTTCTGGCGCGAGCCGCCCAGGTTGGTCTCCGGGTCGCCCACGTCGAGCGCGCGGATGTCGATCTTGCGCGCCACCAGGCGCCCGCGCAGGATGTCGAGCATCTGCTGCAGCTGGAACTCGCTGGGTGCCGCCTGGGTGATCACGGAATCGTCCAGCGTGTAGGAGGCATCCTGGCCCTTGAAATCGAAGCGGTTGGAGAGCTCGCGATTGGCCTGGTCGATGGCATTGGTCAGTTCGTGCTTGTCGACTTCGGAGATCACGTCAAAGGAAGGCATGGCAGTGCTCGTGCTGGGCGGCGCACCAGTGTAAGCGATGCAACCCGCCGCTGAGGGATAATCCCGCCTGACCAGGCACGGCGGAACGAACCGGACGATGATCGAATGAAGGTGGATGTGTTGATCATCGGCGCGGGTGCCGCCGGCCTGATGTGCGCGATCACCGCCGGCCAGCGTGGCCGCCGCGTGCTGGTGATCGATCACGCCAACAAAGTAGGCAAGAAGATCCTGATGTCCGGCGGCGGACGTTGCAATTTCACCAACCTAGGCGTCACGCCCGCCCAGTACTTGTCGGCCAATCCGCATTTCGCGAAATCCGCGCTGGCGCGCTACACGCCGTGGGACTTCATCGCGCTGGTCGACAGGCATCGCATCGCCTACCACGAGAAAGAGCTGGGCCAGTTGTTCTGTGATGACTCTTCCAAACAGATCGTGCGCATGCTGCTGGATGAATGCAGCGCGGCCGCGGTCACGGTGGAGGCGGGTTGTGCTGTGCACAGCGCGCGCAGGACGGCTGAAGGTTTCAGTGTGCACACCGCCCGTGGCGAAGTGCATGCGCAGTCGCTGGTGGTGGCCAGCGGTGGCCTGTCGATTCCCAGCATGGGAGCCAGCGGCTTCGGCTACGAATTGGCGCGCCAGTTTGGCCATGTCGTGTTGCCGACCCGTGCCGGGCTGGTGCCGTTGACGCTCAGCGGCAAGCACCAGGAGCACTACCACGACCTGGCCGGCGTGGCGCTGCTGTCTGAGGCCTGGGTCGAAGGGCACAGTTTCCGTGCCGGCCTGTTGTTTACCCATCGGGGTCTCAGCGGGCCGGCCATCCTGCAGATTTCCTCGTACTGGCAGCCCGGCGATGACCTGCGCATCGACCTGCTGCCGGAAATGGAAGCGGGCGCCTGGCTGGGCGAACAACGTCGTGCGCGACCACTCGCCGAGCTGAAGACCGTGCTTGGTGACGCACTGCCGAAACGACTGGCGCAGCGCCTGTGCGAGCACTGGCTCGACAACCGCCCGCTGCGCCAGTACCGCGAAGCCGAGCTCGACCAGATCGGGCAGCAGCTCAAGTCCTGGCCGATCACGGCCAGCGGCACCGAGGGCTATCGCACGGCCGAGGTGACCCTGGGCGGCGTCGATACCGATGGACTCTCCTCCAGCACCATGCAGTCGAAACTGGTGACCGGCTTGTATTTCATCGGCGAGGTGGTCGACGTCACCGGCTGGCTTGGCGGCTACAACTTCCAGTGGGCGTGGGCTTCCGGCCGGGCTGCCGGCGAGGTCGCTTAGCAGGTTGTTGAAGAGGGCTGTCCTGCCCTTTTCCAACGCGCCGAGTCCGGTCACAGCTTCTCAGAGCGGTGGATGCACCGTCGCGTCGTAGCGCTGGCCAAGCCGGCGTTCGACAGTCAGCGTGCGGTTGTATTGTCGTCGCCAAGGGGATTCGCGAAGCATGAACGTTCCGCGTGGTTCACTGCCTGCCGGACTACCACGAGGAATGCTTTATGAAAGTCGGATTCATCGGTCTGGGCGCGATGGGTAGCGCGATGGCCAGCAACCTGATCGCCGCCGGTCATCTGGTGACGGTATGGAACCGGTCCAGCGAAGCTTGCGCGCCACTGGCGTCGCTGGGCGCCAAGGTCGCCTCTACGCCCGACCGCGCGGCGCAGGGCGACGTACTGTGCAGCATGTTGGCGGACGATCATGCCGTGCGAGCGGTGATCCTCGACAGCGGACTGCTGGATTCAATGGACCGCGGCACCGTGCACGTGAACCACGCCACCATCTCGGTGGCGCTGGCACGGGAACTGGCCGCCGCGCACGCGGAGCGCGGGCTGGGCTACGTGGCCGCGCCGGTGTTCGGTCGTCCCGAGGCGGCGGCCGCCGCGAAGTTGAACATCCTGGTGGCAGCCAAGGCAACGCTGGTTGAGCAGGTGCGGCCGCTGCTGGAGGCGATGGGCAGCAGGATCTGGCCGCTGGGCGAGGCACCGGAGCGCGCCAACGTGGCCAAGATCGCCGGCAACTTCATGCTGGCCAGCGCGATCGAGAGCATGGCCGAGGCCACGGCACTGACTCGTGCCCATGGTGTAAGCGCGGCCGATTTTCTCGAGGTCATGACCAGCACCCTGTTCGCCGCGCCTGCGTATCAGGGCTACGGCAAGCTGATCGCCGGGCAGCAGTTCAAGCCAGCCGGCTTCCCGCTGCCGCTGGGATTGAAGGACGTGAGCCTGGCACTGGCGGCGGGCGAGGCAGCGCGGGTGCCGTTGCCGTTCGCCGGCGTGCTGCGCGACAGCCTGCTCGAAGCGCTGGCGGCAGGCGACGCCGACCTGGACTGGTCAGCGTTATCCATGGTGGCGGCCCGGCGCGCGCATCTGGACGAGCGCAAATAGAGGGGCAGGTGGCAGGAGCCTGGGCGGTGGAAACCAGGCAGGCGAGGCAAAGCCGTTTCGGCCGGCAACACACGGAGCGCCGGCATCCTGCCGGCATGCTTTTAGAATGGCCAACCAAAGCTAGGGCGACCACGCCAGGCTGCCGTCGACCACGGTGCGGCTGTGACCGCCGACCCAGATCGTGTCGCTGTCGATGTGCACGATCAATTGCGCATCGTGCCCGATTTCGCGGCCCTGGCTGACCCGGTAGCCGCGTGCCAGCGCGCCGTGGGGCTCGGCGTGCGCGATGTAGGCGGCGATCAGTCCGTTGGCGGCGCCCGACGCAGGGTCCTCCACGATGCCGACACCGGCCGGGAACGCGCGCACGACCAGTTGTCGCCCGCCCTGGGCCGCGCGCGCAAACGCGCACAGTCCCATGCTTTCAGTCGCCCTGGCCAGCGCCAGGATCGCGGCGTGATCAGGTTGCCACGCGCGCAGGCTGGGCTCGTCCACCAGTTCGGCCAGCCACCAGCGTCGACCTCCATCCACCAGGGCTGGTGGCAACGTGCCGCATTCGATACCGGCGAGGCTTGCCGCCAGCAACGGGTGTGCATCGCGACCCGTGCGCAGCACGCGTTCGCCGGGGGATTTCAGCAGCAGTTCGCGGTCGGCACCGCTGCCCTCGACCCGGATCGGCAGCAAGCCCGCACCGCATTCCTGCCATACCAGTCCATCGCGTGGCTGGGTCAGCCCGCACTCGAGTGCGGCATGTGCGCTGCCGATGCTGGGATGACCGGCAAAGGGAATCTCGTTGTGCGGCGTGAAGATGCGCACGCGATAGCTGGCCTGAGGGTCCGTGGACGGCAGCAGGAAGGTGGTTTCGACCAGCGCGGTCCAGCGTGCGAAGCGTTGCATCGCCGACGCGTCCCAGTGGTCGGCGCCGATCACCACGCCCAGGTGGTTGCCACCTCCGGCGGTGGCGGCGAACACGTCCAGGTGCAGGTAACGAAGCAGGGTCATGCCAATCACCGGGCCGCAGGGAACGGCGCAAGGCAGCGGATGATATAGCTGCGGACGCGGTTGCGACACTGATCATTTGCGGCAGCGACCATGCCATCCTCCATTATCCCGGCGCGAGTGCGGCGCGGGTCGACAAGCCTGGTTCCACGCGCCAAGATGCCACCTTTTGCCTGCGCGCCACGGAACCGTCCATGCTGATCACGCTGGTCATCATCGCCATCACCGTCATCGTCTCATTCATGGCGTTCAACAACAGCCGGCTGATGAACGACCTGATCCTGTGGCCGCCGGCAATCACCCGCCAGCGCGAGTACCACCGGCTGGTGACCTATGGGGTGGTGCACGCGGATTTCGGCCACCTGTTGTTCAACATGTTCACCCTGTTTTTTTTCGGGCGGGCGATGGAGCCGTTCTACACCGGCATGCTCGGCACGCTGGGCTTTGCGTTGTTCTACGTTGGCGGGCTGGTGATCTCGATCCTGCCTACCTACCTGAAGAACCGCAACAACCCGAATTACCACAGCCTGGGCGCCTCCGGAGCGGTTTCGGCGGTGCTGTTCTCCTACATCCTGATCGCGCCGTGGCAGCAGATCATCGTGCTGGTGATACCGATGCCGGCGATCGTCTACGCCGTGCTGTACACCGCCTATTCGATCTACATGGACCGGCGCGGACAGGGTAACGTCAATCACAGTGCGCACCTGTGGGGCGCGGCCTACGGCGTGCTGTTCACCATCCTCGTCAATCATCGGGTGCTGCCGCATTTCGTCGATGCGCTGCTGCACCCGCGCTTCTGAATATTCCCGCGAAGCATGTCACGGGAGCTGCCGCTCGGCACGCTGGGGGATGAACGGTTCGTGCACTGCGTAATGCCGCGTGCGTCCAAGACGTGCATACTGGGGCTGGTTTTTACTGGTCACCGCAGGAGAACGAACGCATGGCTATGACACGCAAGTCGGCAGCGAAGAAGTCCGCGGCAAAGAAGACGCCCGCCGAGAAGGCAACGACGAAGAAAAAGAAGGCATCGACCAGCAAGGCATCGAGCAGCAGTTCCGCCAGATCAGCGCCACGCAAGTCGGCAGCGAAGAAGACGGCAGTGAAGAAGCCTGCGGCGAAGAAGGCAACGGGCAGGAAGGCAGTGGCGAAAAAGTCAGTCGCGAAGAAGGCGGCCGCGCGCAAGGTCGCTGCGAAGAAAGCCTCGCCAAGGAAAGCGGCCACGAAGACCGCGGCAAAGAAAACCGCAATGAAGAAGGCTGCGGCCAGCAGGAATACCGCAAAAAAGACTGCGGCAAAAAAGGCTGCCGTAAAAAAGACCACCGCAAAGAAAACCGTGACCCGGAAGGCCGCGCCAAAACGCGCAGCGGCGAGGAAGCCTGCCAGCGCCAAGCCGATCGCTCGAAAGGCGCCGCCGAAACAGGCAGCCCCCAGCAACGCCGCCCCCACGAAAGCCGCGAGCAGGCAGGTGAGCAGCGCAAGGCCAGCGGCGGGTAACGCGAACGCGAAGCCCGCGCCGAAGAAGCCCGCTTCGCGCAGGCCTGCCGCGCAGGAGCCGGTGCAGCATATAAGCCCGGAAGAGGCGGTCGCCCATATCCAGGCGCTGCTTGATGCCAAGCACGAACGCGTGGCGCAGGGGCCAACCTGGCCAGGCGCCAATCCCTCCCATCCTGCGTCAAATGGAACAGAACTGCACCCGCCAGTCGCCGGTGCCGTTGACGGTGGGGATGCGCACGTGCCGGCGCCCCAACGCAACGAGCAAAACAGGCGCAAGGATTGATTCACAAGCTCTGAGTTCCTGGTCGCGGCGGGTTGCTCGCCGTCGCGCATGGTCGGTGACATCACGGATCGGCCGCGCATGGCGACTCAGTGAGGGTTCAAGCGCGCTGGTGCACGCTCAAGCCACCAATCGCAACGGAGACGGCGCATGAAACGCCTGTTGGCCAGCATGGTTCTGATCGTCGCCACCTCGGCGTTGGCCGGGTGTTATTACGACCCGGGCTACAGCTACGTGCGCCATTCCAGTGTCGGCGGCGATGCCTACTATGGGCAAGGCGGCGCCGCGTATCAGGTCGCTCCGAGCTATTACGGCGGCTACTACGGTGGCTACTACCCAAGCTATTACTCAGGCTACTACGGTGGTTATGGCGGTTACGGTTGCTGCTATGCACCCGGCGTGACGATCGGTGTCAGTCGGGGCTGGTATGGCGGTCAGCATGACCGCGGGTACCGGGATGGGCACTACCGCGGTTATCGAGATGGCCGTGATCACGGCTATCGCGGCAACGGCAACGCAACGCGTACGCGTGCCGCCCAATCCCGTCAGCAGCCTGCCCGCCAGCAGCATGCTGCACCGCATCGGGGTGCCGATCGCTCGCGCGGCAGGGGCGAACGTGACCCCAACCGGCAGTAGCCGGTGACCCCAACCGGCAGTAGCCGGGCGCGCCGCAACCCGTTTCGTGGACAAGCTTGATCCCGGTGGATTCCTCGCGCAGATCGTTCCCTGCTCTGCTGCTGCTGGTGGTGGTCGCCAGCCTGCTGCTGTCAGCCTGCGGCAGCATCCGCTACTACGCGCAGGCCGTGCACGGGCAGGGCGAGTTGATCGTGCATCGTCGCCCCATCGACAAGCTGCTGCGCGACCCGCACGCTGATCCGAAGTTGGCGGCGCGCCTGCAACTGGCGCGTCAGGCGCGTCGGTTTGCCTCGCAGCAACTGGGTCTTCCAGACAACCGCAGTTACACCAGCTATGTACAACTGGATCGTCCGTATGTGGTGTGGAACGTGTTCGCCGCACCTCGCTACTCGGTGCAGGCCGTGCCGCAATGCTTTCCGATCGCCGGTTGCGTGGCTTACCGGGGCTGGTTCAACGAGACGGCAGCCCGGGCCGACGCGGCGCGATTGCGCGCCAGGGGTGACGACGTGTGGATCGGCGGCGTGCCGGCGTACTCGACCCTGGGTTGGTTTGCCGACCCGATTCTTTCCAGCATGTTGCGCTGGGACGATGACGAGCTGGCCAGCACCATCTTCCACGAGCTGGCCCACCAGCTGATCTACGTGAAGAGCGATACCGCATTCAATGAATCCTTTGCCACCTTCGTGCAGGAGCAGGGCTTGCGCGCGTGGCGCGCCTCGCGCGGCATGCCGCCGCAGGATGGGCAGCAGCAAGTCATGGCCGACGGTTTTTCCCGTCTGGTGCTGGATCTGCGCGAACGCCTGAAGACTTTGTATGCCAGCGGTGTCGATGAGGCAGCCATGGCGGCCGGGAAGCAGCGCGGGATCGCGGAATTCCGCACCCACTACGAGCATTGGCGCCAGCAACACTGGCCGGGCGATCATCGCTACGACGCCTGGGTGGCGCAACCGATCAACAACGCGCGGCTGCTGCCGTTTGGCTTGTACGACCAGTGGACGCCGGCATTTGCCGTGCTGTTCCAGCAGGCAGAGCGCAACTGGCCGGCGTTTTACGCCAGCGTGCGTGGCCTGGCACGAGAACCGAAGGCACGGCGCGACCGCGAACTGCAGGCGCTGCTGCCCTCCAGACAACATGTGGATACCGCGGCGACCACGGTCAGCCCAATGTGATCGCCACCCACGCCTAGCTGGTGCAATCGGGCCGGACGAACCGACTCGCAGCACGGGTCCTGGCCTCTCGGAGGTTGTGAATAGTCGACGGGCTGGCGTGATGCCCAGTTCTTCCCTTCCCCTGCGAAGCGGGGGAAGGTGCCGAAGGCGGATGGGGGTGCTCTTGATCCTGCTCTTGCATGGCGAACGCGTGCCTTTCCGCCTTCGGCATTCCCCCGCTGCGCGCGGGGCAAGCAAGAGCACTATTCGTCGCCGCTCAGTGCTGGGTAGCTGGCTCGATCTTGTGTGCGGCCATGTACCGCAGATAGGCCAACAGGTCGTCGAGAGCGGCGTTGGACAGCGCCTGCGCGCCGAAACCCGGCATCTTCGCCTGCGGCCATCGGCGCAGCGACTGCGGGTTGCGGATATACGCGCGCAACAAGTCGGCACGCAGGTACTCAGTGGGGTTGTGCGGGAGGTTCAGGTCCGGGCCCAGCTTCGCGTCACCGGCGCCGTTCAGCGTATGGCAGGCGAAACAGGTGCGTTGGAACACGGCCAGGCCGCGTCGTACCGCGTTGCCAACGGGCACGGCCGGATCGGGCAGGATCGCCGGGAAGCGCGCCGCGACGCTGTCGAGCTTGCGGATCGTGGCCAGCTGGTACGGCCATTGCTCCGGGCCGATCCGGGCAGCCTGCGGCTTCGTCCACACCACGTAGAACGGCCCGGCGCTGCCATGCTGGCCAGGAAGGTCGGGCCACGGTCGGGCTGGCTCCTCGATGGCCAGCCAGGCCGCGCTGCCGCGCTGATTCAGGATCAGCGCGGCCGGAATCTCGGCGGCAAAGCCGTCGGCGCCGACGAACTGCAGGTGGTCGGCTGGGCCGATGCCGGGGAGCAGGTCGGCCAGCGGTATCGCGCGGTAGCGCATCGGGCGCTTGAACGCCACATCGGCTGGCACGTTGATGGACTGCACGTCCGGGCGTGCCAGCAGCGCAGCTGTCGACCAGTGGATGGTTCCATGTCCCAGGTCGATGCTGAGCTCGGCGGCCTGCGCGGGACCGCCCACGCCCATCACCAGCAAAATCAATGCGATCAGGCAGCCGCTGGGCAGTTTCATCGGTACTCCAGACAGGGCGGTTTTCGCCAAGGATGCCGTCCAGTGTAGGCCAGTCGAAGTCCAGCAACAGGGCGTTCGGCGACGCGCTCCCTGTCGCTACGCTGAACGCGATCCAACGTGCACATTGAACTCACATGGGCGAGGACACACTAACCCCACGTATCGCCGTGGTGGCGACAAGAAGTGGTGCAGTTCACCGCGCTGCTGAGGGGCCGGCCTTACCTCCCCTGGAGGCCGCCTGACAAACCCCATCGGTCCTCCCCTGGCCGGTGGGGTTTTTTTATGCGTCGCGTCCGCTGTCTCCGAGCCTGCCGTGCTGCATGGACCGTGCTGGATGGGGATAATGGGGCAGGCAAGGACTTCCGTCACCCGCCTGGGCCACTGATGATCATTGATTCGCTGCTCGACACCGACCTGTACAAGTTTTCGATGATGCAGGTGGTGCTGCACCAGTATCCGGCCGCCCAGGTGGAGTACCGCTTCAAATGCCGCACCCCGGACATCGATCTGGTCTCGTGCATCGACGAAATCCGTGCCGAGCTGGCCGCGTTGTGCGGGTTGCGCTTCCAGGTGGATGAGCTGGATTACCTGCGCGGCTGGCGTTTCATCGCGAGCGACTTCGTCGATTTCCTGGGCCTGTTCCAGCTCAACGAGAAATACGTCCGGATCACGCCGTCGCCCGACGTACCCGGAGAGATCGACATCCACATCCGTGGTCCGTGGTTGCACACGATCATGTTCGAGGTGCCGCTGCTGGCCATCGTCAACGAGGTGTACTTTCGCCGTACCAGCGCCGGGCTGGACCTGGCCGAGGGGCGTCGGCGCCTGCGCGAGAAGATCGCACTGTTGCGCGACACGCCCGGTTATGCCGATTGCCGGATCGCCGACTACGGTACCCGCAGGCGCTATTCGCGGCGATGGCAGGAGGAAGTCGTCACCACCTTGCGCGATGAGCTCGGGGCGAAGTTCGCCGGCACCAGCAACGTGTGGATGGCCTGCAAGCTGGGCCTGACACCGCTGGGCACGCTGGCGCACGAATACCTGCAGGCGCATCAGGCGCTGGGACCGCGGTTGCGCGACTCGCAGGTGGCCGCGCTGGAGGCGTGGGCGCGCGAGTATCGCGGCGATCTCGGCATTGCGCTATCCGACGTATACGGGCTCGATGCGTTCCTGCGCGATTTCGACATGTACTTCTGCAAGCTGTTCGACGGCGCCCGGCACGACTCCGGCGATCCGTTCGAGTGGGGCGAGAAAATGCTGGCGCATTACCGTGCGAACCGTGTCGATCCGCGCGACAAGGTGCTGGTTTTCAGCGATGGCCTGGACATCCCCCGCGTGATGCAGCTGTACGCGCATTTCCGGGGGCGCTGCCTGCTGGCTTTCGGCGTGGGCACCAACCTCACCAATGACGTGGGACCCGCACCGCTCAACATCGTGATCAAGATGATCCGCTGCAACGGCCAGCCCGTGGCCAAGCTGAGCGACTCGCCGGGCAAGAACATGTGCGAGGACCCGGCCTACGTGGCCTACCTGCGCCAGGTGTTCGAGATCCCCGCCGCGCAGGGTTGATCGCTGGTACTGCGGCGTTACGGCATGACGCCGAAGCCGTCGTTGCTGAAGCAGGGCACGGTTCCGCGCATGCTGATGGCCGTAGAAGTTGGCCATCCAGATGGCCACCCTGCAAAGGAGCAGCGTGCAAGTGGTTACGCGGCGAGGCAACCGTCCCGGGCAAAGCGGACGTGGATGGCGTACGCTGACGAATTGATCCTTGCCACCGGAGTCCCGCCATGACCACCAGCGTCTACGATTTCACCGTGAACGATATTGATGGCAAAGCCCGTTCGCTGGACGAATGGCGAGGCAAGACGCTGTTGATCGTCAACGTCGCCTCCAAGTGCGGGTTCACCCCCCAATATCGCGGCCTTGAAACGCTGTGGCAGGACCAGCGCGACCAGGGTCTGGTGGTGATGGGTTTTCCGTGCGACCAGTTCGGTCACCAGGAGCCGGGCGATGAAGCCGAGATCAAGGAGTTCTGTCACGCCCAGTACGACGTGACCTTCCCGATGTTTGCCAAGGTCGAGGTGAACGGTGACGCCGCCGATCCGCTGTACAAGTGGCTGAAGGGCGAGGGCAAGGGCATTCTCGGCAGCGAGGCGATCAAGTGGAACTTCACCAAGTTCCTGGTCGGCCCCGATGGTCACGTGGTGAAGCGCTATGCGTCCACCGACACGCCGCAGAAGATAGCCAGGGATACGCTGGACAGGCTGAGCGCCTGATCGGTCCTTGCGACCACACTGACCGATCAATTACCGCCTCGGTCGTCCGCCAGCAACACCGCGACTGCGTCCACGTCACGGCTGGCCGGTGGCGCGCCCGCCGCTGGCGCATAGTTGTCCAGCATGATGGCGAACGCGAGATGGTCTCCGCTCGCCGTGGTGACGTAGCCTGCCAGGCTGTGCACGTGGGACATGCCGCCGGTCTTCGCGCGAAGGTTGCCCGCCGCGGCGGTCTCGCGCATGCGATGGATCAGGGTGCCGTCCACGCCGGCCAGCGGCAACGCCTCGCGCCATTGATCTGCGTAGGGTTGTTCCGCCAGATAGACGAGCACGCGCACCAGCGCATTCGGCGTCACCAGGTCGCGCCGCGACAGGCCGGTGCCTTCGGCGATCTGGCAGCTTGCGGGAGCGATGCCGATGCGTGGCAGCAGGTCGCGCAGTGCATGGATGCCCCAGGCCTGGCTGTCCCGGAAGCCGCCGGGCGGCTCGCTGCCGTTCGCCTGTGCTTGCGCGCCGATGCCCAGCAGCAGGTTCTGCAGATACAGGTTCTGTGAGCGCTTCAGTCCACGCTGCAGGATTTCCATGACGGGTGGGGAGCGCAATTCGGCCAGGACGTGCGTGTCGACCATCAGGGCATGGTCGTCCAGCGGCCAATGCAGCACCTCGGTGGCGCCGCTGAAGTTGATGCCGCGATTGGTCATGGCCACGCGCAACTGGCGCGCCGCCTGCAGGGCCGGGTCGACCATCGCCAGGCGGAAGCGGGCAGGCGTTGCGCGTGCCGGGATACTGCCGAACATGTACAAGGTATCGCTGCCGGGCGCACGGTAAAGATTGACGTTGCTGTTCGAGGATGCCGGCGTGGTCTCGATCCGGCCCAGCACCTTGGGGATTCCATCGACGGGTGCGAGCCGGACACTGGCGGACGCGCCCGGCGAGGCGCCCGGGGTTACCGTGACGCTCACGATATTCTCGTCCACGCTCAGCGCCGACGACGGCACCGCGAACCAGCTTTGCAGGTCACCCGCTTCCCAGCCGGCGCCGAAGGGAGGGCCGGTGAAATAGCTGTCGTCCGCGATCAGGTCGCCGTGCACCTGGCGGATGCCGCGTGCGTACAGCTGGGCTGCCAGTTGCTCCGCCCAGTCGCTGCTGCTGGTTGTGCCGAGGGTCGGGTCACCCGTGCCATACAGGATCAAATGGCCATCCAGACGGCCGTGGCGAAC
The DNA here is from genome assembly GCA_035655635.1 of Rhodanobacter sp. Lineage (GTDB taxonomy): Bacteria > Pseudomonadota > Gammaproteobacteria > Xanthomonadales > Rhodanobacteraceae > Rhodanobacter. The sequence continues at coordinate 10,535 of DASRUB010000115.1, read as the reverse complement.
CGTGCCGCGGGACAACAAGCGCGTGGGAAAGCGATAGTCCGGGCCCAACGTGGCAAGGCTGGCCGCGGCGGTGAACAGCTTCGCGGTGGAGGCCGGCTGGGCCAGCCGATCGGCGCGGTGGGTGTACAGCGTACGGCCGCTGTCCAGCGACACCACGGCGACGCCCCAGCTGGCGTGCGCAAAACGTGGCTGCGCTATCAATCCGTCGATCCGTGCGGCGAGGCCTGAAGTGGGGCTCGTCGTCGGCGTTGACGGGGTGGTGGAACACGCTGGCCCCGCCAGCGAACTGGCGACTGTGAGGCCGAGCAGCAGGAAAAGGTGGGTGTGGCGACGCGGTAATCCAAGCATCCGCACAGTATCGCCAATCATGCCGGCGCGTGCAGGACCAGTTGCGTCGTTCTGATAATCTTGCATCCCTGTGCCGACGGTCGTCGGTGAATACCCACTCCCTCATGAGGACTGATATGCAGATTGCACCAAACTCCGTTGCCGCCTTCCATTACACGTTGACCGACGACCAGAGCAAGGTCATCGACAGCTCGGCAGGCCGCGATCCGCTGACTTACCTGCATGGCAGCGGCCAGATCGTGCCTGGCCTCGAGAAGCAGATGGAAGGCCGCTCGGTGGGCGACAAGTTCAACGCCGAGGTGGCGCCCGAAGAAGGCTATGGCGTGCATCATGCCGAGTTGATGCAGGAAATTCCGCGTGAAGCGTTCCAGGGTGTCGAAGACATCCAGCCCGGCATGCAGTTCCAGGGCCGTGGTCCGCAAGGCGAGATCAACGTCACCGTGACCCGGGTCGAGGACGGCAAGGTGTTCATCGACGGCAACCATCCGCTGGCCGGCAAGACCCTGCATTTCGCCATCGAGGTGACCGACGTGCGCAAAGCCAGCGCCGAAGAGCTGGAGCACGGCCACGTCCACGGCGCCGGTGGCCATCAGCACTGATGGTGGTCGCGAACCCCGCACGACGCAGGCGCGGGAACGGTACCCACCGCGCCGGCGTCGTTGAAGGTGGGCTCAATACCAGTCGAGCAGCGACACGCCCAGGCCCACGTAGGTGGCGTTGTGGTTGTAGTCGATCAGGCTTTCGCCGTAGCCCTTGAACAGTTCCGCATAGCCGCGCAGATTGCCGGCGATCGGGAAGCTCCAGCTGAGGCGGGCCGAGCCGTGCTGCCGGCTGCCGCCGCGGAATGAATCGCGAACGACCAGGCCGAACTCCTGACCCTGCCATTCGTGCACGATTTCGATCTCGCCACGACCCATGTAATTGCTGATGTCGGGATTGTCGTCACTGTTCCTGGGTTCGGGTATGCGCCACCAGGGTCGGAACATGACCGTCCAGCCGTCGCGCTCGAAGCCGACGTTGGCGATAACCCGGTTCCAACTGCGTGACAGCGGATCGCCGCGGCCGTTGGACTGGTGATCCACGCCAATACCCAGCAGTCGGCCCTCCCAACCCAGTACGTTGTAGTGGGTATCGAAAACCAGCATCGCCTCGGGTTCGTAGTCGGTCTCGCGAAACGGTCGCGAATGGTGGCTGTCGTAGACCTGCCAGCGGGACGATTGCGTATAGCCCACCCACAGATCGCCCGCATCACCGAACACGCCCTGCCAGATCTTGCTCTTCAGGCTGAGCTGGAATTTCAGCTCGACATTCTGCAGTGGCTCGCTTTGGCTCACGGTATTGTCGGGATTGGGACTGTGCGGACGCCTGTTCTGGTTGCTGCTGGCGAACACCGGCAGCACATAGACCGGCTTGTAGCCACGGATATTGAAGGTGCCCAGTTTGCTTTCCGGGGAGAGTTCCCAACGACTGTCCAACAGGGACAGCGGTGTAGCCACATTGTTGTTGCGCGTGGTCGAGCCGCCTTGGGCGTCATGGCCGAACATGTCCGCGCCGGCCGGCGCCTGCACCTCGCGCTTCTGTGCGGCGGGAAGATTCACCCGACCCGTAGCGTGGTCGTAGCAGATCAGGCGCTGTGCGTCGCTCTCGATCGCGGTGCAACCACGGATGTCGGTGGGATCGGGGTTCTGTGCGCGTGCCGGCATGGCAGTTGCGCACCACGCCAGTGCTGCGCAGGCGGCAGCCAGGGGAAATTTCATGGGAACTTCCAGGTATGGACGACCGGCAGCAGGAGCGGATCGGGTGTGACGGCAAGTTTATCCAGAGCGCGTGAACGCGCGTTTCACGCTCGCCTGTCCCGACGCACCGGAAGGGCCACGCCGCCGCCGCGGCATGGCCCCTGTGCCCACGCTCCTAGTTGAGCTGCTTCATCCAGCGTGCGTATTCGGACTTGCTGATCTTGCCGTCCTTGTTGCTGTCGGCATTGAGAAAGTCGTTGGCCAGCGGAGGATAGGAGGCAGCCTGCTCGGGGGTGATGCTCTTGCTGCCGCCCGACAGCTGGTTGAAGTCGGGCGCCGGGCCAATCGTCGGCGCGGGCGCGGGCGCGCTGTTGACGACGACCTGACCCTGCGGCGTCTGATAGGTGGCGGATTGGGCGGCAGAGCCGGCCGCCGCCGATTCCGGCGTCGGCTGTGCAGGCGGCATCGGTTGTGCCGGCGGAGCCATTTCATTTGACGGCGGCGGCGGAGGTGGTGGCGGCGGTGACGTCGCGGCCTGTGCCATGTCACTTGGCGGCGGCGGTGGCGGAACGTCTTGCGCAAAGGTGAGCGCGGCGAACAGCAGTGCGCTGCCCGTCATCGCGGTGAGAAACGGCTTGCGAAATTTCATGATCATTACTCCGTGCCAGAATGTTCGGTCAGAATGTGTGCCTGACTTGCCGCAGGCCTTGCTTGTCGAGGGCCTTGGCGGTCCATCGCGTCCCGCGTCCAGGCCGATTGCCCAACTGGTTGGGCAACACTCGGCGCAGGCTAGCAACTGCTGTGTATAGAGCAGCTCAAGATCAGGGTTACGAATGCGTGAAGACAAGGTGCGGTTGAGTGGGGGTTCAGCGGTGCAGCCTTCGCTGCGACCGCAGCAGGCGCGCCTGCTGCAACTGGCCGCGCAGGGCCTGCTGCAATCGCCGCGGCGGCGCGCACGGCGCGACGACGTGGTGGCCGCGATCGAGCGCATGCGGCTGCTGCAGATCGACACCATCCACGTGGTCGCGCGCAGTCCGTATCTGGTGCTGCATGCCCGACTTGGCCAGTATCCGATGGCGTGGCTGGACGAGGCGCTGGCCGACGGGCACCTGGCTGAGTGCTGGGCGCACGAGGCCTGTTTCGTCAGCGCGGCGGATCTTGCGTGGCATCGGGCCTGGTGCGGACAGCGTGGGCACCACTGGGCGCACAGGAGTGCGGCGCGCATGTACCGCGACCAGCGCGCGGGCATGGATGGCGTGCTGGAGCACATTCGCTCGTCCGGCCCGGTGCGCGCGGCGGATTTCGCCCGAGCCGAGGGCGGCGGCGAATCGGGCTGGTGGGCGTGGAAGCCCGAGAAGCGCTGGCTGGAAGCCTGGTTTGCGTTGGGCGAGCTGATGGTGCTGCGGCGCGAGCGGTTCCAGCGCGTCTATGACCTGGCCGAGCGCGTGCTGGCGCGATTTGATCCGCCGCCTGAACCTGCAGTGGCGTTGTTGCCCGCGGCCGACCTGCGCCGGCACTTCATCCTGGACAGTGTGCGTGCGCTGGGCGTGGCGCCGGCAAGCTGGATTGCCGACTATTTCCGGCTCAAGCCAAGGGTCACCGAACACGAACTGGCGCCGCTGCTGGCCACCGGCGAACTGCTGGCGGTCACGGTGCAGGGTTGGGACAGTCAAGGCTATGTGCACCGCGACAACGTGGGCCTGCTTGAGCGGGCACGGCAGGGCCGGCTGCGCGCCACCCATACCGCGCTGTTGTCACCGTTCGATCCGCTGGTTTGGGATCGGGCCCGGCTGCGCGCGATGTTTGATTTCGACTACAGGATCGAGTGCTACACGCCGGCGGCGCGTCGCCGCCATGGCTATTTCGTGTTGCCGATCCTGCATCGTGGGCGTCTGGTTGGCCGGCTGGATGCCAAGGCGCACCGGGCCGATGGGGTGTTCGAGATCAAGTCGCTCCATCTTGAGCCTGGCGTGGCGATCGAAGCGCGGCTGTTGAAAGCGCTGGCCGGGACGATCGCTGGCACCGCGCGCTGGCACGACACGCCCGAGGTCCGCCTGACCCGGACCCGACCCTCGTCGCTGGCCAGACAGTTGCGCGCGGAACTGCGCCAGCTTGACTGAGCGCCAGGCTTGCACAGCCAGGGCATCCAAGGGGAAACTCGAGAAACCTCGCCGGGCTCTCGCCCGTAGGAGCGCCCTGTGCGCGATGCTCTTCGTCACGACACGGAAAGCATCGCGCACAGGGTGCGCTCCTGCGAAAAACCGGTTTTTCGAGGCTCTCTAGGGTGAGCTGGCGGCGGGAGCCGGACTCGCCTCGCAGGACTTGCCGTGCAGGGCCTGGCGCAGGCTGCGTGCCAGCGAGTTGCAGCGTTCGGCCAGCTGCGGGCGGATATCCGGATTCTTCGAGTCACGCAGAAGGCTGGTGCGCATGGCTTCGTAGCGCGACTGCAATTGATCGGGTGCGAAGATTTTGGCGGCGCGGTGGCAAGCGAGGTAGCTGGAAAGATAATCGTCGCAGGCCGCAATGCCGGTACGATCCGGCAGATTTTCGTTGCGGCCTGCACTGGAGGTCGTCGGAGTCTGGCGCGTGGTGCTCTTGCTGCCGCTGACGGTGGTGCCTTGGTGCACGGTGCTCTTGTTGCCGGTGGTCGCCGGAGCTTCTGGTCGAGTGGTCGGTTGCCGGGCGCAGCCGGCGAGCAGGGCGCCGGCGAACATCGTCGCGGCCAGGGCCATGCGGGTTGGGATCGGCATCATCAGATCTCCTGAACAGGTCGGGTGGGCCGGGGCGACGGCCGCCGCCGGGGTGTCTTTACATCACTTGACAGGATGCCAAGTCAAGAAAAACTGAATTTCACCCATTGTTGCGCGCGGCCGCCGATTTGTCGCGCCATCCACACGGGTTCCGGCTTGGTTCGGCGCGGGATGCGGGTTGGTAAAAGGCGTGGGGTTTCGCTATCGAGCGCACCGAAAACCGGCCCCGGCACCCATTTTGCGCGGTTTCAAGAGTCGGCGGCACAAACGGCTTGACAAATCACCATTCTTCAAAAAATCCGTTATGCTTGGGCTGCTGCGTCTGCTCGGCACGTGCGTGTCCACTGGGGATTTTCTTGAATCCATCCGTTGCACCCGACCTCGGCATGCTCAGTAAACCGTCGGCCCGTTGGGGCCGGTTTGTCCATTGAGTCTGGATTGGATCGGAGCGTGAGTCATGTCGGATCGTGAAACAGGTACAGTCAAGTGGTTCAACGACGCCAAGGGGTTCGGCTTCATCAGCCGGGAGAGTGGCCCTGACGTGTTCGTGCATTTCCGCGCGATCACGGGTTCGGGTTTCAAGAGCCTGCAGGAAGGACAGCAGGTAAGCTTCAAGGTGGTTGATGGTCAGAAAGGCCTGCAGGCCGAAGACGTCACGCCGGTTTGATCCCGCCTGTTCCGGGGTCAGCAAGGGGTCGGCATTTGCCGGCCCCTTTTTTGAGGTGATCGCAATCATTGGTTAGGCTGTACAGATGCCTGATCCCTTTGCGCCCCTCGTATCCACGCCAGCCGCCCAGAGCACACGGGAACCGTTGGCCGTGCCGGTATCCAGCGGCGATGGCGCACGTTTCGAATTGCTGTGCGTCGTGCCGGCGGCACCGCGCCGCCTGCTGTACTGGCTGCCGGCGATGGGCGTGCCGGCACGGCACTATCTGCCGTTTGCGGAGGCGCTGGCGGCGCACGGGGTGGGTGTGGTGCTGCACGAATGGCGTGGCATCGGATCCAGCAATCGACGCGCGGGGCGTCGCTGCAACTGGGGTTACCGCGAGCTGCTGCAGGTCGATCTGGCCGCCGGCATGGCGGTGCTGCACGAGCGTTGGCCACAGGCCAGGCGCAGCGTGGGCGGACACAGTCTTGGCGGTCAGCTCGGCCTGCTGCTTGCGGCGCTGCATCCGGACGTGTTCGACAGCCTGGCGCTGGTAGCCAGCGGCGCGCCGTACTGGCGCCAGTTCCGGCATCGCTGGGCGATCGGGCTTTGCATGCTATTGGCGCCGCTAGCCGCGCACCTTTTCGGTTACTTGCCGGGTCGCCGCCTCGGCTTCGCCGGCAACGAGGCGCGCGGGGTGATCGCCGACTGGACGCGCAGCGGTCGCAGCGGTCGTTACGCAGCCACCGGCATGCGCGAGGATCTCGAAAGCGCATTGGCCGCGCTGCGTCGGCCGCTGCTGGTCTTGCGCCTGCGCGACGACTGGCTGGGGCCGGCCGCGTCGCTGGACTGGCTGCTCGGCAAACTGGGGCCGGCCGGGCAAACCCTGGAATTGCTGACGCCGCGGGACCTGGCAGGCGCGCCAGCGGACCATTTCAGCTGGATGAAAACACCCGAACCGATCGCCGCGCGCATGGCCGATTGGTTTGCTGCGCTGGATACAACGTCCAGTCAACCTGTCGACCCGCCTGCCGACCCGCCGGCTGCCGACCCGCCGGCTTGATTCCGCCCGTCGCGCCTGCATCTCGAAGGCTTGATCCAGCCTGGGATATCCGATGAACCTGTTTGATCCGCTCACCCAGCGCAGCCTCACCTTGCGCAATCGTCTGGTCGTGTCGCCGATGTGCGAGTACTCGGCGCTCGATGGCGTGCCGGACCATTGGCATCTGGTGCATCTGGGCAGCCGCGCCGTTGGCGGGGCCGGCGCGGTGATTACCGAGGCCACGGCGGTATCGGCGCAGGGGCGCATCTCGGCGCAGGACACCGGACTTTGGAACCAGGCGCAGGTCGAGGCATGGCGGCCGATCGCCCGCTTCATCAAGGCGCAGGGCGCGATCGCCGGGGTGCAACTGGCGCATGCCGGCCGCAAGGCCAGCACGCTGCGGCCGTGGGATGGGCATGGCCCGATACCGGCCGGGCAGGGCGACTGGCTCACCGTCGCGCCTTCGGCGTTGCCGTTCGATGCCGGCTGGAACCTGCCGCATGCACTCGACGAAGCCGGTGTCCAGGCGGTGATCGCGGATTTTCGCGATGCCGCGCGGCGCGCGCTGGATGCGGGCTTTGAACTGATCGAGCTGCACGCAGCGCATGGTTACCTGTTGCACCAGTTCCTGTCGCCGCTGAGCAACCAGCGCGACGACCGTTACGGCGGCAGCCTGGACAATCGCACCCGGCTCACCCGCGAGGTCATTGCCGCCGTGCGGGAGGTATGGCCGGCCGAGCTGCCGCTGTGGCTGCGCATTTCGGCCACCGACTGGGCACCGGAAGATGGTCCGCGCGGCTGGGACATCGAACAGAGTGTGCAACTGGCGCGCGAGCTCGGGCCGCTGGGCGTGGATCTGGTCGATGTTTCCAGCGGCGGCCTGCTGCCCCACGTGAAGATCCCGCTCGGGCCTGGATATCAGGTACCTTTTGCGGCAAGGATCCGGCGCGAGGCCGGCATCGCCACCGGCGCGGTGGGCCTGATCACCGAGCCCGAACAGGCGGCCGCGATCATCTCCCATGGCGAGGCCGATGTCGTGCTGCTCGCTCGCGAGAGTCTGCGTGACCCCTACTTTCCGCGCCGCGCGGCTGCGGTGCTCGGCGCGAAGATCGAAGCGCCGCCGCCGTATCAACGGGCCTGGTGATGGCGGCCTGGTGCCCATGAGGAGAAATTGATGGACGCGCATCCCAGTCTGATCGAAGGCAAGCTGCACGACCTCGGCGACGGCTTCACCGTGCGCCGCCTGTTGCCGGTGCTGCAGGCGCGGCACGTCGGGCCGATGGTGTTCTTCGACCACATGGGGCCCGCCGTTTTCGGCACGGGCCAGGGCATGGACGTGCGACCGCATCCGCACATCGGACTGGCCACGGTGACCTGGTTGTTCGATGGCGCGATCCGTCACCGTGACAGCCTCGGCTCTCTGGCCGATATCCGGCCGGGCGCAGTGAACTGGATGACCTCGGGGCGCGGCATCGTGCATTCCGAGCGCACCCCGCCGGACGAACGGCGCGATGGGCAGCGCCTGCATGGGGTGCAGATCTGGGTGGCCTTGCCGCAGGCCGACGCCGAGGTGGCACCTGAATTCCATCACCACGAGCGTGCCGCGTTGCCGAAGCTGCAATGGCCCGGCGCGGATGCCGTGCTGATCGCGGGAAGCGCCTATGGCGAACAGTCGCCGGTGCGTGTGTTCGCACCGATGTTCCTGCTCGAGGTGAACCTGGCGGCGGGCGCCGAGCTGGCCATGCCGGATGAGCACCTCGAGCGCGGCGTGTTCGTGGTCGACGGCGCGGTCGAGTGGGGTGGACTGGAGATCGCGGCTGCCCACATGGCGGTGCAGGCGGGCGCGATGGCTCCGCTGTTGCACGCGCGCGAAGCCAGTCGGGTGATCCTGTTCGGTGGTGCGCCGCTGGATGGCGAGCGTCACCTGTGGTGGAACTTTGTGGCCAGCTCGAGGGACCGGATCGAACAAGCCAAGGCCGATTGGCGCGAAGGTCGCTTCCCGCCGGTGCCGGGCGACGAGCAGGAATTCATTCCTCTACCGGCATAGTTCCCTTTACCGGCATAGGTCCACGCGTATGGCGCGCGGTGTGGGGCGGCCGATGCCCACCGCTTTTTCGACGGCGGGCAGTAGGGCGGGCATTGCCCGCCAGTGTCGTGGTCTTCGATCCAAAACCCGGCAGGCAGTGCCCGCCCGGATAGAATCGGGTCATTCACGCGCGGAGCGTCACATGTCCAGCTACGCCAACTTTGCCGAGTTCTATCCGTTCTATCTTGGCGAACACCGCAATCGCACCTGTCGTCGACTGCATTTCATCGGCAGCACGCTGGTGATCGCGGCGCTGGTGCTGGCGCTGTGGAGCGGCCAGCTGCGCTGGCTGTGGCTGATGCCGCTGGCCGGTTACGGTTTCGCCTGGGTCGGTCACTACGGGTTCGAGAAGAACCGTCCGGCCACCTTCAAACACCCGCTGTACAGTTTGATGGGCGACTGGGTGATGTACGGGCAGATGCTGACCGGCAGGATCCGCTTCTGACGAGCAGGTTGTTGAAGAAGGGCTGTCCTGCCCTTCAACGCGCAGAGTCCGGCACATGTATGCATGCCATCCTTGGCATGCACCCTACGGGCCAGCCTGCGGCTGTTCAAATCCGCTCCCAGCGGATTTGTCCGTACTCGGCTACCCGACTGTCTCAACGGTATTTCTGGTGGCAGCTCTTGCAACTGTCGTTGACCGGCTTGATCGCCGCAGCCAGGGCGGCACAAGTGGTGGGCGCCCCCAGCACCGCCTGCTGCAGGTGATCCTGCAACTGCCGGGCGTGGTCGGCGAAGTCCTTGTCGTCCATGCCGAACGCCGGCGTGATGTCGGTGGCCGTGGACTCGAGGCGGGCCAGGTGATGCTGCATCTTGGGTGCGTCGCACTGGTTGGCCTTGATCGCGCGCGTCAGCCCGCCCATGTGATAGCCCATCGTGTGCATCAGCGCCTTGGGCATCGGGTTGCGCTCGTTCAGTGCATTCATCACGTTGACGGTACCGATGATGCCAATCACCAGGCCGAGCAGGATCATCAGGGCAACACGCATCGGTTCGGCTCCATTTCGTGGGGGAAAGCATGCAAGCATAGTCCGTCGGATCGCCGCGAATCCAAGCCGGCACGATAAACTGCATTTTTGCCGTGGCCGGGACGAGTGGTGACTCCATCGGAACAAACCAGTCATGCCGAGCGCTTTGCGGGCATCGAGCGCCTGTACGGGCTTGGCAGCGTGGGCACGTTGACGCAGAAGCACGTGTGCGTGATCGGCGTGGGCGGCGTGGGTTCCTGGGCCGCCGAGGCGCTGGCGCGCAGCGGCGTGGGCCGGCTCACCCTGATCGACGCCGATGAAGTCTGCGTGTCCAACACCAACCGCCAGCTGCACGCGCTTGATGGCGAGTACGGCAAATCGAAGGTCGGCGTGATGGCGGCGCGGGCGCATGCGATCAACCCGGCGATCCGGCTGGAGGCGATCGAGCGCTTCCTTACCCCGTCCACGCTGGACGAGTTGCTCGACCGCGGCTACGACGCGGTGCTCGATGCCTGCGACGCGTTCCGGGTGAAACTGGAGACGATCGCCTGGTGCCGCCGGCGCAAGCTGCCCATCGTCAGCGTCGGTTCGGCCGGCGGTCGCACCGACCCCACCCAGATCCGCGTACGCGACCTCTCGCGCACCGAGCACGACGCCATGTTCAGCCTGATCCGCAAGAAGCTCCGCGCGGACTTCAACTTCCCGCGCAATGCCAGTCGCTACTTCGGCGTGTCAGCCGTCTATTCATTGCAGAACGTGCAGTACCCGCAACCAGACGGGACGGTGTGCGGCACGCGGCCGCCCGGCGGCGAGGCGATGAACCTGGCCTGTGGCGGCGGCCTCGGTGCGGCCACGCACGTCACCGGCGCGTTCGCGTTCGCCGCGGTGGGCAAGGTGTTGGAGAAGCTGCTGGAGAAATGACGATGTTCCTTCCCCCGTAAAACGGGGGAAGGTGCCCG
>DASRUB010000114.1:0-46078 GCA_035655635.1 Rhodanobacter sp. | reverse complement strand
TGGTGATGAAGCTCGGATTCGACCAGGTCCCGTCCGGGCTCTTCACCGAGATCAGACCCTCGCCGCGACGGCCGCCGAACACGAAGCCGACCTTGAGCATGTCGGGAATCACCGCAATCGCCTTGGCGTCTTGCAGCAGATCGCGCGGAATCGCCTTGTCTGGCGCCTGCATGATCTGGTTGAGCACCATCACCGCATTTTTCGCCCGTACCAGCGGCGGATCCTCGGCATGCGCGACCATCGCTGGCAGCAGCAAGGCGAGACCAATCAACAACACGTGGGGCATAGAGGTCTTCGACATGGGAACTCCAGGGAGTGGGCCAGAAAGTGAGGGTAGTTCGGTGGGCATCGCCGCCCGGCAGCCTGTGGCAAACTACAACGTTTGATCCACCAGGCGCCGCCAGGTTTCGACGGTCACGATGCCCATGCCGAACAACTATACCGGCCTTGCCGGCTATTCCCACGACCCGGATGTTCAGCCCGTTCAGGCTGGCGTACTGGTAGTCAACCTGGGAACCCCGACGGCGCCGACGGCCCAGGCAGTGCGACCCTATCTGGCCGAGTTCCTCGCCGACCCTCGGGTGATCGAGTATCCACGCTGGCTGTGGTGGTTGATCCTGCACGGGGTGATCCTGCGCGTGCGGCCGAAACGTTCTGCGCGCGCCTACGGGAAGATCTGGGAGGAGCGCGGATCGCCGCTGCGCTTCCTCAGCGAGGCGTTGGCGCAAGGCCTGCAGTCGGAGATCACGCGGCAACGCCCGCAGGCACCGATCAAGGTGGCGCTGGCGATGCGCTATGGGGAGCCGTCGGTGACGCAGGCGATCACCCAATTGCAGCGCGATGGCGTGCGCCGGCTGCTGGTGCTGCCGCTGTATCCGCAATATTCAGCCACCTCGACCGGCTCGGTGCTGGACGCCGTCGCCGACACCATCAAGCGGTTGCGCTGGCCCCCGGAGCTGCGCATCGTCAACGATTATCACAACGATCCGGCGTATATCCAGGCGCTCGCGCAAAGCCTCGAAAACTGGTGGGCGGCGCACGACCGTGGCGACAAACTGCTGCTCTCCTTCCACGGCATCCCCGAGCGTTACGTGCACGCGGGCGATCCGTATTTCTGCCAGTGTCTGGCTACCGCGCGGCTGTTGCGCGAACGCCTGCAACTGGACGAACGGCAAGTGGTCGTCAGCTTCCAGTCGCGGCTGGGGCGCGAACGCTGGCTGCATCCTTACACCGATGCGACGGTGCGCAAACTTGCCGCCGAAGGCGTGCGCAAGCTCGATGTGGCCTGCCCGGGTTTCGCGGTGGATTGCCTGGAAACACTGGAAGAGATCGCGATGCAGAACCGCGACTTCTTCATCGACGCCGGTGGCGAGGCCCTGCGCTACATTCCAGCGCTCAATGACAGTGCAGGCCAGGTGCACAGCCTCGCCGCGCTGGTGCTGCGACACACCCAGGGCTGGCCCGAGTTCGCCGCGGACCATGATGCCGCGGCCGCACGCCAGCGGCGCATCCAGGCCGGGCAGCGCGCGAGAACCCTGCGTGCCGAATCCGACTGAATCCACCATCAGGTTGCCGCAGCGATCGCTGCGGGCGCAGCGTTGGGGCGACTCGTCGCTGCCGCCACTGCTGGCGCTGCATGGCTGGCTCGACAACGCCGGCAGCTTTGCCCGACTGGCGCCGTTGCTGGCCGACCGTCATCAGGTGATCGCGCTCGAGCTGCCCGGCCATGGCCATTCCGAGCACCTGGCCACCGGCAGCAGCTACCACTATCTCGACTATGTGCGCGACGTGCTCGCCGTCGCCGAGGTGCTGCAGCTTGCGCGCTATACGCTGCTTGGACACTCGCTGGGTGCGGGAATCGCCTCCCTCGTGGCGGCCGCAAGACCGGAGCGGATCGAACGGCTGTTTCTGATCGAGGGCCTGGGTCCGCTCGGCGACGAGGGCTCACGCACGCTGGAACGCTTTCGCGAGGCGTTGGCGCCACGCAGCGGTAACGGCAAACGCCTGCGCGTGTTCCCCAGCATCGAACAGGCGATCCAGGCCCGCAGCATGGTCAGCGGCCTGGCCGGGGAACTGGCGCAACCGATCGTCGAGCGCGGCCTGATCGAAACCGAAGGCGGCTGGAGCTGGCGCAGCGATCCGGCGTTGACCCGGCCGAGCCCGATCCGGCTGGCCGAATCGCAGGTGCACGCGCTGCTGCATGGCATCACGGCGCCCGCGTCGCTGCTGCTGGCGCAACCGGCGACTTCGTATCTGCCCGGTGGCCCGATGCAAGCTCGTGCCGATTGCGTGCCGCGGATCCGCGTCGAGCACATGGCCGGCGGCCACCACCTTCACCTCGAACACCCGGAGGCTGTCGCCGACTGGATCAGAACCTCGTCACCGCCGCCGTAGGGCGGGCACCGCCCGCCGGCTTTCGCTTCTTGATTCCAGGCGGGCAAGAGCGGCGGGCATTGCCCGCCCTACGGAGCGGGATCGGCCGACCCGCGCCATGGCATCGGCACGTCAGGGTTTTTTCAGGCCCAGCACATCAAGGCCCTGCTCGAAGCGGATGTCGACCGGGATGTGGGCCTGGTCGAGCCGCTTCAAGTCGGCGGCCAGCACCGGCCCGACCGTACCCATCTGCTCGGTGAGCTGTTTCGCGGCAGCGTAGTCGCCATCACCCTGGATGGTCAGCAGCTTGGCCGACAACGCATTCATCGCCGCGGTCATCTTGTCGAAATCGACGCGATAGCGACCGCTCGTTTCATCGCGGCTGATCGCGCCCTGTTGCTTGAAGAAGTTGAAGCGCACCATGTTCGCCTTGGCGTGCGCGTCGCTGGCACCAAAGCGCACCGAGCGCAACATGCCGGCAAGGAAGGTGACGTAGTTGTCCAGCAGCTTGGACTTGCCCAGTTCGCCTTTCTCGGCCAGCTTGCTGACCATGTACAGACCGAGGATGTCGGCCTTGCCTTCCTCGAAGCTGGAGGCCTGGTCCTTCAGCGCCTTGCGTACGGTGCCCTTGCCGTCCAGTGTTTCCTTGATGCCGAGACCGTGCGCGACTTCGTGGAACATGGTGTTCTGGAAGAACGCGTCGAAGGTGAGGTTCTTCTGCTGGTCCTCGGCGATCAGCTCATGCGCAATCGGCAGCATGATCTTGTCGAATTTCGCCTGCATCACGTTTTCCAGTTGCAGCCGGCGGGTACCTTTTTTCAGCTGCACCTGCTCATCGTTGGGCAGGTTGATCGCGATGGTCTTGGCGCCGACGTTCGCATCGCCGCCGTAGTAGATCGCGAAGTAGGCGTTGAGGTCGGCGTCGGAACCGGGCTTCTCGGCCTTGTATTTGTCGGCCACCGGTAGGCCGCGCTGCAGCTCGGGCAGGTACTTGGCGAACCGGGCGAGTTTGGCGCTCCACGCCTGGTCCTTGATCAGCACGTAGGCTTCGTAGCTCGCCTTGTAGCCGAACAGCTGGTCCTCGTAGGTCTCGATCGGACCGATCACGATGTCGACCGGGTTGTTCTTCATCGCCATCCAGGCGAAATCGCTGGGTTGGTAGTTGTCGCTGAGCAGGGCGTCTGCACGCATTGTCAGGTACTTCCTGAAACCGGCGTCTTGCGCCAGCTTCGCAGCGTCGCGCAGCAGGCCGGCGGTCTTCTCCAGCTCGGCCTTGTACGCCTCGTGATAGGGCACGGTGATCAGCTGACCTTGCGCATCACGACGCAGCAAGGTGTAGAGCCCGGACTTGTCCTTCAGCGGAGACTGCTCGAATTCGGCCTTGGTCATGTCGGCCGGGTAGAACTGCGCACCGGCCGGACGCGGACCGATGCCGGCGACAAACGGCTGGTCGTTGTCGAGCCGGTCCCAGGGGCCGTAATTGATCTCGGCAAACTCGCGGGTAGCGGGATCGTCGATCTTCTTCAGCAGGGCGTCCTTGTCGCCCCAGGCCTGCTTCCAGTACAGCGCGTTCATGCTGTCGGCGGCCTCGACCAGCACGGCGATCATCTTCTTCTGCTTCGCATCGAACGCCGACAGGTCGGCCGTGAGTTTCACCGTGGCGTAATCAGCCAGATGCTGGTGCACGGCGGCGGTGGTTTCGACGGCGTCGGACGCCGGGGTCGCTGGTGCGCTGGCGGGCGGCGCCGGGGCCAGCTCTTCCTTCGACACCGGTGTCGGTGCCGGCGTGTCCTGGTGGGGGGAACAGGCGGCGAGCGCCAGCGACAGACAAACCGGAAGCAGAGGTCGAACCATGATCATGCCCTGACAGGATAATGCCCCATGGTATCGCCAACGCTGCGGAGTGGCTGCACCCCTTCGGCACGGTGTTCGCGATTCACTTGACGGGTGTAGCCTTCGTGTTTTCCGCTACGCTGATGCCGGTCGACTCGGTGATTGCCGCCGGTGCGATGTATCGTCCGGGCATGGCCGACGCATCGTCGCGATTCATCCGTCTTCACCGTTCCACCTGCGCCATATCCCACCCTCCAGGAAGTACACCCATGACACTCTCCATGCACCAGGCAGCCGTTCCCGTCTTCATCCGCGCGCTGGGCAATCTCGCCCATGTGCTGAAGAAAGGCGAGCAGCACGCGCAAGCGAAGAACGTCAGCGACGAGGTGCTGCTGCAGACGCGGCTGATTCCCGACATGCTGCCGTTGATCAAGCAGATTCAGATCGCCTGCGACATGGCCACCCGCGGCACGGCCCGCCTCGCCGGCGTGGAACCGCAGGCGTTCGAGGACAACGAGACGACGCTGGCGCAGGCCTACAGCCGCATCGAGCGCTCGATCGACTACGTCAAGAGCTTCACACCGGCGCAGATCGACGGCAGCGAAACCCGGGCGATCCATCTCAAGATGCGCAACGGCGAGATGAACTTCGAGGGCCAGGCCTATCTGCTGCACTTTCTGATCCCGAACCTGTTCTTCCACTGCACGACCGCCTACGACATCCTGCGCGAAGCCGGTACCGATATCGGGAAATCGGATTTCATCGGCGAGGCGTGATCCACCCCGCGCGTAGGAGCCCGCTCGCGGGCGATGCTTTTCGTTCGGGATTCGGAGAAGCATCGCCCGCAAGCGCGGCTCCTACGCGCGTTATCTGCGAAAATCCGGCACTTGCCCTTGTTTCCCGGATCCACGCCCCATGCTGCGACTGACCGACCTCAAGCTGCCGCTCGATCACGGCGAGGCCGAGCTGACCACCGCCGTCCTCAAACGACTGGGCATCAGCGCCGCCGAAGTGATCGCTTGCAGCGTGGCCAAACGCAGCCACGACGCGCGCAAACGCGGGGCGATCGCGTTGATCTACGCGGTGGACGTGGACACCCGCTGCGAGCCGGCGCTGTTGCAACGTTTCGCCGATGATCCGCATGTCCAGCCCACGCCGGACACCGAATACCACTTCGTCACCAGGGCGCCGCGCCGGATCGAGCAGCGCCCGCTGGTGATCGGCTTCGGCCCGTGCGGCCTGTTCGCCGGCCTGGTGCTGGCACAAATGGGCTTTCGGCCGATCATCGTCGATCGCGGCAAGGAGGTGCGCGAGCGCACCAGGGACACCTGGGACCTGTGGCGCAAGCGCACCCTGCATCCGGAGTCGAACGTGCAGTTCGGCGAGGGCGGCGCCGGCACGTTCTCCGACGGCAAGCTGTACAGCCAGATCCGCGACCCGCTGCACCACGGCCGCAAGGTGCTCACCGAGTTCTTCAAGGCTGGCGCACCGGAGGAAATCCTCTACGTCAGCAAGCCTCACATCGGCACCTTCCGGCTGGTGTCGATGGTCGAGCACATGCGTGCCACGATCGAATCGCTGGGTGGCGAGATCCGTTTCAGCCAGCGCGTGGATGACTTGCTACTGGAACCGACCTCGGACGGCCAGCAGCAGATCCGCGGCGTCACCCTGGCCAGCGGCGAACAGATCCGCGCCGACCACGTGGTGCTGGCGCTCGGCCACAGCGCGCGCGACACCTTTGAGATGTTGCACGCACGCAACGTCTACCTCGAGGCCAAGCCGTTCTCGATCGGCTTCCGCATCGAACATCCGCAGTCGGTGATCGACCAGGCCCGCTTCGGGCCGCAGGCCGGTCATCCGTTACTCGGCGCCGCCGACTACAAACTGGTGCATCACTGCAAGGGCGACCACGCCGGCCGCGGTCGCTCGGTCTACAGCTTCTGCATGTGCCCCGGCGGCACCGTGGTGGCCGCCACCAGCGAACCGGGGCGTGTGGTGACCAACGGCATGAGCCAGTATTCACGCAACGAACGCAATGCGAATGCCGCGGTGGTGGTCGGCGTCGAGCCGGTCGACTTCACATCGTTCGACAACAGCGGCAGTCCGCTGGCCGGCATCGCGTTGCAACGTGCACTGGAAAGCCATGCCTTTGTCCTGGGCGGCGAAAACTACAATGCGCCGGGCCAGCTGGTCGGCGACTTCCTGGCTAACCGCACCTCGCAGGCGTTTGGCGAGGTGCAACCGTCCTACCAGCCCGGCGTCACCCTTGGCAGCCTGGAAAATGCCATGCCCGATTACGCCACTGCCGCGATCCGCGAAGCGCTGCCCGCGTTCGCGCGGCAGATCAAGGGCTACGCCATGCACGACGCCATCCTCACCGGCGTCGAAACACGCACCTCCTCGCCAGTGCGGATCACCCGCGACGACAGCCTGCAAAGCCTCAACACGCGCGGACTCTACCCCGCCGGCGAAGGCGCCGGTTACGCCGGCGGCATTCTGTCGGCGGCCGTGGATGGCATCAAGGTGGCCGAGGCGGTGGCGCGGGATATCGCGACACAGGGTGCATAGTCATAGTTCAACTCAAGGGTTGAAATGCATCATTTAAACCTGTAGATTGAATTTCAACACATCAACCTAAAGGTTGAGTCATGCGTTCGACGCCGATTCTCCTCCCCGCCCAGCTGAGCGACATCCTTCGCGGCGCACGCCTGAGCCGCGGCCTTACCCAGACCGATATTGCCCGGCAGCTGGGCATCAGTACACAGGCTGTCTCCAAGCTGGAGAACAACGCCGCCCGGGTCTCCTTCGACCGCATCCATCGGCTATGCCAGGTGCTGGGGCTTGAACTGCTGCTGCAGGAAAAGCCCACGATGAATCTGCGCGACACGGGCGCGCCGGAATGGTAGTCACGCCGCGCGCGCTGGCTCTGGACATGTGGATGAACGGCCTGTACGTCGGCACCTGGGAACGCCCCAAAGGGGCTGCCGACCGGCTGACTTACGACACCGACTGGATCCGATCCGCCACGGGGCGTCCGTTGTCGCTGTCGTTGCCGTTCGGCCACGCCAGCAGCCGTGGCGATGACATGCAGACCTTGCGCGGCGACAAGGTTGCCGCGTATTTCGAAAACCTGATCCCGGACAACGAGCGCATCCTGCAGCGATTGCGCGACCGGTATGGCGCGCGCTCCACTGCAGCGTTCGACCTGCTCGCCGCAATTGGTCGCGACTGTGTCGGGGCCATCCAGTTGCTGCCTGCAGGGACCGAGCCAAGTGACATTCGCCGCATCGAGGCAACATCGCTCAACGAAGCCGGCGTGGCGAATGTGTTGCGCAACACCACCATGGCCCGGCAGTTGGGCGAAACACCCGTCGATGACGCCTTTCGCCTGTCCATTGCAGGCGCACAGGAAAAGACCGCGTTGCTGCGGCACCGCGGGCGCTGGTGCATTCCGCACGGTTCCACGCCATCCACCCACATCTTCAAATTGCCGCTCGGGCTGGTGGGCAACGTGCAGACCGACATGCGCATGTCGGTCGAGCTGGAATGGCTGTGCATGGAGTTGGTGCGCGAATACGGCCTGCCCGTCGCCCAAGTCGAGATCGGCCGGTTCGAGGACCAGAAGGCGCTGATCGTCGAGCGCTTCGACCGCATCCGCGCGCGCGACGGCCATTACTGGCTGCGCATTCCACAGGAAGATTTCTGCCAGGTCACCGGACTGCCGCCGAACCGCAAGTACGAAAGCGATGGCGGCCCCGGCATCCGCCGGATCATGGAGATTCTGCGCGGGTCCGAAAACGCCGACACGGATCGCGAAAATTTTTTCAAGACGCAACTGCTGTTCTGGATCATGGGTGCCACCGATGGCCACGCCAAGAACTTCAGCCTCACCCTGCTTCCCGGCGGACGTTACCGGCGCACGCCGCTGTACGACATCCTGTCCACCTGGCCGATCCAGGGTCGCGGCGCGAACCGGATGGATCCTCGCAAAGCCCGCGTGGCCATGGCGGTGGAGGGCGGCAATCGCCACTACCTGATTCACGACATTCATCGCTGGCACTGGGTCGGCATGGCCGAAAGCCTGGGGCTCGGCGACCGCGTAGCGGCGATAATCGAAGACCTCATCGAACGCACCCCGCGTGTACTCGACGCGCTGGCGAAACGTCTGCCGGAGGATTTTCCCGCGGCGCTGTTCGATAGCGTGGCGAACGGCGTGACGGCAGCTGTCAAACGGTTGGCAAGCGAGCCGGATCACCGCTCAGTCGCGTCAGCCAGAAAGCGTTGAGCTGATCCGCGCCCACGCCATGTCCCAGCCGATCCGCTCCTGTTCCAGCCGCACACGCACGTCCCAGCGGTCGCCGCGCAGGTCGCGGTACAACGCCTGCTCGGTGGCCTCCAGATGCGCGATCGCGCCGGCGCGGTGCGGTTGTGGTTCGGTCACCCACAGGGTGCGATGGGCCAGCAGAGTCGCCTCGTCCATCAGCAGCGATTGCACCTGCGGAAGGTGGCCGCGCAGCCGGCCGAGGATGGCCAGGCCATGAGTGTCGAGGTCGCCCCAGTAATACACTGCTTCGACGGACCGCAGCCATGGCAATTCGTGCAGGCGATCCACTGCGTAGCCGCGCGCCATCAACACCACGGCACCCGGCAGGTCATCGAAGCCCAGGCCGGTCTGCTTGTTCTCGACGATGAAGACACGCTGCGCCGGCAGATCCAGCGCAGCCAGTTCGTCGAATGGCGCGTGGATGTCGCCCAGGCCACCGACGCGTGCACGCAGGACAGGATCGAGCACACGCAGGCGTAGCCGGTCGGGCTCGCGACGCAGGCCGCTGGCTTGCCAGAAATCCGTCTCGCGCGGCAAATCGGCCAGCGTGCGCAGCCAATCGCCAAGCAGGCCGGTGCGGGTTTCCAGCCACTTGCTG
This sequence comes from Rhodanobacter sp., assembly GCA_035655635.1. GTDB lineage: Bacteria > Pseudomonadota > Gammaproteobacteria > Xanthomonadales > Rhodanobacteraceae > Rhodanobacter. Next base: position 36,950 of record DASRUB010000114.1, on the reverse strand, counting down.
TCCAGTCCGGCCACCGGTAACTGGCGGGCGAACAGGTTCGATGCGGGATGGGCCTGCAGCCACGTCAGCATGTCGCCGAGGCGGATGAACTCGGTGTCGTCGGCGTCGGCCAGCAAGTCGAATTGACGACGCAAGCTGGTCGCCAACGCGGGCCAACGCGCCATCCACGCATCAAAACGTGCGCGGGCACGCTGCCAGCGCACGGTTTCGCCAAGCAGGGCGGCCAGCGCATCCGCGTCGGGCAGCGACAACGCTTCCGGCACGGCTTGGCGGCCAAGCAGCGACCAGCGCCGTTCGGCCCAGCTCAGCTCACCGCCATGCCAGTCCTTCCACGCCGATCGCCACGCCTCGAACCCCGTCCAGTGCGCACTGGCCTGGCGTTCGCCCGGTGCCGCCAGCGACACGCGCAACGGCCAGTCGCCGCCAGCATCCAGCCAGTCGCCGGCCTGGCGCTGCCACTGGCCGCGCAGCAGCGCGACGGCCTGTTCAGGGCTGCGCATCGTCGCCTTCGGGTGCGGCGCGCGGCAGGTCGAGGCGCTGACTGGCGGCGTCGTATTCGATCATCAAGACGCCGGAATCGTGGCGGCCATTGATCTCGACGAAGCAGGCGCCGCCAATGAAGGGCTCCAGCGTCATCACCGATTTCAGCGGTGTGGCCACGATCATCTGGAAACCGAAGTTCTCGAAGATGCGCATGGCCATCGCAGTGAACTCGTTGTCAGCCTTGTCGAACGCCTCGTCCAGCACCACCGCCGCGTACTGCGGCACGCCGCCGTCCTCGTCGCCGAGCTGGTAGCGCAGCGCGGCGGCCAGGCAGGTGGTGGCCAGTTTCTGGCGCTGGCCACCGGACTTGCCGGCACCGCTGCGGTAGACCTCCAGTTGGCGACCGCTTTGCGCATCTCGCTCCTCACCAATGAACTCCACATGCAGGCGCACGTCCAGTACCTGCTCGCGCCAGCGCTTGTGCTCGGGATCGGTCGAGGCCAGCCTTGCGACCAGTTTGCGCAGGCCCTCGAACTGCGCCTCGGCGCGCTCGTGGTCGTCGGTTTTCTGGTTGCCCAGCACGGCGGCCAACTGCTGGCGGAACTCGATCACCTCCGGCAGGCGGCGATCTTCCGGCTTGATCTGCAAAATGCTGCCCCGATTGAACGGCACGTTCTCCAGGCTGGCGTTGACGTCTTCCATGCGTGCACGAATGTCCTTGCGCCCGAGGTCCATGCGTGTCTGCAGTTCCACCAGGTTCTGCCCACTCTGCTCGCGCAGCATCTCGAAGAAGCGCGCCTCGTGTGCGGGCAGCCCATCGCGTTCGAGCCGACCCAGCCGGGCGAAGAAATCCGTCGCGCTTTCCAGGTTGGCCTGCACGTCGCCAGCATCCTGCGCCCAGCGGCGGCGGAAGGTTTCGAAGCAGGTGACGATCGCATGAATCCGTTCGGCGGCCTCCGTCTCCAGCGCACCGATGCTCTGGTTGAGCGCGCGCTCCATCACCAGCGTGCGCTCTGCCAAGTTGTCTAGCGCGAACGCCGCCCCGCTGTCGCACCGCGCATCGAGCCCCTGCTGCTGCAGCGGCGTCAAAGGCTTGGTGGCGACGTCCTCTGTGCAGCGGGTGCGCTCCTTGTTTCGTCGCTCGTGCTCGCGTCGGTGATCGCGGCGTTCATCGCGCACTTCGTCCAACAGGCGCCGCGCGGCAGTGACCTGCTTGTCCTCCGCCTCGATGCGCTCGCCCAGGTCGCGCAAGGCCGCGTCGCCTTCGCGCAGTTCCTTCAGCGTGGCGCCGATCGCATCTAGCCGCGTCAGCAGCGGGGCGACGTCGATGTCGCTCCAGCGCAGGTTGGCCAGCGACTGCGCCGCGGCGGCGTGGCTGGCCTGCAACGTACGCTCGGCCTTGATCGCCGCGATCGCGTGGTCGGCCTCGGCGATCTGTTGCGCCAGCGCGGCTGCTTCGTCCTTGTACAGCACCAGCTTGTCGCGGTTGTCAAAACCCAGCGCCCAGTGACGGCGGTCGTCGACGGCGTGGCGGTCATCCTTCTCGTGGCGGCTGCGGCCGTGCTTGATCTGGCCTTGCGCGGTGATCGCGCGTTCGCTGCGCTGCAGCGCCTGCACGCTGTCCACGCAGGCGTAGTCGTAGCGGCGCAACAGTTCTCCGTGCAGCCACTCCTGGTGCGCGTGCGGTGCCAGTTCCAGCTTGTGCCGCAGCGAACGTGGCGGTGGCGCGGATACGCTCAGCACATCGGCGGAGCCGATGCGGTGATACACCAGCTTGCCGCCGAGATGGGTGGCGTCGACCCACGCGGCCACTTTTGCGTAATGTCGCTCGTCGACCAGCAGCGACAGCGCGAAACCGTGCAGCAGGCGCTCGATCGCGCCGCTCCACGCCTGTTCGTCCGCGCGCACCTGGATCAGCTCGCCGGCAAACGGCAGCGCGGTTTCGGCCAGGCCCACCGCGGCGCACAGGCGGCTGCGCAGTGCCTGCAAGTGGGCGGGGATATTCGATGGATGCGCTTCCAGCGCGGCGATCTCGGCCCGTGCGCTGGTGAAAGCATGTGCGGCTTCGTTCTTCTGCATGCTCAGTTCCAGCATGCGCTGGTCGGCATGCGAAGCAGCGTCCTGGCCGGCATCGAGCAGGCTGCGCGAGCGCGCGAGTTGTTCAGCGAAACCCTGCGGAGTGCCGGCGAGCTGCCAGTCCAGTTGCCGACAAGCGGTATCGGCTACACCACGATGGCGCAGGCAGGTATCGCGCTCGCGCGACACGCTGTCGTGATCTCGTTCCAGTTGCTCGATCCGGTCGCCGCCCTGTTCGCGATGGCGCGTCTGCAGTTCGCCCAGTTCACGCTGATGCTGTTCCAGGGTTTGCTGGCGGCGACCCTCCTCGTCTTCGAGGCCGCGGTCGAGCGTATCCAGTTCGTTCAGTCGCGCGTCGAGCAGGCGCAGTCGCTGGCGCTCGCGGTAGCCGTCCATACCATTCAGCAATTCGTCCAGTTCGCTGCGTTCGCGGCGCACGTCCATCAGTCGATCGTGAGCGGCGCGTGCCGGCCGCAAGGTCTCGATCTGCTCGCGCGCGGTGACCACCGCTTTATGCGCTTCGTCCAGCTCGGCGAATTCGGCCACCAGACGTTCGGCCACCGCGAAGGTTTCCGGGCGCTCCAGCATGAAGTCGCGCAGGAAGTGGTTGAGGTCGCCCAGGTTCTTCGCTGACTGCGTCTTGTGCAGCAGCCGCAGTGCGGTGTCGTTGCCGATGCCGAGCAGACGGCGGAAACGCTCGGCGTAGGCATTGAAGCTGTCGTGGTGGTGCACGTCGGCGAGGCGCTGCTTGAGCCGGCGCAGGTCGAGATCAAAACCTTCCAGCTCCGTGGCCAGGTCGAACGGTCGCTCGGCGATGATGAAATGCTTCTGCACATCGGCCGCGGTGGAGCTGTTGCCGCGAATCCACAGCAGCCGCACCAAGGTTACGCAGCGGCCCAGCGCATTGCGGTATTCCAGCGCCAGCGCCGACCACACCGGGCCACGGCGCAGGTACTGGGTGGCGACTTCGCCCGAATCCTCGTCGTGCTGGTCGGCCCAGGCACCACGTACGTAGGACACCAGCGAACGGTCGCGGCCACTGCGTTCGGCCTCGCGTGCGGCGGCGTTGAAATCCACCAGCGCGGGCGGCACCAGCAGCGCAGACATCGCGTCGAGCAGGGTCGACTTGCCCGAGCCGGAGCGGCCCACGAACAGGAAGCCGCGTTCGGCGATCGGCACTTCATGCAAGCCGGAGAACGTGCCCCAGTTAAGCACCTGCAGGCGGCGCATGCGGAACTGCTCCTCGCGCGGCGTGGGCAGGTCGGACAGAAACAGCGAGGGTGCGGCGTCGGACTTTTTCATCATTCGTCCTCCTCGCTCCCCACATCGGCACCGCCGCGCGACCCAGCCACATGCTCGCGGTAGACCGCGCCCAGCGCCTGCACGTCCTCGGCGGAAAACAGCAGTTTCAGCGTAGGCGATACCTCATGGCGCCCCTCGCTGCCGCGGATCGGTTGCAGCACGTTGTTCCTTTTCATCTTCTCGATCGCGGCGTTGAGCTTCTTGGTGAAACCGGCGCGGTCGGTGCCTTGTGGTGGTTCGTAGACCGACAGTTGCGCTTGCAACTCGTCCACCTCCACCACCGCGCGCTGGCCTTGCGCCTCGGCCTCGGCCAGACGTTGGCGCAGGGTCAGCAGCAATACCGAGTCGATGAAGGTAAGCGGACTGGAACGCAGCAAAATCGGCGTTTCCAGTTCACCGGTATCGGCCTGGCGCACGAAGGCCACGCGCAGGTCGCGATCGAGCACCAGCTCCAGAAACAGTTCGCACAGGCGCGCGCGGATCGCCGCTTCCTCGCGCAGCAGCACCGGCCACAGCAGGACGTGACGCTCGGCGTCCACGCTGGGGCCGGCCAGCAACTGGCACAACACGCGGCGCGCTTCGAATGGCAGGCTGCCGCTGTCGCCGGGAAACAGGGCAGGATCGCCCACGCTTTCCGGTGGCAGGCTTTCAGGGGGCGGCTCGGCCATGTCCTCAGACCAGTTCATCGCGTTTTTCCTTGAGGAAGTACAGCAGGGGAATGCGTGCGCGGCGCTCGTGGCCGTCCTCGCCGCGCCAGCTCACCGACTCGGACTGGTCGGGCACCAGCATGCCGTGCCGGCTGCCCAGCGCGACGTAACCGACTACGCTGCCCAAGCCCTGCTCGGCCGGATAGTGTTCGAGCACGGCACCGACGGAACATTGCGCGTGTTCCGCCAGCAAGGTCCGCACGCGCTGCTTCAGCGTGCGGAAGTCGATCTCCGACTGCGCCACCAGCTCGCCCACACTGTCCAGCGTGATCGCCGCGCCTTCGGCGCGCACGATGCTGCCATCGACCTGGCTGCTGCGCGGATCGTTGAGCCGCCAGCGCGACAACGAGTGCAGTCGCGCGCTGCTCAGGGTCAGCGTGTAGTCGATGCCTTCGTTGCTGCGCACCTGGTCGCGCAGCTTCAGCGCCTCGGCCTGGGTCTGCTTGAGCAACTGGTGCAGGCGGCGTTGCTCCAGGTAGGCGCGGCTTTGCACGAAGCCCTTCAGGCTGCGCGCGAAATGCTGCAGCACGTCGTGCACGTGGCCGCCACGATCGAGCAGGGTGCGGGTGAGATGCAGCAGGAAACTGCGCTCGCGCCGGTCCAGGGCGCGCGCGAACGGGCGGGCAGTGACCGCATCCACTGCCGCTTCCAGCTGACCGCTTTGTTCCGCGTCGGTGAGCAGCCGCCAGAATGCGTCGAAACTCCGCCCCGACTCGCTTTCGGCGATCACGTCGACGCCGGCAAACAGCGCTTCCAGCATCTCGCCACGCTGGCGTTCGTCGTCGATGATGCGTTCGCGGAAATCGCGGTCGAGCTGCTGGAAGTCGTCGCGCACGTGGCGGAAATCCTCGGCCAGCTCGTCGGCCAACGCGATGATCTCGCGCGAGCGTTCCAGCGCGCGGGCGTCGTCCAGCACGTCCACGCGGCCCTCGCTGACGGCGGCGATCTGCGCGTCGATGCGCTCGCGCTCGGTCAGCAATTCGGCCAGCCGGCTGTGCGGGTCGGCGTCGGTCTGGCGGGCCAACTGCACCAGTTGCTGGATCACCAGCGCGAGGCGGCTCTCGGTGGCCACGCTGCGACCGGCATCGAGGCTGCCGAGGAAGCGCAGCGCGCCGATCGCCTGGGTGGACAGTTCGTACAGCTCCTCGCTGGCGCCCTCGGGGAAACGCCGCTCCAGCCAACCGGAGCCCAGCCATTCGGCGACATAAGCCTGCGCGGTGCGCGGCACGGCGTGGCCATGCGCGCGCAACTCCTCCAGTTCGCGCGCCAGGCGCTCGTGCAGCAGCGACGCCGGCAATTGACGCTCGGCATCGAGCAGCAGGGCTTGCAGCAGCGCGGCGATCAGCGGCGCGTTGTCCGCCGCCAACAACTTCCAGGTCGGCTGTTGGCGCAGGCGCTGCCAGGTGGCAATGCGCGCACGGATCTTCATCGCGGCACCGGATGCCACGAAACGACCCGGCCCGGAACGGGCGCGATCCCTTGAGCTTTTCGATGATGTGACATGTACCTGCTCGTGCGGCAAGACGAATCGTCCGGACATGAGCGCGTCCGGGGGAACGTTCAGTGTAATCGGTGGCATCTCATTCGATGCGACTTCCGCTGTCGAACGCCAGTCCGACGCCTTGAAGCGGCCCGTGCCACCCCCATCTTCGGCCTGTTTCCTACTCCGGCAGACAGCCCATGACCTCTCCCGCTTCCGTTCGCATCGATTTCGTCTCCGACGTTTCCTGCCCGTGGTGTGCAATTGGCCTTGCGTCACTGCAACAGGCGCTGGCGAAACTGGATCGCGAGATCGCGGCAGAAATCCACTTCCAGCCATTCGAGTTGAACCCGCAGATGAGCGCCGAGGGGGAGGACTCCACCGAACATCTGGTGCGCAAGTACGGCAGTTCGGCGCAGCAGATCGACGCCAACCGCGAGATGATCCGCGAGCGTGGCGCGGCGCTGGGTTTCACCTTCAACATGGATCGGCGCAGCCGCGTCTACAACACCTTCGATGCGCACCGACTGCTGCATTGGGCCGCGCTCGAGGGCAAGGAGCTTGCGCTCAAGCAAGCCTTGCTGCGCGCCTATTTCACGGACGGGGAAGATGTAAGTGCGCACGACACGCTGGTGCAGCTTGCCACGAACGTGGGTCTGGACGGCGAACGGGCGAGGCAGATCCTTGCCAGCGGGACGTATGCCGACGAGGTCCGCGCGCAAGAGCAGTTCTACCTTTCCCGTGGCATCCAATCGGTGCCGGCAACCATCGTCAACGATCAACACCTGATCTCCGGCGGACAGCCACCGGAGGCATTCGAGCAGGCGCTACGACAGATCGCCGCCCGCAAGGCATCCGCCGCGACATCTGACCAGGACGGCTGAGATGGTGCAGCGGGTCGCTCGTGCACCACGCGACGCAAGTTCAACTCATGACGCGATGGGTCATGTCGTGATGGGTGAGGGCCGGCCGATCCAGTAACCCTGTCCCATGTCGCAGCCCATGGCCTGCAGGGCGGCGTACTGGATTTCCGTCTCGATGCCCTCGGCGACCACGCTGATGTCCAGCGCACGCGCCAGCGCCAGCACGGCGGCGACCACGGTAGTGCTGCTGGAGTTCGCGCCCTTGTCCAGCTCGTGCACGAACGCGCGGTCGATCTTCAGGATGCGCAACGGCAGCGAGTGCAGGTAGCTGAGCGAGGAATAGCCGGTGCCGAAATCGTCCAGCGCGGCGCCGATCCCCACCTCGCGCAGTCGCTCCAGCATGGCCCGCACACTCTCGGGGTTGTCGAGCAGGGCACCTTCGGTAACCTCCACCACCAGTCGTGACGGCGGCAGACCGATGCGCTCCAGGACCTGCAGCAAACGCACATCGAAGTCGTCATGGCGCAAATGCAGTGCGGACACGTTGATCGTCATGAAGGTGTTGGTGGGGCCGTGCCGCTGCAATCGCTCGCAGCTGAGTTCGAACATGCGCCAGTCGATCACCTCGATCAACCCGCTGTCTTCGGCGATCTTGAGAAAGTCGCCGGGCAACAACACGCCACGTTGCGGATGGTTCCAGCGAATCAGCGCCTCATAGCCCACCACCTGGCCGTCATCCAGCCGGCAGATCGACTGGAAATATGGCTCGAACTGATCGTGTTTCAGGGCCGCGCGCAGCTCCCCCTCCAGGGTCAACACGTCCACCACGTTCCTGGCCAGGGTCTCGTCGAACAGCTGGTAGCGCTTGCGGCCCAGCTCCTTCGCGCGGTACAGCGCGATGTCCGCATCGCGCAGCACTTCGTCGGCGGTCCGGTAATGGTCGTCGCCGATCGCGATGCCGACGCTGGCCGTGACCTGAAGCTCCTTGCCACCCACCGGCATCGGCGCGGCCAATGCGTCCATCACCCGCTGCGCCACCGCATTGGCATCGGCGGGCTGCTCAACCGTTTCGAGCAGGATCGCGAACTCGTCACCGGAAAGGCGCGCCACCAGGTCGGGATGGCGAACACAACTGGAAAGGCGTGTAGCCACCTCCTTGAGCACTTCGTCGCCGGCCAGGTGGCCCAGGCTGTCGTTGATGATCTTGAAACGGTCCACGTCGAGGTAGAGCAAGGCGCAGAACTGGCGGGGCTCGGCCAGTGCCGGAGCGATCACGCGATCGATGCGATCACGCAGATAGCTTCGGTTCGGCAGACCGGTCAACGGGTCGTGCATGACCTGGTGCTTGAGCTGATCCTGCACACGCTCGCGTTCGATGATCTCCTTGCGCAAGGCCAGCGTGCGCTCCTCCACCCGATGTTCGAGCTGCTCATAGGCACGCTGCAGCGTCTCGGTCGCCCGGCGCCGGGTCAGGCTGCTGGCGATCTGGGTAGCGACGAAGCTCAGCAGCTCCTGGTCGGACGGGCCATACGACACCGCCTCGCTGTAGCTCTGCACGGTTACCAGCCCGATCACCTCATCACCGACGATCAACGGTACCCCGAGCCAGCACACGGCCGGCGAACCCATGCGGCCCAACGCGAGCTCACCGCTGCGTTCCAACTCCTCGATCGCGGCATTGTCGGCGCGCAGCGCGGTGCCGCGGCGCAGCACATATTCGCTCAGGCCGCGCCCCAGCGGACGGCTGGCCGGCGGGCGTTCGACCGCATCCACCGCATACGGGAACTGCAGTTGCTGGCGGTCGTCGGAGAGCAAGGCGATGTAGAAATTTTCCGCGTTCAGCAATTCGGCCACCACCGCATGCACGCGCCGGTAGAATTCGCCGCGATCAATGCGCGTCGTGGCCAGCTCGGCGAGCCGGAACAATGCCGTCTGCAGGTGCTCGGCGCGCTGCCGCTCCATGATCTCCAGCTGCAGCCCGCGATTGGCCTCCGCCAGCTCGGCCGTGCGCGCCCGCACGCGTTGTTCGAGGTCGTCCTTGCCCTGCTTGCGTTCCAGCGCAATCAGGATGTGGCTGGCCACGAACTCCAGCAAGGCCAGATCGCTGTCGGTGTAACCAATGTCCGCCTTGTAGCTCTGCACCACCAGCACGCCGCCGGGGCGTCCATCGCGCAACATCGGCACGCCAAGCCAGTCGTGACTGTCCGGGCCGATCACGGCCACCGGGCCGCCCGCCTGGTTACGCAGCTCTTCAGCATCGCCCATGCGCGCCTTGCCATCGCGCAGCACATACCAGGTCAGCGTGTGCTCGATCTCGCTCAGCGCCATGTCGCTGCCTTTGCCCGGCGGCACGGGATCCTGGACATCGACGAAATACAGGAAGCGGATCGTGTCGCGCTCGGCATCATGCAGCACGATGAAGAAATTTTCCGCGTACATCAGGGAGCTGATGATGGCGTGGATACCGCGCAACACGGCCGGCATGTCGCGTTCGGAGCCGGCCAGCTCGGAAATCGCGAACAGCGCCCGTTGCAGGTTCTCCGAGCGCTCCAGCTGGCGGTGTGAGTGCTGCAACTCGATCCAGTCAAGCGCTCGCTGCAGGTGTTGGCCCGCCAGCCGCAACGGCGCGATCAGACTCTCGAGGAACTGGGCGTTCGCCTGCTCCGGCTGCAGTTCCAGCACCAGCAGTGCGGGCTCGGGCAGCAGGCACAGGCGCAGCGCCAGCCGAACCTGGTCCGAATGCCATTGCGGCGCATCCGAACTGGCGGCCAGCTCGAGCCAGGGCCAGTCCGCAGGGTCGATGCGTGTGGAGGGGACGCTCTGGCAATCGGCGCGCTCGCGAAGCCGCCATAGCACGCAGGCGGACTCGCAGCCAGGGCACTCTCGCGCCAGCTCCGCGATCGCCTCGGCGACCTCGCCGGGCGAGTGAGCGGCGATCAATCGTGTCAGCCACGTCAATTGCAGCGAGTCGTCGAACGGCATCGACTCCATTCTGCCCCCTTAACTATCATTGCCGGGGTGCTCCCGGATCGGGCCGCCATGGTCCCGGCTCAGCATACACGCTTGCCACTTTGCGACAGTCCCCGCGGTGACCACAAGAATGGCATCGCCTGCACGCCCGCGGCGTTCGTCCGCATCTCCGATAAACTGACACGCCAGCGGCCTGCATCCCGCGCCCCGACCGCGTCAACCCGGCGCGCTGCGTCGCTGGCCTCCCACATCGCACTACAGGTTTGCCACGCCGCATGCTCGCCGACACCACCAAGGACGCCATTCGTGCCGCCTATGCTCGACTGAAGGAGGGGTTGCCGGGCTTTCGCGCACGCGCTTCGCAGGGCCGCATGATCGCCGAGGTGGCCAAATCCTTCGGCCACACTGGCGGCGTAGCGGTGATCGAAGCACCCACCGGCACCGGCAAATCGATGGCTTACTTGATCGCCGGCGTGGAGGTGGCGCGCTTCCAGAAAAAGAAGCTGCTGATCGCCACCGCGACGGTGGCGCTGCAGGAACAGCTGGTCCAGCGCGACATCCCGTTGTATCTCAAGCTCAACCGGATCGAGGCAAAGGTCGCGCTGGCCAAGGGCCGCGGTCGCTACATGTGCCCGCGCAACCTGTTGATGGCAGCCAACAGCATCAACGACGCACAACTGGGCCTGGCCGGCTTTGAAGCGGACCTGCTGCTGTGGAACAAGCCGCCGCAGGCGCGCGACAAGCAGGCGTTGGCGAAGCTGCGTGAAGCGTTCGATCGCAACGAATGGGACGGCGACATGGACAGTGCGCCGGAGCCGGTCAGCGACCTGCTGCGGCCGATGATCACCACCAGCGCCGGCGGCTGCACCAACCGCAAGTGTGGCCAGTTCATGTTGTGCCCCTTCTTCGCCGCGCGTCGTGCGGTGGACGATGCCGAGATCATCGTGGCCAACCAGGACCTGGTACTGGCCGACCTGACCATGCCCGGCGAGGAAGGAGCCGACGGCATACCCGCCTGGGGCGGGGTGATTCTGCCGCGGCCGGACGAGACGTTGTACATCTTCGACGAAGGCCACCACGTACCGGGCAAAGCGATCGACCGCGGCGCCGCCGAGGTCTACATGGCTACCACCGTGCGCCAGCTGAGCCGACTCGGTCGGCAGGTGCACGCGGCGTATTCACTGACCGACAAGGAGCGCCTGGGCAAGCTCAGCCTCGACCAGGGCGACCAGAAGCTGCAGGAACTCAGCAACACGCTGGAAGAACTGGAGAAGGCGATCCGGCTCGCCTGGGTGCCCGATCCAGGCGAGACCGAACCGATGTATCGCGGCTCGCTCGGCCAACTGCCGGAGCCGTGGGTGGAACACGCGCGCATGCTGGACGTGCTCACCGGCCAGGTGCAGCGCTGGCTCGGGGCGGTGCGCCGAGCCGTGGTCGAGATGACCGACGGCGGCCCGACCCAGGAAGCGTTGTCACGCGAGCTCGGCATGGCGCTGGAGCGCATAGGCCGACAGGCGGCGTGCTGGCGCGCCTGGTCCAGCGACGATCCCGACGACGCCCCGCCACTGGCCCGCTGGACCACCCTGGGTACCGATCAACAATTGGTATGCCACGCCTCGGCGGTATCCGCCGCGGGCCTGTTGCGCAACGTGCTGTGGGGCAACGCCAGCGGCGTGGTGATGACCTCGGCCACGCTCAGCGCCGGCGGCAATTTCCGCGGTTTTGCCGATGCCATCGGGCTGCCGGACGAGGCAGTGACCGTGAGCCTGCCCTCGCCGTTCGACCTCGCCATGCAGGCGCGACTGGAGGTGCCGGCGATGCGCACGATGCCGGACGCGCGCGAGGCGCACGCCCAGGAAATCAGCGAATGGCTGGCCGAAAACCTCGACTGGGACGCCGGCAATCTGGTGCTGTTCACCTCACGCGTGAAACTCGAACGCGTGCTGCAGAAGCTGCCGATCGCGCAGGTACGCAAGGTGCGCGCGCAGGGTTCGCTGGGCAAGTCGCAGCTGGTCGCCGAACATTGCGCCGACATCGAGGCGGGCAAGGGCAGCACCTTGTTCGGACTGGCCTCGTTCGGCGAAGGCCTCGACCTGCCCGGCAAGCTGTGCGAGACGGTGGTGATCACCCAGCTGCCGTTTGCGGTACCAACCGATCCGGTCGGTGCCACCTACGCCGAATGGCTGGAATCGCGTGGGCGCAATCCGTTCATCGAGGTCAGCGTGCCCGAAGCCACGCGCCTGCTTACGCAGTATTGCGGTCGGCTGATCCGCAACGAGACCGACCATGGTCGCATCGTACTGCTGGACCGCCGCGTGGTCACCAAGCGCTATGGCGCCGGCATGCTGCGTGCGCTGCCGCCGTTCCAGCGCGTCATCGAGAAGAGCGCATGATCATCCGTCTCGCCGACTGCCCTGCGCAACCGTGGAAGAACGGCCATGGACGCACCCGCGAAATAGCCGTCCAGCCGTCCGCCGCGGGCGGCGACGACTTCGACTGGCGCGCAAGCATCGCCGAAGTCGACAGTGCGGCGCCGTTCTCCCGTTTTCCCGGCATCGACCGCCAGATCGTGTTGCTCGATGGCGCCGGTTTCACGATGACGCTAGACAACGGCCATGCGCATGCGCTGACCACGCCGTTCGTCCCGTTTTCGTTTCCTGGCGAAGCACAGGTGGAGGTGGCACTCGCCGGTGGCGCCACCCACGATTTCAACCTGATGATCTGCCGCAGCCGCTTGCGTGGCGACGTGCAGGTGTGGCATGAACCTGGAGCGCGCAGGCCCGAGCCAGCGACCACATTAGTGTTTTGCGCCCGCGGCCATATCGATACCGTCGACGGCCGTTTGGGTTCCGGCGATGCATGGCGTCCGCTGCTTCCCGCCAATGATCCATTCACCCTTCGCGACGATGCAATCGCCCTCGTCGTCCGCATCGAACCGCGCGAAGCCTGACCCAGCGCGGCACTCGCCTATACTCGGGAACCATCACACAGGAGCGAATGCCATGAGCGTACTGATTCTTGGCCTGCTGGTGTTTCTCGGCGTGCACTCGCTGCGCATCTTCGCCGATGACTGGCGCAGCCAGCAGCTTGCACAGCTGGGGGAGATGCGCTGGAAGGGCATCTACGCACTGGTTTCGCTGATCGGCTTCGTGCTGATCGTGTGGGGATTCGGATTGGCACGGCAGCATCCGGTGCTGTTGTACGTGCCACCGTTGGCCCTGCGCCACCTCAATGCGCTGTTCACCCTGATTGCCTTTGTGCTGGTGGCCGCCGCCTACATCCCCCGCAATCACCTCAAGGCGAAGTTCGGTCATCCGATGCTGCTTGGCGTGAAGGCATGGGCATTCGGTCACCTGCTGGCCACCGGCATGCTGCGCGACGTGGTGTTGTTCGGCGCCTTCCTGTTGTGGGCGGTGGTGTTGTTCATCGTGTCGCGCCGGCGTGATCGCCGCGCCGGCACGGTGTATCCGGCCGGTACATTGGCTGGCGACGCCATGCTCGTGGTGGTGGGCGTGGCGGCCTGGATCGTGTTCGCGTTCTGGTTGCACCTGTGGCTTATCGGAGTGAAACCGATCGTTTGAGGGGTGTCGGGAGTCATCTGCGCAGCAGCCCATTCCTGCACTAGAATCAGGCCCATGTCCCACCCTTGAGGATCGACGCATGGCTGCTTTCCTGCTGTGGCTGTTGTTGCTGGTGGTCTGCTGGCCGCTGGCGTTGCTGGCGCTGGTGCTGTACCCGATCGTGTGGCTGGTGTTGCTGCCGTTTCGGCTGGTCGGCATCACGGTGGGCGCGGTGTTTGCCTTCCTCGGCGCATTGCTGATGCTTCCGGCGCGTGTGTTGCGCGGCCATCCGGGCTGAAGGCCTGGGTGAAAGCCCGGGTGGAAGCCTGAGGTGGACAAGCCGCACTCTCCTGCGTGCGAACGCAACCGTGAACCGATTCTCGAGGTGTTGCGCGAGTGCTTCGCCGATCGCCGCCACGTGCTGGAGATTGGCAGCGGCACCGGTCAGCACGCCGTGCACTTCGCCGCCGCGCTGCCGCAGTTGACCTGGCAAAGCTCCGATCGTCGCGAAAACCTGCCGGGCATCCGCGCCTGGCTGGACGAGGCGGCACTGCCGAACACCCCGGCACCGCTGGAGCTTGATGTGACCGGCAACTGGCCAGCCGGGCCATTCGATGCGGTGTTCAGCGCCAATACCCTGCACATCATGGACTGGCGCGAAGTACGGCAGCTGTTCGCGCGGCTGCCGGCGATCCTCACCGACGATGCCGTCCTGGTGGTCTACGGTCCGTTCAACGTCGACGGCCGCTACAGCAGCGACAGCAATGCCGCGTTCGATCAGTGGCTGAAGGCACGCGGCGCGCACATGGCGATTCGCGATGCGGAAGCCGTCGACGCGCTGGCCGCGGCAGCCGGGTTCGACCTGATCGAGGACCGCGCCATGCCGGCCCACAACCGCTGCCGCGTGTGGCGACGCATGAAGTAGCAAGAGCATGCCTGCACGAGCCGGTTGAACCGGGTACAAAGGCAACATGAAGTCGATCGACACGCCACCCCCCTGCCCCTGCGGCAATCCCGCCGGTTACACCACCTGTTGCGGCCCTGTGCACGCGGGAGCCGCTGCGACCAGCGCCGAACAACTGATGCGCTCGCGCTATAGCGCCTACGTACTCAAGCGCGAGGATTATCTGCTGGCAAGCTGGCACCCGGATACCCGGCCGACCACGCTGCGGTTGGCCGCGCAGCAACCGCCACCGACCTGGCTGGGGCTGGAAGTACGGCGCCGACAGCGCATCGACGACGAGCATGCCGTCGTGGAGTTCGTCGCCCGATACCGGCTCGGCGGTGGCCGCGCGCAACGCCAGCACGAAACCAGCCGTTTCGTGCGCGAACACGGCTGCTGGTATTACCTCGACGGTGAACTCAAGGGCTGAAACGCAACCACATCACGTGCAGGAGCGCACCCTGTGCGCGATGCTTTTCCTCGGGATTCGGGATTCGGGATTCGCAAGAGCAACAGCAAAAGATCGCGCACAGGGTGCGCTCCTGCAGCCACGCTCAGAAGCCCTGCACGCCGGCCGCATGCAGGCGCGCCGCCTGGGCGCGCACTTCGGCACAGCCGAAGAATTCCACCAGTTGACCCGCGCGGCCCTGGCCGATGCCATCCAGAGTCTGCCATTCGTCAGCATCGCGGCGACTGGCGTCGGCCCAATCCGGCAGATCCCGGGCCACGCCTGCCGGCACGCCGAGCGCTTGCAGCCAGCGCGCGAAAGGCCGTGTTCGCGCCGCCATGAAAGTACGCGTGAGCGTCGCCGCGCGTCGCGCACCGAATCCGGGCAGGGTCGTCAGTTGTTCGGGCGCCAGGTCCATCCAGTCCAGCAATCCATGGAGCAGACCCGCATCAACCAGGGCTTGCCAGGTGTCGGCGCCGACGCCCTTGAGACGCAAGCCCTGCCTGCCGCCCAGCCACACCAACCGCGCCAGGAACTGCTGTTCACAGCCGGAGCTCAGATGCCAGCACGTCAGCGGCGTGTACGCCTTCGGGTCCGGCGCGCTTACATCCACTCGCTGCTGCGCGCGCCAGACCACCGATTTGAGATTCGGAATGGTCAACCCGGCCAGTACCACCTCGACCTGGTCGCCGGGGCGGATGTCGAGTTGCCGCCAGCGCCGCAGCGAACCGACGCTGACGCGCTGCACCCGGTGATCGTCCAGTTGCACCGGATCGAGTTGCAGCATCGGAGTGATGCGACCGCTGCGACCGATCGTGAAAGTGACCGCGCGCACCTCGGCCAGTGCCGCGGCCGCCGGATACTTCCAGGCCACCGCCCAGTCCGGCGGTGCCGCCGGCCAAGTAGACGCTGCCGGTCGATGACCCTGCCGCACCACCGTGCCATCGGCCGCAAACGGCATCGCGTGGCGATACCAGTGCTCGCGCCAGCGCTTGACGTCGGCCAGCGTGCTGATCGGCTTCGTGTAGCTCACGCTGTCGGTCAAGCCCATCGCTTGCAGGCCCGCCAGGCGCGCCGGCATGTCGGCCGGGCCGCTGGGCCAATCCCACACGAACAGACCGATGCGCGCCGCCGTGGCATCGTCCAGCCGATCACGCGCCAGCGCACCGGCGACCGCCGAGCGCGCGTTGACGCCGCCGGCATCGGCTTGCACATGGCCCGGCACGCGCCAGTACAACTCGCCTTGCAACACCACGCGCGGCGGCGCCCGGGACAATTGCTTCGGGATCGCCTCGATGCGCTGCGCGAACGCGGTCCAGTCCGAGCCGTGCAGGCCGTCGCCGCGACTGCTGGCCTGGCGCAATCGGCCGTCCACATACAACAGGGTGACCGCGACGCCATCGGCCTTGGGCTGCACCCACAGATCGCGATCATCCCGCGCGCCCATCCACTGTGCCAGCGACTCGGCGTCAGGAAGCTTGGCCAGCCCGGTTTGCGCCACCGGCGCCGTGACCCGACCGCTGGCATCGGCCAGATGCTTCAGCGCGGCGGGCGCCTGCGCGGGGAAGCAGCGTTGCCATTGCTCCAATCGCTGCTGCGCCTGGTCGTATACCACGTCGTCAACCGGCGAGTGGCCGTCGACCCGGTAGGCGTGGTTCCAGCCATCAAGCCTGTCGTGCAACTGCGCCAGTTCGCGGCTGGCCTGCGCCGGCGACCACGCTGGACACGCCGTCGCATGACCACCGTTGATGCTCACCACGGCCAGCAGCAGCCAGGCTTCCTTGCGCATGCCGACACTCCAGGGATTGGGCAGAACCCGAACCTAGCCCGCGCAGGCATCCGCCAACACCCGGCGACGCCGATCACCCGCGTAGGCGATCTACCCCACGTCAGGACCGCGGCGCCTCCCCAAAACGCAACGCGGTCTCGCCGAGGAAGTGCCCGTGCGGCCCGAACCGCCGCTCCACGATCACGCCCTCGCCGGCATGGCCGATCGCCACCACCGTACTGGCGCGGGTGCCGTAGTCGGCGCCGCGAATGAACGCGCTGGAAAGCCGGCGCTCAAGTTCCAACCCCACCCCGGTGTCCGGCAATTGCGTGTCCGGAGCCACCTGTTCATCGGCCAGCGCGGCGAACAACGCGGAGAAGTCGGCATCGCCGGCATGATCGATCCAGTCGCACAGACGTTGCATCAGCACCCGCGTCTTCGGCCACGGCGCATCGAAGTCGGCGTTGGACAGACCATGGATCCCTGCCGTCACGAGCTGTGCGTGCGGCTGCGGGCGATTGCCCAGGTAGAACCCTGCCTGCGCGTCGAAGGTGAGCAGGTTGAAGGGACGATAAGCGGCGGCGTCACGCAGCAGTGCTTTCGCGTGCCCGCCGGCGTCTGCGGTGCCGGCGAGATAGTCGCGGATCAGCAGGCCGCGGGAGCGTCCCGCCTGCGAATCGCGTGGATCGCGTACATTCGTCACCACCGCACAACGTGCATCGTCAGTGACCCCCAGCCAGGTGCCGCCGACCTCCAGATCGCGACCGGCGACGATCGGCAGGTCGTCCCAGCGCGCCAGTGCCGCACTCGGGCGCGCATGCGACTCGTCGCGATTGCCGGCCAGCAGCAGGCGCCAGCGCGGATGGGCGTTCCAGGCAAAGGCGATCAGGCACATGCGACGAGCCGTCAGGAATGAGTGTGGAGCGGCGGCAAACGAAAGAAATGGCAGCGCAGCGCGCAGCGCGCACCCGCGCCGCTGGCGCCGGCCAGCCGTCGCCAGCGGACAGCTTAATCACCTGGCCATGGATTGGACAGCGCGCAGCCGATCCCGGCCGCCATCCGCAGCGGTCGGCGCAACATGGCCATTGACGGCAGGCTCGATCCCGCTGGCGTACTCGGTGATAATCCCCGGATGTCCAACCGCGTCCTTTCCGCCCGCCAGCTTGTCGGCTGCCTGCTCACCGTCGCCTGGCTCGGCGCGCTGGTTCCTGCCACGGTGCATGCACGGCAGGACGGAAAGAGCCGCATCGAGCAGACCGAGGCCAAGCAGAAGCTGGCGGACTTGCGCCACAAGATGGAAGCGCTGGCGGCCGAGCAGGCCGACACCGCGGCGACGCGCGACAGTGTCAATGCCCAGTTGGCGAAGCAGGCCAACGCGTTGGCTGCTGCGGCAAAAGCGGTGCGCCAGACGGATGCCGAGCTGACCGACAAGCAACAACAGCTGGAGCAGTTGCAACAACAACGAAGCGCGCTGCAGCTGACCTTGCACAGCCAGCGCGCCGCGATCGCCGACCTGCTGCGCGCCACCTATGCACTGGGCCATGGTTCGGACCTGCGCCTGCTGCTGGGCGACCAGGATGTGGCGCGCATCGCCCGCGCGTTGGCGTATTCGCAGTACTTCCAGCGCGATCGCGTGCAACGCGTGCAGAAGCTGATGGGCGAGCTGGCGAGGCTGCAGGAGCTTGAGGCCTCGATCAGCGTCGAACAGCAGGCGCTGCAGACGACCAGGGCACAACGCGAGGAACAGGCGAAGAAGCTGGGGCAGCAGCGCGTCGCGCAGCAAAAGCTGGCCGCCGCCGCCGACACCCGTTACAAGGATCAAACGCAACGATTGGCCGCCATGAAACAGAACGCGCAATCGCTCAATCATCTGCTCGCGCAGTTGCAGAAGGTGATCGACGAGGCCGCGGCGCAGCGCGCGGCGGCGGCCAGGTCGGGTCCCGGCCACAAGCCAGCGCCCGCCGATATCGGCCGCGCCGGCGCCGACATCCGCGGCAACCTGCCGTGGCCCGCCAGCGGCGTGGTCAACAGCTTCGGCAACGGTGTGCTGATCAAGGCGACAGCCGGCAGCGAGGTTCACGCCGTGGCGCGCGGACGCGTCATCTACGCCGGCTTCCTGCGTGGCTACGGCATGCTGATGATCATCAACCACGGCAATGGCTGGATGAGCATGTATGGCAACAACGAAAGCCTGTTGCACGGCGTGGGCGACGAAGTCGAGGCTGGCGAGGCGGTCGGCACCGCCAGCGCGGTCACCGGCATCAACACCGGCGTGTACTTCGAGCTGCGCCAGGGCGGCAAGCCGGTGGACCCACGCAGTTGGTTGAGCAAGCATCGATGAGAGGCTGTCGGCCGGGCTTCCGCGCAGTGAATTACTGCGGCATCCGGCTGTCTCACGCACTGCCATACTAGGCATGCCAAGGAACTGTCGAATCCGGGCAGTCGTATCGTTGATTCGGCTGGGCGAGTACAGATCCCCTGATCGCGCGGCGGCGCGGCGTTTTCCAGCTGAGCGGAGTCAACCGTATGCACCTGTCCCACCGTCGAGCGAGCCTTGGTCTGGCCACCGTGTTGTTGCTGGCAGCGTCCGCCGTCCAGGCGCAGAGCGCCCCGGCTTCCAGCGCCAGCGTGCCGGCTCCGCCGGTGGATGTGCCCTCCAGCAGTCATGCGCCCGCCAGTGCCAGTTCCAGTGCAGCTTCCAGTGCCGACCAGGTCGACCTCAAGGACATCCGCAACTTCAGCCGCGTCTACGAGCTGGTGCGCCAGGCCTATGTGGAAAAAGTCGACAACAAGACCCTGATGAAGGCAGCCATCACCGGCATGCTGGCTGGACTCGACCCGCACAGTGAATACCTCGACAAGGAAGGCCTGCAACAGCTCAGCGAGGATACGTCCGGCGAGTACAGCGGCCTCGGCATCGAGGTGCTGCAGGTGGACGGCGGCCTCAAGATCATCTCGCCGATCGACGACACCCCGGCGGCACGCGCCGGGATCAAGCCGGGCGACAGCATCGTCAAGATCAACGGCAAGCTGATCGACCCGCAGAACGTCAACGAGATGTTCCAGCAACTGCGTGGCAAGCCAGGCAGCAAGATCACC
The DNA here is from genome assembly GCA_035655635.1 of Rhodanobacter sp. Classification (GTDB taxonomy): domain Bacteria; phylum Pseudomonadota; class Gammaproteobacteria; order Xanthomonadales; family Rhodanobacteraceae; genus Rhodanobacter. The sequence goes on along the minus strand of DASRUB010000114.1, from coordinate 17,251 downwards.
CTGACCATCGCGCACGAAGGCAGCAACAAGTTGATCGATCTGCATCTGGTGCGTGAAAACATCTCGGTCAGCAGCGTGAAAGTACGCGAACTGGAGCCCGGCTACGCCTACATCCGGATCAGTCAGTTCCAGGACGACACGAGCGCCGACCTGGAGAAGAAGCTGGGCCAGCTGATCGCCAAAGACGGCCCGCAGAAGGGTGCGGTGCTGGATCTGCGCAACAACCCCGGCGGTCTGCTCACCGCGGCCGTTGGGGTCAGCGACGACTTCCTCGACTCCGGCATCATCGTCACCACCCGGGGCAGGCTGGCCGACGCCAACATGAGTTTCAGCGCTCACCCCGGCGACCAGCTCGACGGCGCACCGATGATCGTGCTGACCAACAACGGCACCGCCTCGGCGGCCGAGATCGTCGCCGGTGCCTTGAAGGACAACCACCGCGCACTGACCATGGGTCAGCGCACCTTCGGCAAGGGCGTGGTACAGACCGTGCTGCCGCTGGATGCTGATCACGCGGTGAAAATCACCACCGCCCGCTACTACACGCCGAACGGCACGTCGATCCAGGCCGAGGGAATCAAACCGGACATCGCCCTGGCCGACCTCACCGTGAACCCTGCCGACAGCCCGCCGGTGCTGATCAGCTCCGAGGCCGACCTGCCCAATCACCTGGCCAACGAAAATGCCCAGGCCGCGACCAACATCGACAACGACGGCAGCGCCGCCGATGCCAAGCTGGCCATCAGCGATTACACGCTGGCGCAGGCCCTCAACGTGCTCAAGGGCATGTCGTTGCGACAGCCCGCGGCGGCCCCGCACTGATCGGCAAGCGCGCCGCGCCGGCCCAACCGATTGAAATAATGATGAAGGGCGATGTCTCGAATAGAGCAGAGCATCCCTGATACTCCACGGCGCGTCTACATCACGGCGAGCAGACTGGCGCGATGAATCCTGCCGTCACCGACCACGCGACTCCGCCGCACGTCCTGATCCTCGGCGGCGGTTTTGGTGGTCTCACCGCGGTGCGACGACTGGCCGGCAGCAAGGCCCGGATCACCCTGGTCGACCAGCACAACCATCATCTGTTCCAGCCCCTGCTCTATCAGGTGGCCACCGCCAGCCTCGCGGCGCCATCGATCGCGGCACCGTTGCGCCACATCCTGCGCCGGCAGCGCAACCTCACTGTACTGATGGACACGGTGACCGGGGTGGATCTGGCCACAAGGCGGGTTCAATGCGGCGCGGCGACACTGGATTACGACTATCTGGTGGTTGCCACCGGCGCCACCCACGCCTACTTCGGCCACGACGAATGGGCGCGTTTTGCACCGGCGTTGAAGAACCTGGATGATGCCCTGCTGATCCGCCGCCGGGTGCTGCTCGCCTTCGAGCAGGCCGAGCGCGAGAACGATTCCGCGCGCCGCCAGGCGTGGCTCAACTTCGTCGTGGTCGGTGGCGGCTCCACCGGGGTGGAACTGGCCGGTACCCTGATCGAACTGGCCCGGCATACCCTGTCTGGTGAATTCCGCCGCTGTGACCCGAGCTCGTCCACGGTACGCCTGATCGAGGCAGGCCCACGGCTGTTGGCCGGCTACGATCCGTCACTGTCGGAAAAGGCGCGCCAGCAGCTGGAGCAACTGGGGGTGGAAGTGCACACCGGTGTCGCGGTCAGCGGCATCGACGCCGACGGGGTGAAGCTGGGCGAACGACGCTTGCGCGCGCGCACCGTGCTATGGGCCGCGGGCGTGGCCGCCTCGCCGGTAGGCCGCATGTTGGGCGTGGCGCTGGACAAGGCCGGTCGCGTGCAGGTTCGCGATGACCTGAGCGTACCCGGACATGCGGAGGTCTTCGTGATCGGCGACCTGACTCATCTGGAGCAGGCCGATGGCACGCCGGTACCCGGCGTGGCGCCGGCAGCGAAGCAGATGGGCAAGCACGTGGGGAACGCGCTGCGGGCACGGCTGCGCGGTAGCGACGAGCCATCTCCGCCGTTTCGCTATCACGACGACGGCGCGCTGGCCACGATCGGTCGCATGGCGGCGGTAGCCCAGTTCGGCAGGCTGAAGCTCTCCGGCCTGCCGGCCTGGATCATCTGGCTTCTGGCACACATCTATTTTCTGATCGGCTTCCGCAATCGGCTGGCGGTCATGCTGGACTGGGCCTGGGCGTATTGCACACACCAGCGACAGGCTCGCATCGTCAACGGTACCGACACCGACAGCCCCGATTGACCGACACGCCTCCACGCAAACGGCCCGGTTGCCCGGGCCGTCGTGGTTCTCGCTGAAAGTCCGCCCAGGAAGATGCGCGAACCCTACACCGCAAACACGCCGCGCATCTTCTTCATCGCGTTCGCCTCGACCTGGCGGATGCGCTCGGCGGAAACGCCGTACTCGTCGGCCAGGTCCTGCAACGTGGCCTTGTTGTCGTCGTCCAGCCAACGGCGCTGAATGATGTCGCGCGAGCGCTTGTCCAAGTGGCTCAGTGCGTCGGTCAGTGTCTGCATCTGGTTATCGGCGTAGTCCTCGTCCGAGACGTTCTCGTACGGGTCGGCACCGTCGTCAATGAGGAACGCGGCCGGCGCCGGCTTGGCGTCATCATCGGCATCCACCGGCGCCTCAAAGCCGATGTCGCGACCGGACAGGCGCGATTCCATCTCGCGCACCGTTGCCTCGGGTACGCCAAGATCCTTGGCCACGGTGCTCACCTCGGCAGCGTTCATCCAGCCCAGCCGCTTCTTGTTCTTGCGCAGGTTGAAGAACAGCTTGCGCTGCGCCTTGGTGGTGGCGACCTTCACGATGCGCCAGTTCTTCAGGATGAACTCGTGCATCTCGGCGCGGATCCAGTGCACCGCGAAGCTGACCAGGCGGACGCCCACGTCAGGGTCGAAGCGCTTCACCGCCTTCATCAGACCGATGTTGCCTTCCTGAATCAGGTCGGACAGTTGCAGGCCATAACCGGAATAGCCACGCGCCACATGCACCACGAAGCGCAGGTGAGACATCACCAGCTTCTTCGCCGCGTCGAGGTTTTCCGCTTCGAGATAATCACGCGACAGTGCCTGCTCTTCTTCCACGCTCAACACCGGAATGCGATGCACGGCGGAAATATAGGCATCCAGGCTGCCGACCAGGCTCGGCAGCGGGTAGTTGGCGGTCACCAGGGCTTGGGACATGGATGAAACCTCCTGCAAGACGACAAAGTTTAGCACTCGGGTGATTGGAGTGCTAAACCCTCGATTGGTTCGATCCGGAAGGAACCCGGGCCTTAATGAACCGTATAGTACAGATATAAACTGCGGTTGTCGAGCCCCCGATCACACCCAGTTGAGGGTCGGGTACACGAGTTCAAGCCTGGTCAGCACCGCCCTGTTGCCGGCGAAGATAGCGACCAGTCGATCGGCGGCTGGCCCCTGCTTTCCAGGTAGCGGTTGGCGGCGGAGAAATGGCCGCAACCGATGAAGCCGCGATGGGCCGACAGCGGCGAAGGATGCACCGAGCGCAATACGCAGTGGCGATTGTCATCGATCAGCTGGCCCTTGCGCTGTGCGTAGGCTCCCCACAGCAGAAACACCAGATTCTCGCGCTCGCGGTTGAGCGCCTCGATCGCCGCATCCGTGAAGCCCTCCCAGCCCCGGTTCGCATGCGCCCCGGCGCGACCTTCTTCCACCGTCAGCACGCTGTTGAGCAGCAGCACACCACGGTCGGCCCATGCGGTGAGGCAACCGTGGCCGGGGCGGGCGACACCGAGATCGCGCTGGATCTCCTTGAAGATATTGTCCAGCGACGGGGGTACGCGCACACCGGGACGCACCGAGAAACACAAGCCATGTGCCTGACCGGCGCCGTGGTAGGGGTCCTGACCCAGGATCACCACCCGCACCGCGTCGAAGGCGGTGTGATCAAACGCGGCGAAGATCTCCGGCCCGGGCGGATAGATGTGCTTGCCGGCCTGCTTCTGCGCACGCAGGAAGGTCGACAGTGACTGCATCTCGGGGCGTTGCAGGTAGTCGCCGATGCGCGCCTTCCAGGAAAGCTCCAGTTTGACCTGGTGCTCGCTCATGCGCCGTTGTCGCCCGACTCACGCTCGACCTGCTCGCGCCCGCGCAGGTGGGCCGCCACGCGCAACTGGAACAGGAGTTTGGTGATCAGCAGCTTTTCCTCGACCGGCTTCTCGACCAGATCGTTGGCACCCGCGCGGATCAGCGCGGCCTGGTTGGCCGGGTTCTCGTCACCGGTCATCACCAGCACCGGCAGCCTGCCCTTGTCGTAGCCGAAGTCGTTGCGGATATGTTTGAGCAGGTCACCGCCGGTCAGCTCGCCCTTCAGGCTGACATCGGTCAGCACCGCGTCAGCACCGACCCAGCCCAACACGCGATCGGTCTCGAGCAGCGCGATTGCATCTTCCACGCTGACCACATGGCGCACGGTCAGTCCGATCTTCTCCAGCATGCGCCGGGTCGCCAGGGCCACCACGCGGCTGTCCTCGACGTAGAGGACCGTGCCTTCGGCGCTGGCCTGGGGGCTGACATAGCCGCGGATGAACTCGGCCAGTGCCTGGAAACCCAGCGATTTATCGAAATAATCAGTGACATGCTCGCCCAGCGAACGCCGGTGCAGCCGGTCCTCGACATCGCCGGAAACCACCACGATCGGCACATAAGTCTGCGGCGCCGATTCACGCACGAATCTGGCCAGCTCCAGCCCGTCCATGTCGGGTAGGCGCAGCGCGATGGTGATGAAGTCGAACACGCCATCGTTCAGCACCTGCTGCGCTTCCTCGCCGCTGCCGCAACCGACGACTTCCACGCCGGGCAGCTCGTCTTTCAGTACACGGCCGATCAATTTGCGCACCACGCGCGACCCATCGACCACCAGCACGCGGGGCGCTTCGGTCAGCAGACGACTGCTGATGTTTTTGCTCATGCCTCACTCACTCGACTGACTCGCCGATCCATGGCGGATAAGTTCGGGGCCGACAAGCCCGTGCGCGCATGTTGATCTGACCATGATGCCCGAAGCCGGCAGCAACAGTTGCGATTCATGGCACCGCGCCGGCACCCCGGCACGCCATCACGCCGCCATGCGCAGTTGCCACGCGCTGACCACGCGTGCGCCGAGCCAACCCAGCAGCGCTGCCACCACTGGCACCGCCAGCAGTAGCCACAATGGCAAACCGCCCACGTGGAGCTGGCCTGCATAGGCCTGGCTCAGGCGGGCGACCGGCGCGGCCAGCGCAAGTTCGATGGCTACGGCAAGCACCGCGGCGAGGATGCCGCTGAACAGGCCATACCAGATGCCCGCGTACAGATAGGGTCGGCGCACGAACGCCTTGCTCGCACCGACCAGCAGCAGCACGCCGATTTCCTCGCTGCGACTCGCGATATCCACCCGCACGGTGTTGCCAACCACCAGCAGCGCCGCCAACGCCAGCAGCGACGCAAGAATCAGCACCACCCGGTTGCCTACACCCAGCAACGCTTCCAGCCGCTGCCGCCAGTGTCCACTGTCCTGCACCAGGTCGACGCTGCCCATGCCGCGCACGTCCGTCACCAGTTGTTCCAGCGCCGTGGCCGTCGCTTCCGGACGTGGCTGCAGTTGCAGCACGTACGGCAACGGGTTTTCGCCCAGCGACTGCACGGCGCCGGAGAAGCCCTGCATTTTCGCCAACTCGTCCATGCCCTGCTGCGGCGTCTTGATCGTGACCGCGCCCACTTCGGGGCGCTCGCCCAGTTGTCTGGCCAGCATCTGCGCCTGCTGCGCACCCTGGTCGCTCTTGAGGAACACGCTGATCGCCTGGGTCTGGCCCAGCGCATCGCCGAGCTTCTGCACATTGCCCAGCAGCAGGTAGAACGCCAATGGCAGAGCCAGCGCCAAACCCATCACCGCGATGGTGAGCAGGCTGCCCAGCGGGCGCGCCGCCAGTCGACGGAGACTGGATGCCGCACTCCAGCCATGATGCTCCTGCCAACTGGCAAGGCGGCGACCGCGGCGGTGTTCGTTGCGGCCGGGTGCCTCGGGTGCGGAATGATTGGCTGGCACGCTGCTCACAACACCTCCTGCGCCGCGAGGTCCGCGACCAGCCGGCCGTGGTCGAGCACGATCACACGCTTCTTCATGCGTTTGATCAGCGGCAGGTCGTGGCTGGCGACCAGCACGGTGGTACCGACCTGCTGGAACTCGTCGAACAGGCCCATGATTTCCAGGGCCAGTTGAGGATCGAGGTTACCGGTGGGTTCGTCGGCGATCAGCAAGGCCGGCCGCGCCACGATCGCGCGGGCGATGCCCACCCGCTGCTGTTCGCCGGCGGACAAGGTATCGGGCAATTGGCGTTCGTAGGCGAGCAGGCCGACCTTCTCCAGCGCCGCGCGCACCCGTCGGGCACGTTCGGCGCGGCCGATGCTGCCGATCACCAGTGGCAGCTCGACGTTGGCAAACACGGTGCGATCCATCAGCAGTCGGTGATCCTGGAACACCATGCCGATCTGCCGGCGCCACTTCGGCACGCCACTGGCGCGGATCTTCGACAGCTTCCTGCCGTCCATGCTGATCACGCCATGCGACGGCCGCTCGATCAGGCCCAGCAGCTTGAGCAGGGTGCTCTTGCCGGCACCGGAATGGCCGGTGACGAAGGCCATCTCGCCGCTGGGCACCTCGAACGAAAGTTGCGAGAGCGCCTCGTGGCCGCCCTCGTAGCGCTTGCTGACCTGGTCGAACTGGATCACCGCGTATCCCCGCGCCGGAATGCCATCATGCCCAATGGCAAGAATACGGGAAGCAGGTCGCGAGTTGAGGAATTTCGCAGCTTGTCGATCTGCGTCGATTCAGCACAAGTCGCCCAGACAGCCGCGAACCCTCGCGGATCAGGCACCGCGTCGCCTGACCCGCGTGCCGCGGAAATCCCCGCAGACAGCATCCCGACGGCGGCTACTTCCCCGTGAACAGGCGCGTCAGGCGACGGAACAGCCCGGGCCTGTTTCCGGGCTTGGTCGGGTGCGCGTGGCCAACGGGTTTGCCGGAAGTCACCGCGACCTGGCGCGACGGGCGACTGTGACTGTTAGCGGAGGATTCGGTCGCGTTGCGCTCGCGCGCGGGGCGACGTTCGCCGCGGGGCGCACGACTGCCATGGGCCGGCGCGGACTGGTGATCCGCCTGCTGGGCAGCCTTCTCGACGCCTTCGACCGGCGCGCCTTCACGATGACGATTGCGACCGCCACGGCGGCGGCGCGGTTTGCGCGTGCCTTCGGCATCAACGGCGCTGGCGACGGGTGCCGCTTCGGTCTGGTGCACAGCCACGTCCACCGGCTGGGCAGGCGCCGCTTCGGCCGCCGTGGGCTTGTGCTCGCGCGGCGGACGCGCACTGCCACGGCCGCCGCTGCTGCGTTCACCGTGCCCACCGGCGGTACCGCTACGGCGCGGTTTCTCGCCCGGACGCGGCGGCACCACATCACCGAACGCGGCGCTGTCGGCCGCGGCATTGGCGGCAAACTCCGCATCGATCGCGCGCGGCTTCGGCATCACCAGCAAGGCCGGGTCCATCGGTGCGACCGGAATGCTCTGGCCGATATAGACCTCGATATCCGGCAACGACATCGCATACAGGTCGCAGGCGAAGCTGATCGCGTCACCCTCGGCGCCCAGCCGCGCGGTGCGGCCGATGCGGTGTACATAATCTTCCGCTTCATGCGGCAGGTCGTAGTTGAATACGTGGCTGACCGCGGGAATGTGCAGGCCGCGCGCCGCCACATCGGTGGCCACCAGGATGTCCAACTGGCTGTCCTTGAAGCGCTGCAGCAGTTTCTGCCGCTTCAGCTGCGGCACGTCGCCGGAGATTGCACCGACCCGGCAGCCGTGGCGCCGGACCCGCTCGGTGACGCGCTCGGCCGCGGCCTTGGTGTTGACGAAGATGATGCTGCGCGTGGGCTTGTGCTGGTCGATCAGGTTCAGCAGCAGCGGCATCTTCTCTTCCTTGGCCGGGAAGTAGACCAGCTGGCGCACGTGGTCGGCGGTGACATGGTCGCTTTCCACCACCAGCTTCTCGGCCTCGTGCATGTGCTCGTAGGCCAGCTCCAGCACGCGATGGCTCAGCGTGGCCGAGAACAGCAGCACCTGGCGCTGCTCGCGCGGCGGCAGCTTGCGGAAGATGAAGCGCACGTCCTTGATGAAGCCGAGGTCGAACATGCGATCGGCTTCGTCAATCACCATCACTTCGACGCTGTTGAGACTGAACACACCCTGCTTGTGGTAGTCGAGCAGGCGGCCGGGGGTGGCAATGATGATGTCGCAGCCGTCGCGCAACTGCTGGCGTTGCTTGTCGTAATCGACGCCGCCATAAATCAGCGCGATCTTCAGACCCGTGTGCCGACCGATCGCCTGGGCGTCCTTGTCGATCTGGATCGCCAGCTCGCGGGTCGGCGCGATGATCAGCGCACGCGGGTCGCTGTCCTTGCGCTCGGCCACGGCCGGCGTGGTCAGCAGGCGATTCATCAGCGCGACCAGGAAGGCGCAGGTCTTGCCGGTGCCGGTCTGGGCCTGGCCGGCGACATCACGCCCGGACAAGGCCAGCGGCAGGGTCATTTCCTGGATCGGCGTGCAGCGGGTGAAGCCGCTGTCGTCCAGGCCCTGCTGCAGCAGCGGTTGAAGATCGAAGTTGGTGAAGAAGGTATCAGTGAGTACGGTTTGTGACATAGCGGAAATTCTGGCCCTTGCCTGACGGCGGCGTGATGCGCTGCGCCGCTTCCAGCGGCCGAAGATCGGCGCGAAAGCGGTGCAGGACGGGTGCGCTGGAGCTGCCTTGCTGTGGTGGTCGCGGCGAAAAGCCGGCTGTGCGAGGACAGATTTTCGACGATTCGCCGGCCCATAGTGGTTCCATGGGCCAAGAATTGGCGGAAATATGGACCGCACAGCTGGCTTTGCAGCCCGGCCAACCAAAGCCCGACAGGCTCCAGGGCGCAACTGAAGCGTTCAATCTCGGGGTCGACAAGGTCGCGCCGCGGCGTGCGACGCCGGATTTGACGGCGGTCCGACGGGCAGTCTGGAAGACCACCCTTGAATCGTGCCCGGAGTTGCGCTGGAATGAATGCGAAGCCGCCTCGGCTTGCCTTCTTCCTGCCCAACCCATGCTTCATGGGCGCTTGAGTGTAGCTGATGACGCCGATCCTTGTATTGCGGCGCCGGCCGCCCCATTCTGTCTTACCCGCAGTTTTACGCCCCCAGCCACGGAGATCCCCCGGTGAGCGACCTGATTACCCATGTGAGCGACGATGCCTTCGAACAAGAGGTGCTCAAATCCGAAACCCCCGTGCTGCTGGATTTCTGGGCCGAATGGTGCGGCCCGTGCAAGGCTATCGCCCCGATGCTGGACGAGTTGGCCCAGCAGTACGAAGGCAAGCTGCGCGTGGTCAAGGTGAACATCGACCAGAACCAGCAGACCCCCCGCAACTACGGCGTGCGTGGCATTCCGACCCTGATGGTGTTCAAGAACGGCAAGGTCGAAGCAACCCAGATCGGCGCCGTCAGCAAGGGTCAGCTGACCCAGATGATCGACAAGGCGATCTGATTCGCCTGACCCCCACCCGCTGCAGGCATCCCGCCCCGCATCACCCGGCCGGCTGCCGGGGGCTTTACGCCAGTACGCAGCGGGTGCTAGATTGACTGCGTCCGTCGGGACAGTCCTGTCCCCTGGCGCCTTTCGCGCGACGCACACCCTCCCTCCTGCAACTCAACGGCGCCCTGCGAGGATTGCCCGTGTCCGATACCGATAACCAGACCCCGCCCGACTCCGAGGGCGCCGATTCCCGCCCCGTGGCCGAACACAAACCTGAGCCGCGTGCCCGGGCGCCCCGGCGCACCGCCACGGCGAAAGCCGCCGCGAGTGCGGACAAGACGGCCGCGAGCAACAAGGCGGCCGAGAACTCGTCCGCCCCTGCGCCCACACCTTCCGCTCCGGCTGATGCCCCGGTGCCTGCCAGGACCGAGCCGGCATCATCGCCGGCCAGCCCATCGTCGTCGACCAGCCAGGGGACGAACGAATCCGCCCCGCCCGGCGCCCAGAGCGAGCCATCGTCCGGCTCGAACGGAAACGCCAACCAGAACGCGCCCCAGGGACAAGGCTCGAACCCGGGCCAGAACGGTGGTCGCGAAGGCCGCGAAGGCCGTGGGCGCCGCCGGCGCAACGAGCGCGGCGAACGCCCCAACAACCAGCCACGCCCCCAGGGTGAGCGCCACCAGCGCCCCAACCCGAACGGCCTGCCGGTGGATGACGACAACGCCGATCCGGGCAGCAACGACCGGGTGATCAACCTGACCGAGCTCAAGCGCATGAAGGCGCCGCAGCTGCTGGAGTTCGCCGAGTCGCTGGGCGTGTACGAAGGCATCGCCCGCGCCCGCAAGCAGGATGTGATCTTCAACGTGCTCAAGGCGCATGCCCGCTCCGGCGGCGGCATCTGGGCCGAAGGCGTGCTGGAAATCCTGCAGGACGGCTTCGGCTTCATGCGCTCGGCCGACGAGTCCTACCTGGCCGGCCCCGACGACATCTATGTCTCGCCCAGCCAGATCCGCCGCTTCAACCTGCGCACCGGCGACTACATCACCGGTCGCGTGCGGCATCCGAAGGAAGGCGAGCGCTACTTCGCCATGCTGCGGGTGGAAACGATCAACGGCGATCCGCCCGAAGCATCGAAAAACAAGATGCTGTTCGAGAACCTCACCCCGCTGTTCCCGCGCAAGGCATTCAAGCTGGAACGCGGCAACGGTTCCAGCGAAGACATCACCGGCCGCATCCTCGATTTGATCGCACCCATCGGCAAGGGTCAGCGTGGCCTGATCGTCTCCCAGCCGAAGTCCGGCAAGACGATGATGCTGCAGAACGTCGCCCAGGCGATCCAGTACAACCACCCCGAAGCGCACCTGATCATGTTGCTGATCGACGAGCGCCCGGAGGAAGTCACCGAGATCGCCCGCACCGTGCGCGGCGAAGTCATCTCCTCGACCTTCGACGAGCCCGCCGTGCGCCACGTGCAGGTCGCCGAAATGGTGATCGAGCGGGCCAAGCGCCTGGTCGAGCACAAGAAGGACGTGATCATCCTGCTCGACTCGATCACCCGCCTGGCGCGCGCCTACAACACGGTGATCCCGAGCTCCGGCAAAGTGCTCACCGGCGGTGTGGACGCCAACGCCCTGCAGCGTCCGAAGCGCTTCTTCGGTGCCGCCCGCAACGTCGAGGAAGGCGGCAGCCTGACCATCATCGCCACCGCGCTGACCGATACCGGCTCCAAGATGGACGAGGTGATCTACGAGGAGTTCAAGGGCACCGGCAACATGGAAGTGCACCTGTCCCGCCGCATCTCCGAGAAGCGCGTCTACCCGGCCATCGACATCAACCGCTCCGGCACCCGCCGCGAAGACCTGCTGATCGACCCGGACCTGCTGTCCAAGATCTGGATCCTGCGCAAACTGCTGCATCCGATGGACGAGCTCTCCGCGATGGAGTTCATGCTCGACAAGATGAAGAACACCAAGTCCAACGACGAGTTTTTCAATTCGATGAAGCGCTGAAGAGCTGGGACTCGGGATTCGGGATTCGGGAATAGCAAGAGCTGCAGGCTCCTGGTCCCTTATCGCGAAACGACGGAGGCCGGCATTTTGCCGGCCTTTTTCGTTTCCGCACTTGTCGCGGACCGATCACCGCGTTTAAATTGCTCGAACATTCGGGCAGAACGCAATCGTGGTTTTTCGAATCGTGTTGCTGGCTTTCACGCTGCTGATGACCGTTCCCTTCGTCGCCAACGGCAAAGTGCTGTCAGGGCTGGCGCTTTGCCACAGGTCAAACGCGTTGGGACGCGAATTATGGCTGCACCAGCAATTCGACGTCTCGCCCGAAGTGGACAGGTTGATGGTCGACACCATCGACGGCAAGCTGCCCAAGGTCAGGCGCGCGCTGGCGAGCATGACACCTGAACAGGGACGGCGCTGGCGCCAGGTTGCCATGCTTGTCGCGGCCCGGGCCGGCCAGCCCACGCTGGTGGACGCGTTGTTGCACGATGGCGCCGCCGTTGCTGGCAAGGCATGGTTTCCACCCTATAAACCGGCGATCTACAAGCAAGCCAAGGTCAGCATGGATAGGAGCTTTGGCGGCGAAGCTGCCGAAACACTCGAGACAGCAGGCGCAATGAAGAACACCGGCGAATACATCGGGCCCGCCCTTGTTTATGCCGTGGGTTGTGCCGATGTGGCCACGGTGGATGTACTTCTGCGCCATCGCGCCAATGTCATGGCGCGACCGGCACCCAACGTTATCGATGCGCTGACCGAAGCCACCAGCGACGGTGATGCGCCGATCGTGCAGCACCTGCTCGACCACGGCGCCGATCCGTGTGTCTTCGATCGACACGTCATTGAGTTCCACCGCGTGAATCCAACGCGGCCCATGCTGCACACGCTTGCGCAGATCGGCAGCCGCGCCAAGCTTCCCGCTGCCCTTGTCGCTCGTCTGGCCTGCCCGGCGCTCACAACGACACACTGAGCTCACCCCGCCTTGATCCAGCTCAGGGCGCAGTCCCTCGTGCGCTGATCCAATGGGCTGTCCGGCCAGCATCCCTCGCCCACCCCTTTTCGTCGCACCGAGCCGCCCCCATAGTGTCGACTTCACCAGCGAGGCTTCATCCGTGTCCATACCAAGCGCCGTCAAGAGCACCCCGATTGCGGGTCGCCAGCAACTGGCCGACTACCTGGCCGCGGGCGAGAAGCCGCGCGAGGCGTGGCGGATCGGCACGGAGCACGAGAAGTTCGGCTTCCGCACCGATGATCTGCGCCCGCCCACGTTCGAGGGCGAGCGCGGCATCAAGGTGTTGCTGGAGACGCTGGCCACGCGCTACGGCTGGGACGTGGCGCGCGAAGGCGAAAACCCGGTTGCCCTTTCCAGGGAAGGAGCGTCGATCACGCTGGAGCCGGCCGGTCAGCTGGAGTTGTCCGGCGCCATGCTGGAGACCATCCACCAGACCTGCGCCGAGGTGAACTCGCACCTGAAGGACGTGCGCTCGGTCGCCGACGATCTCGGCCTGGGCTTCCTCGGCATGGGTTTCCAGCCGAAATGGCGCCGCGACGAGATGCCGTGGATGCCCAAGGGCCGCTACAAGATCATGCGCGAATACATGCCCAAGGTCGGCTCGCTCGGCCTGGACATGATGACGCGCACCTGCACCGTGCAGGTGAACCTGGATTTCTCCAGCGAAGCGGACATGGTGAAGAAATTCCGCACCAGCCTGGCCCTGCAGCCGATCGCCACCGCGCTGTTCGCCGATTCGCCGTTCACCGAAGGACGTCCAAACGGCTATCTGTCGTATCGCTCGCATATCTGGACCGATACCGATGCGGACCGCACCGGCATGCTCGACTTCGTCTTCGCCGATGGTTTCGGCTACGAGCGCTACATCGATTACATCCTCGACGTGCCGATGTATTTCAGCCTGCAAAACGGGCAGTACCTTGATCTGGCCGGCCAGGACTTCAAGAAGTTCATGGCCGGCGAACTGGCCGCACTGCCCGGCACGCACGCGACGATGAAAGACTTCGCCGATCATCTCACCACCGCCTTCCCCGAAGTGCGCCTGAAGCAATATCTGGAGATGCGCGGTGCCGACGGTGGCCCATGGAACCGGCTGTGCGCCCTGCCCGCGTTCTGGGTCGGCCTGCTGTACGACCAGGAGGCGCTGGACGCCGCCTGGGATCTGGTCAAGGATTTCAGCCGCGAGGAACGCCATGCGCTGCGCGACGGCGTGCCTCAGCACGCGCTGAAATTGCCATTCCGTCGCGGCAGTGTGTGCGATCTCGCGGAGGAAGCGCTGAAGATTGCCGCCCACGGCCTCAAGCGCCGCGCTCGCCTCAATGACAACGGCGCCGACGAGCGCATCTTCCTCGAACCGTTGCTCGAAATCGTGCAAGCCAACCAAACCCCCGCCGAACGCAAACTGGAGCTGTTCCATGGCGCCTGGAATGGCAGCGTGGATCCGGTGTTCCGCGAGTTTGCGTACTGAACAAGCCCGCGCGCGAGCCGGTCTCCGGAAGGCACGTCGCGGGAATCAGATCAGCGGGAGTTGGCCGTTGTCCTTGTCCCGGGCAGTCTTGGCACGTCGAATCATCTGTTGCACGTCAGGCACGGCACGCATCACACCCAGCTCCACGGCGGGATGCTCATTGGCAAATACCCGGAATACCTCGTCGGCGAACGCCTGCCCGATCATGCTGACGCCGTCAAAATCCAGCATCACGCAACGAAACTGGTCCACGCGTTGCGTCAAGCGTTTTGCCTGCGAACGCGACACCAGGTTCTCATCACCCACCTTCGCCAACCGCACCGGCACCACGGTCTTCGCAAAATCGTAGTCGTCCGGGCCGCTGGAATATTCATCGAATACTTGCTTGGCGGTGCGTTCGGATGACAGGCCGATCGTCATGACCACGGTCGTGCCGTGGCGTACCCTCGGCACTTCCACGTCGTACAGCAGATCGTCTTCTTCCGCGGCATCATGATCGAACACCAGATCACCGGACACGATCTGGAAGTTGTCGAACATGCGCGAGGTAAAGAACACGCCTTCGCCGGTGTGCCGCCGTGGATCGGTCGTGAATTTTCCCTTCGACAACTCCAGCAACGCGAGTCGTTCGTCCGGAAGAGCCAGGGCGCGTGCGATCTTGCGGAAAATGCCCACGCCATCGTCAGCCACCCACAGCGACACCCCTTCCGCATCACGCCTAGCCATGACCTTAAGCTGCTTCCCCTCGGAATGATCGATGGCGTTGTTGACCATCTCGGTCAAGCCATGGTGAGCGATATCCACAAGGTTCGCCGGCAACCCACGCAGTATCGGAGCCACGTCATCGCTCCACACCCGGTCCTCGGCCAAGCCCTTCAGCGCATGCTTGAACAATCCTTCCCGACGGGTACCTCGCACGTAGGTGGGCCGGGTGGTCCCTGATCGGGCGAGATATCCCGCTTCGACCAAAGCTCGCACGCGAGCCGCCACCGCTTGACGGCTGACTCCAATCTGGTCGGCCACCGTGCGGGTGAGGTCACGTGGATGCGCGTCGACGGCAACCAGCAAGGCTGCATCGATGGCGGGAGAGCGTTTGCGAGGCATACCGGGATTGTAAAGCCAACCGGAGTAATTGGTAAGTAAATTACTTTAAATTGTAAAGTAAAAAGAAATTAATGAATTTAATTCAGCATGTTACAATGCGTAAAGCAAGACTCGCCGTTCAGATACACGGGGCCTTCTTGCCCTCGCTCACTCCGCGACTATCGCGCGGCAGAACACCCCCTTTCAGGGCATGCGAGAAGTGACTTGGCGCCGAAGCCGCACGAAAGGTCTTGCTTCTGCAACGCACGCTCACTTACCGCAGAAACTGAACCCGACCCCGATAACCGCTGAGCTGGTAGAGCTGTTCCATGGCGCCTTGGGCGCCAGCGTGGATCCAGTGTTTCGCGAGTTTGCGTACTGAGCGCCCAACGGCGCGAACAACCCGCGCCCGACGCGCAATCGCAGCGTACTTGCACAAGACTCAAGGGGCGAAGCCCGACCGTCCCCCATCCCCATGCACCGCTCACTGCTGTCAGACGTTGTCAGCAATGACCACGGCGAGACGGTCCGCATGGTGGGTTTCGCCCGGGTGTGCGGGCATCATGGGCCGACTGTTCTCCCTCCGCGGCCGCACTCATGTCAGCCCGTTTCACCGTCGCCCCGGTCGCCCTCGCGGTCGGCATGCTGCTGATCAGCATGATCTCCTACCAATGCGGCGCGTCGCTGGCCAAGCACCTGTTCCCGCTGGTCGGCGCGCAGGGCGCCACCGCCTATCGGCTGGGCATCAGCGCGCTGATCCTGCTGCTGTGGCGACGGCCCTGGCGGCAGCGGCCCAACAACCGGCGTGACTGGCACACGCTATGGGGATATGGCCTCGCGATGGGCGCGATGAACCTGGTGTTCTACATGTCGCTGCGCACGATCCCGCTGGGCATCGCGGTGGCGCTGGAATTCACCGGACCACTGGCACTGGCGCTGTTCGGCTCACGCCGTTTGATCGACTTCGTCTGGATCGCGCTGGTGGTGGTCGGGCTGGCCCTGTTGCTGCCGCTGCGCGGCTCGATGCAGGCGCTCGATCCGGTGGGCGTGATGTACGCACTGGCCGCCGGCGCGGGCTGGGCGTTGTACATCGTGCTGGGCAAGAAGGCGGGCGCAGCCTACGGCGCGGATGCGGTAACGCTGGGCACCTCGATCGCCGCGTTGCTGGCGATCCCGTTCGGAATCGCGCACGCCGGCAGCGCGCTGCTGTCGCCCACGCTGTTGCCGTATGCGCTGGGCGTGGCGGTACTCAGCTCGGCCCTGCCGTATTCGCTGGAGATGGTCGCGCTGACCCGGTTGCCCGCGCGCACATTCAGCACCTTGCTGAGCCTGGAACCGGCCATCGCGGCGGTGGCCGGCGTGGCCTTGCTGAGCGAACAGCTCAGCCTGCTGCAGTGGCTGGCCATCGCGACGATCATCGTGGCGGCGGCCGGTACCGCACTGAGCGTGCGTCGGCCCATGCTGGCCGAGCCGCTGGCGAACTGAGGGCCATTGCCAAAGCGGCCGTCCACGGATTGACCTCTGGAGGCCAGTCGCAAGTCGGAGCCACTTCCTCGCACGGCCAGCGCGCGGTGTCGATCAAGTAATAAGTGGGACCGGGTTTTCACAGGTGAACGATCAACTCAGAAGCAGAGCTTTCACCCTCCTTCGGAGGGCGAGTCACTTCTCTTTTGCTTGTCCAAAAGAGAAGTAACCAAGAGAAAACGACACCCCGCTTGGCGCCTGCCGGGCATCCTGCCCGGCAAGTCCGTGAGTGCCAGCCGGGTTTTTCGACCGGACTCCTGTCCGAGCGAAAAAGGGTCGGCATCCTTGCCGATCCCCCCTGCGGGCCTGTCGTCCGTCCCTCACCGCCGCACAGGGGCCCCGGGTAGAGCAGCGGGCCTTCCTGGCCCGCACTCGGTGATGAAACGGGGAAGCAACAGCAAAAGTCAGAGGCAGAACCAGGGCCAGGGCCAGGGGCAGAGCGAAGCGTCGCGGTGGTGCTGTCGTTGTTGCTACGGCGGTTGACCTGGCTCTTCTGAAGAGTGCGGGCCACGATGGCCCGCTGCTCTACCCGGGGCCCCTGTGCGGCGGTGAGGGACAGACGACAGGCCCGCAGGGGAATCGGCAGGGATGCCGATCCTTTTTCGCCCGGAC
>DASRUB010000113.1:0-7951 GCA_035655635.1 Rhodanobacter sp. | reverse complement strand
GGCGCCGGAAGGAGTCGGGGGCCAGGCAGTCGGGCTGCCGGTATCCGCTGCGAATGGCCGCTTGCGCCATGTCGGTGAAAGCGGCGATGATGCGGGGATAAGAAGCGTTCTCAATTGGAGACCACCATGTCCCGCCGCCTGATCGACCTGCTCGCCATTCTCGGAGTGGCCACCGCGGCCATTGCCGCGACCACCTTCGCGCTGGCCGCGCCATCGACGTCGCCTTCGTCCGCGGCCAGCCAGCAGGCTGCATTGGTCAACGAAGTGGCCGCGCTGAAGGCCCAGGTCGCGCAGTTGCAGCAACAGCACCCGGCGCCAGAGCTGGGCCGGCAAATGCTGGAATTGCAGATCCGCCACGATCGCCTGTGGTGGGCGGGGGAGTCGGGCAACTGGAACCTGGCCTACTTCATGGTGGGTGAACTGGGCGAAGCCCTGCGCGGCATCGAGCAGACCAATGGCGATGCGCCGGAGCTGCAGCCGGAGAAGCTGTCCGAGCTGATGCCGTCGATGATGAATCCGGCCATCAAGGACGTGCAGGCCGCCCTGGCCAAGCAGGACAAGGCCGCCTTCGCCACGGCGTACGACAAGTTGTCGGCATCGTGCACGGCCTGTCATCAGGTGGCCGGAAACAATTTCCTGATCATGCAGCGGCCGCGCACACCGCTGCTGGACAACCTGCGCTACGCGCCTGCCGCCAAATAAACGATACCGCGGATGAACCGCTGGATGGTTTCGCTTGTGAGTACAAATGCGAACCATTACTATTCACCAGTCTGATCTGGATTTCGCCATGAAACGCTTTTTGATCGCGGTCCTGTTCGCGCTGCCGCTGGCGGCCCTGGCGACCGATGTGCCGATGTACACCTTGACCATCAAGAACCACCGCTATGAGCCCACCACGCTGAAAGTGCCGGCGGATACCAAGATCAAGATCAAGGTGGTGAACAACGATTCGACGCCCGAGGAGTTCGAGAGCACGGACTTCAAGCGCGAGAAAATTGTCATGCCCAACGGCAGCATCACCGTGTTCGTCGGTCCGTTGAAGGCCGGCGAGTACAAGTTCTTTGGCGATTTCCATCAGGACACCGCCCAGGGCATCTTGATAGCGGAGTAGGTCCATGTGGGGTATCGCACTACTGGTCTTTCGTGAGGTTCTCGAGGCGGCATTGATCGTCACCGTGGTCGCCGCGGCGACGCGTGGCGTGGCCAGGCGCGGCTGGTTCATCGGCGGTGGCATCGGCTTGGGCGTGCTCGGGGCGGTACTGGTGGCCACGTTTGCCGGGGTGATTTCCGCCGCGGCCAGTGGTGTCGGCCAGGAATTGTTCAACGCCTGCGTGCTGTTTGCCGCCGTGCTGATGATTGGCTGGCACGTGATCTGGATGTCCACTCATGGCCGCGAACTGGCGCAGCACATGAAGGCGGTCGGTGGCGCGGTGCAGACCGGCGCCAGTTCGCTGACCCTGTTGCTGGCGGTGGTGGCGCTGGCGGTGTTGCGCGAAGGCTCGGAAATCGTGTTGTTCCTGTACGGCATGGTGGCGGGCGGCGCCGACGGGCTGGTGCAGGGCCTGGCCATCGGCATTGTCGGCGGTACCACGGTCGGCTTCCTGCTGTATTTCGGACTGCTGCGCATTCCACTGCGCTACTTCTTCACGGCCACCAACTGGATGCTGGTGTTGCTGGCCGCGGGCCTGGCTTCCAGCGCGGCGCGTTACCTCGTGCAGGCCAATCTCCTGCCCGAACTCGGCAACCAGATCTGGGACAGCTCCTGGCTGCTCTCCAATGGCTCGGTGCTGGGCAAGATGCTGCACATCCTGATTGGTTACGATGCTGAGCCCTCCGGTATCCAGTTGATCTTCTACGCAGCCGTGGTGATTACCCTGATGCTCGGCATGCGACTGATGGGGCGCGCGTCGCGACGCGCTTCGGCGCGCAAGGCAAGCAAGGCGGCATCCCCGATCGAACTCGACGCGACCGCCTGATTCGGCGGGTCAGTGAGAAGGGCTTTGTCCCTTCTCCCCTCGGCGACCTTGGGAGTCCCCTTGTGGGTGAGAAGGTGGCGCGAAGCGCCGGATGAGGGTACGGGCGAAGCGTGGAGCCGCAATGCTGGGTGCTGCCGCGGCTCGCTCCGCCCGAACCCTCTCCCCAACCCCTCTCACCCGCAAGGGGACTCCCAAGGTCGCCGACGGGAGAGGGGCTTTTGCGGCGCCAGAGCACACGTGCGGGATTCCGATGCCTTGCCCGTTCGCTGCCCACGAAAAAGGCCGGCTTGCGCCGGCCTTTTGCTTCAACCCAAATGCTTCAACCCGAATCGCGCGAACGGCTCAGGCCAGTTCGTGGATCTGCGCGTTGAGGCGGCTCTTGTGACGGGCGGCCTTGTTCTTGTGGATCAGACCGCGCGCGGCGTAGCGATCCATCACCGGCTGGGCGGCGGTGAAGGCGGCAACGGCGGCTGCCTTGTCCTTGGCTTCGATGGCCTTGACGACCTTCTTCAGGGCGGTGCGGACCATGGAACGTGCGCTGATGTTGCGCAGGCGGCGCTGTTCGGACTGGCGCGCGCGCTTCTTCGCGGACTTGATGTTGGCCAAGGTAGAACTCCGGAATGCAGTGTTGTGGGTGGAAAAAGACGCCAATTATGCTGTCGATTCGCCGCGGCGTCAATCTTTGGGGCCGGGTTCCAGGGCGGTTCCGTGCAGGCACCGCAGCGCGGTCGGCGTTCTGCCACATCGCGGGCTGTCCGCTTGCCCGTGGCGACTGTCAAACTATGCGCCATGTCCGATTGTCGGCAGCCAAGGTAACCCGCCCCCGATGAAGTCTCCCAGCATGTTCCGCGGGCTGCTCTCGTTCAGCAGCATGACCATGGTTTCGCGGGTGCTGGGGTTGGTTCGCGACATCTCGATGAGCCACGTGTTCGGCGCCACGGTGGCTACTGACGCCTTCGTGGTGGCGTTCCGCATCCCAAACTTCATGCGTCGCCTGTTTGCCGAGGGCTCGTTCTCCACCGCCTTCGTGCCGGTCTTCACCGAAGTAAAGGAAACGGGCAGCCATGAGGATCTCAAGCGCCTGATGGCGACGGTCGCGGGCACGCTGGGTGGCGTATTGCTGCTGGTGACGGCGCTGGGGCTGATCTTTGCGCCGCAACTGGCCACCGCCTTCATTCCCGGTGCGCTCGACCAGCCGCACAAGATGGATCTCACCACCGAGCTGGTGCGGTGGATGTTTCCGTTCCTGCTGTTCGTGTCGTTGACGGCACTGGCCGGCGGTGCGTTGAACAGTTTCCACCGTTTCGCGATGCCGGCACTGGCTCCGGTCATCCTCAACATCTGCATGATCGTGGCGGCGTTGTGGATTGCGCCGCACCTGCACACGCCGATCATGGCGCTGGGCTGGGCGGTGCTGCTGGCTGGTGTGCTGCAATTGCTGTTCCTGCTGCCAGCGTTGCGCAAGCTGGATCTGCTGGTCTGGCCGCGCTGGGGCTGGCGCCATCCGCAGGTGCGGAAAATCATGCGGCTGATGGTGCCGACCTTGTTCGGCTCGTCCGTCGCCCAGATCAACCTGTTGCTGGACACCATCGTGGTGTCGCTGCTGGTCACCGGCTCGCAGACCTGGTTGTGGCAGTCCACGCGCTTTCTCGAACTGCCGCTGGGCGTGTTCGGGGTGGCGCTGGGCACGGTGATCCTGCCGGCGTTGTCGCGCCATCATGTCGGCACGGACCATGCGGGCTTTTCCCGGGCCATGGATTGGGGCCTGCGCCTGACCTGGCTGATCGCACTTCCGGCCACGCTGGCACTGCTGGTGCTGGCCGGGCCGCTGGTGATCACCCTTTTCGAGAACGGTCACTACACCGCATTCGATGCGCACATGACCACGCTGTCGACGATGGCGCTGAGTGTGGGTTTGCCGGCGTACGCCCTGGTCAAGATCCTGCTGCCGGCGTTCTATGCGCGGCAGGACACGCGCACGCCGGTGCGCGCTGGCGTGGTGGCGCTGATCGTCAACATGCTGTTCAACGGACTGTTCATCGCCGGTCTGTTCCTGTTGCTGGCGCCGCCCTCGCTGCGCCATGGCAACTGGCTGGATGGCATCGCCCAGGTGCCGGGGCTGCACGTGGCCCTGGCCATGGCCAGCAGTGTGTCCAGCTATGTCAACTTCCTGCTGCTGTGGCGCTGGCTGAAACGCGACGGGGTTTACCAGAGCGAGCCGGGTTGGGCGCGCCACTGGTGGCGGCTGGCGCTGGCCTGCGGCGTGCTGGTGCTGGTGCTGGCGCTGGGACGCTGGTACTGGCCGCACTGGTCGGCGGTGCCGATCTTCACCCGGGTCTGGCACCTGGGAGTGCTGGTGTTCGCCGGTGGCCTGAGCTACGTGGGCGCGCTGTTTTTCAGTGGCCTGCGGCTGCGCGATCTGCGCGGCGGTTGATGGCGTGCGAGCCGAGCCTCGCCGACTTGGGGCCGCCGCTCGCCCGTTATACTCAGGCGATGATGAGACTTTCCAGGGATGTCACCGGCCCCTGCCTGGCGCCGCGCGGCAGCGTGATCGCGGTCGGTGCCTTCGATGGCCTGCATCGTGGCCATCAGGCTTTGCTGGCCCAGGTGGGCGAGCGCGCGCAGGCGCTGGGAGGCAGTCCGGTGGTGGTGAGTTTCGAGCCACTGCCGCGGGCGTTCTTTTCGCGCGAGCCGGTACCCCGGTTGTCCAGCGTGCGCGACAAGCTGCGCGGCTTTGCCGCGGCCGGCATTGAGCAGGCCTTGCTGCTGCGCTTCAACCGGGCGCTGACGACGATGTCGGCCGAGGATTTCGTGCGGCGCGTGGTGGTGCAGCGGCTGGCGGCGCGGGAGGTCTGGGTGGGTGCGGATTTTCGCTTCGGCCACAAACGCGCCGGCGATGTGGCCTTGCTGCAACAGATGGGTGCGCAGCTGGGTTTCGCCGCCTGCACCATGCCGGAGATCCAGCTGCATGGTGCGCGCGTGTCGGCCAGCCGCGTGCGCGCGCTGCTGTCGGCGGGCGAGTTCGCCGGTGCCGAACCGCTGCTGGGTCGCCCATTCGTGATCGACGGCAAGGTGGAATATGGCAATCAGCTTGGTCGCACGCTGGGCTACCCCACGGCCAATATCCATCTGCACCAACGGGTCAGCCCGGTGCAGGGAATCTTTGCGGTGCGTGCGAGCCTGGGCGAGAGCGGATGCAGCTGGCCCGGTGTGGCCAGCCTGGGCATACGTCCCACCGTGAACCAGGTCAGCCAGCCGCTGCTGGAAGTGCACCTGTTCGATTTCGAGGGCGATCTGTACGGCCAGCGCATGGCGGTGGAATTCGTGGCCAAGCTGCGCGACGAACAAAAGTTCGATGGACTGGAACCGCTCAAGGCGCAGATGGCGCTGGATTCAAGTGCGGCACGCGAGCTGCTGGGCATGAATTCGCATTTGACCGGGGCGTGAACCACCATCGTCCGGGTTGACTTCGGCGTGGCTGCTTCTTAGGATATACGCCAGTAAATGTATATCCATGAGAGGTGCGCCATGCAAGTCTCCAAATGGGGCAACAGCCTGGCCATCCGCTTGCCGGCTGCCGTCGTCGAGGCGCTGGACCTGCGCGATGGCGATGACATCGAAGTGCATGTGGCAGGCGCCCGCGCGTTCGCCGTGAAGAAAACTCCCGGGCGGCAGGAGTTGCTGCAGCGACTGCGCAAGTTTCGCGGGCGGCTTCCCGCAGACTTTGTGTTCGAGCGCGACGCGGCCCATGAGCGATGAGGCCATGAGCGCTGAGGTTTTCATCGACAGCAATGTGGCGTTGTACCTGTTGTCAGGCGATGACGCCAAGGCGGGCAGGGCCGAAGCGGTGCTCGCCACGGGCGGTGTCATCAGTGTGCAGGTGTTGAACGAGGTGACCAACGTGGCCCGGCGCAAGTTGGGCATGAGCTGGGCGGAAACGGACGAGATTCTCGCCGGGCTTCGCGCGGCCTGTTCGGTCGAATCGTTGACGACGCAAACCCACGCTACCGGCCGACGCCTGGCAGAACGCTACGGGCTGTCGGTGCACGACGCGATGATCGCCGCGGCGGCGTTGCTGGCCGGTTGCGTCCGGCTTTATTCCGAAGACATGCAGCATGGATTGCTGATCGATCGCCGGTTGCGAATCTGCAACCCGTTCATGGCGGCGTCCTGATCAGCTATTTTGTGGAACTCTCCAACACTTCAGGCAACGCCACACAGCGATGCCTGCGCGTAGCCACTCACGACACGATACCGATGACCCACGATTACAAGAGCACGATCAACCTGCCGCAGACGGCATTCCCGATGCGCGGCGACTTGCCCAAGCGCGAGCCGGTGTGGCTGGCCGAGTGGGAGCGGGTGGATCGCTATGCGCAGATCCAGCAGAAAACCGCCGGACGCGACAGTGTGTTCGTGCTGCACGACGGTCCGCCGTACGCCAACGGCGCCATCCATATCGGACACGCCGTCAACAAGATCCTCAAGGACATCACGGTCAAGTCGAAGCTGTTGTCGGGTCATCGCGCGCCGTACGTGCCGGGCTGGGATTGCCACGGCCTGCCGATCGAGATCGCGGTCGAGAAGAAATTCGGCAAGCCGGGCGACAAGCTCGATGCCGCGCAGTTCCGGCAGAAATGCCGCGAATATGCCGCCGAACAGGTCGATACCCAGCGCAACGGTTTCAAGCGCCTGGGCGTGCTCGGCGATTGGCAGAAGCCCTATCGCACCATGGATTTCAGCTACGAGGCCGACATGCTGCGCGCGCTGGCGCGGATCGTGGCCAATGGCCATGTGATGCGTGGCGCCAAGCCGGTGTACTGGTGCTTCGATTGTGCGTCCGCACTGGCCGAGGCGGAGATCGAATACGGCGACAAGGTCTCGCCGGCGGTCGATGTGGCCTATGACGCGGTCGATCCGAAAGCGCTGGCCGCGAAGTTCGGCGTGGATGCGGGCGATGCCATCGTCGCCATCCCGATCTGGACCACCACGCCGTGGACGCTGCCGGAAAGCCAGGCAGTGGCGCTGGGCGCTGACCTCGAATACGCACTGATCGAAGGGCCGTCGCGCGATGGCAAACGCGTGCTGCTGGTCGTCGCCAGCGCGCTGGTCGACAAGGTGCGCGCCCGCTACAACACCTTCCTTCCCCCGCAAGCGGGGGAAGGTGCCCCGGCTCTGATCAAAGATGGGGCGGATGGGGGAGCTCTGGCACTCGGCCACGCCGAAGGCAAAGCCCTCGAAGGCCTGAAACTCCACCACCCCTTCTACCCGCGCGAAGTGCCGGTGATCCTCGGCGACCACGTCAGCGCCGACGACGGCACTGGCGCGGTACACACCTCGCCCGATCACGGCGTCGAGGATTTCGTGGTTGCCCGCGAATACGGCATCGACCTGCTCAACTACATCGAGTCGCGCGGTACCTATCGCGCTGATACGCCCGCTGCCGATGGCCTCGAGCTGGGCGGCATGCATATCTGGAAAGCGAACGACGCGATCGTCGACGTGCTGCGCCAGCGCGGCGTGTTGCTCGCCTTCGCGAAGATCGAGCACAGCTATCCGAACTGCTGGCGCCACAAGACGCCGGTGATCTATCGCACCACGCCGCAGTGGTTCATCTCGATGGAGCAGGCGGACCTGCGCAAGACCGCGCTGGCCTCGATCAAGGATGTGCGCTGGGTACCGGGCTGGGGCGAGGAACGCATCGCCGGCATGGTCGCTGGAAGCCCTGACTGGTGTATCTCGCGTCAGCGCAGCTGGGGCGTGCCGATCGCGCTGTTCGTGCACAAGGTTACCCAGGAACCGCATCCACACTCGGTCGAATTGCTGGAACAGGTGGCGAAGCTGGTGGAGCGGGACGGCGTCGATGCGTGGTTCTCGCTCGATCCTTCCTCGATGCTGGGCAAGGATGTCGGCGACTACGAAAAGGTCACCGACGTGCTGGACGTCTGGTTCGATTCGGGCGTCACCCATTA
>DASRUB010000112.1:0-3913 GCA_035655635.1 Rhodanobacter sp. | reverse complement strand
CTGCTGGAACAGACCATCGGCCGCGGTCTGCGCCTGATGTGGCGCGATCCGGAATACGCCGACATCAAGCGCGAGAACCGCGAGCGGATCAACCGCGGCGAGGAACCGGGATCGCTGATCGACATCCTCTCCATCGTGGAGCACCCGGCGTTTCAGAGCTTCTACGACGAGCTGATGCGCGAGGGCCTGGTCGGCGAGACCGGCGACGACGACGAGGGCAGTAGCACCGGCGACCTGATCGCCGCCGAGTTGCGCGAGGATTACGAACAATACGACTTCGCCATCCCGTTCATCCTGCGCGAGACCGAGGACAACGTCGAACACCTGCCGATCGACGTCGCCGCGCTGTCGCCATTCAGCGCGATGAGCCGCGCCAAGCTGGCCGAGCTGCTGGGCAAGGGCGACACCTTCACTTCACAGGACCTGCAGAGCAGCACGCTGTTCGGTGACTACCGCGTCGATGGCGTGGCGATGAACGTCAGCGGCTACAACGAGCTGCTCTCAAGGCTGACCCGGCGGGTGAGCCAGGCGCTGAATCATCCGTTGCCGAAGGGCAACAAGGTCTCTCCGCACCTGGATCGCCCGTATCTGCAGATGAATACCGCAGCCCTCGCCACCGCGCTGGACGACTACATCCGCGAGCGGCTGTTCGACGAAGCCTTCGAGCCGTTCGAGGACGAAGGCTGGCGGCTATTGTTGCTGCAGCCGGTGCTCGATCACATCGTGAAGATTTTCGGCCTGGCGCTGGTACGCGCCGAGGAGCACAGCACCAGTGGCGTCACCGAGGTGCGCCATCGCCGGCTGTCGGAAGTGACGAAGCTGATGGTGCGCGAAAGCGCCTCGCTGGAAGTGACCAAGTGCATCTACACGCGACTTCCCTACCCGACCCGCAGCGGCGGACTGGAACGCGCGTTCATCGAGTGGGCGCAACTGGATGGTGGCGTGGAGGCGTTCTGCAAGATCAGCGAGAACCGCCACGATTTCGCGCGGCTGCGCTATGTGAAGGATGACGGCATGCCCGCGTTCTACATCCCGGACTTCCTGGTGCGTACGGCCGAAGCGATCTACCTGGTCGAGACCAAGGCACAGGAGCAGGTCAGCCATCCGAACGTGCAGCGCAAGCTGAAGGCGGCCACCACCTGGTGCGAACGGATCAACGCGCTGGACGTGGAGCAACGCGGTGGGTGCGCCTGGCATTACGCGCTGGTCGGCGAGTCGCTGTTTTACGACTGGCAGGATAAAGGTGCGCGGCTGGGCGAGCTGCTGGCGTTCTCGCGCGCCCGTGCGGTGCCGACGGCGCAGTCGCAAGGCGGCTTGGCCCTGGGCTGAGGCGATGCGTAGGGCGGACACTGTCCGCCGCACTCGCCCCGGAAAAGCCGGCGGCCGATGCCCGCCCTGCAACGCTGTAGGAGCCCGCTTGCGGGCGATGCTTTTGAGGCGGGCAAGAGCATCGCCCGCCAGCGGGCTCCTACAAGGCGGGAAATCCCACTGATTCCGTCATGGTTTGTGTTCACCCGTGACTTGTGCGGGGTGACACGGGCCAGCGAATTCTGCAACTATCAGCCTCTTTTGGCGCATCCAGTCGCCCTCCGCAGGAGCCTCCATGTCCCAAGCCAGCCAGATCCGCCGCGACGTCGGCCCGTTCGCCCTGATGCTTACCGGCCTGGGCTCGATCATCGGATCAGGCTGGCTGTTCGGTGCCTGGCGCGCTGCGCAGATCGCCGGCCCGGGTGCGATCTGGGCGTGGGTGCTGGGCGCGGCGATCATCATGACGATCGCGCTCACCTATGCCGAGCTGGGCGCGATGTTTCCCGAGTCCGGCGGCATGGTGCGCTACGGGCACTACTCGCACGGCTCGCTGGTCGGCTTCATCGCGGCATGGGCGAACTGGATCGCGATCGTCTCGGTGATCTCGGTCGAGGCGGAAGCATCTGCCCAGTACATGTCGTCGTGGAAGTGGCAGTGGGCGAAGGATCTGTATCACAAGGTTCCCGGCGGCCACGGCGAGCTGAGCACCAATGGCCTGCTGATTGCCGGCGCGCTGGTGGTGGTGTACTTCCTGTTCAACTTCTGGAGCGTGAAGCTGTTCGCGCGGTCGAACACCGCGATCACGCTGTTCAAGCTGGTGATCCCCGCGCTCACCGCCGTGCTGCTGATGATGACCGGTTTTCATCCGGAGAATTTCAGTGTCGGCATCCACGGCGAACTGCACAAGACCGACTTCGCCGCGATCCTTACCGCGGTGGCGATCGCCGGCATCGTGTTCAGCTTCAACGGCTTCCAGAGTCCGGTGAACCTGGCCGGCGAAGCGCGCAATCCCGGCCGCAGCATTCCGTTCGCGATCGTCTGCTCGATCGCGCTGGCGACCGTGGTCTACGTGTTGCTGCAGGTGTCCTTCATCGGCGCGGTGCCGCGCGAGATGCTGGCCAACGTGGGCTGGCACGGGATCGATTTCAGCTCACCGTTCGCCGACCTGGCGATCATCCTCGGGCTGCAATGGCTGGCCACGCTGCTGTTCATCGACGCGGTGATCAGCCCCAGCGGTACCGGCATGACCTATACCGCGACCACTGCGCGCATGCTGTACGGCATGGAACGCAACGGCACGCTGCCGAAGATCCTCGGCCGCGTGCATCCACGCTGGGGTGTGCCGCGCCCGGCGATGTGGGTGAACCTGGCGGTGTCATTCCTGTTCCTGTTTTTCTTCCGCGGCTGGGGTTCGCTCGCCGCGGTGATCTCGGTGGCCACGATCATTTCCTACCTCACCGGGCCGGTCAGCGTGATGACGCTGCGGCGCACCGCACCGGAACTGCACCGTCCGTTCCGGCTGGCCGGCCTGCCGATCCTGGCCGGCGTCGCCTTCATCATGTCCACCGAGCTGCTGTACTGGGCCCGGTGGCCGCTGACCGGCGAGATCATCCTGCTGATGGTGGTCGCGCTGCCGGTGTATTTCTACTACCAGGCCAAGGCCGGCTGGCACGACTTCGGACGCCAGATGAAAGGCGCCTGGTGGCTGGTGTGCTACCT
The DNA here is from genome assembly GCA_035655635.1 of Rhodanobacter sp. Classification (GTDB taxonomy): domain Bacteria; phylum Pseudomonadota; class Gammaproteobacteria; order Xanthomonadales; family Rhodanobacteraceae; genus Rhodanobacter. The sequence continues at coordinate 886 of DASRUB010000112.1, read as the reverse complement.
GCCATCGCTTGCGTTCGTCTCCTGGGCCGGCAGCACCACCTTCGGCGGCCGGGGTTATTTGTCCTATGGCTGGGATCTGGCCGTGGTCGCCGTGATCGGCCTGGTGTTCTACCTGTGGGGCGTGAGATCCGGCTGGCGCACGCCGTCGGTCGAGGCCGCACGGCTGGAGGCGCACATCGACCCGAACGCGCCGCTGGTGCCGCCGGATGAAGAGACTGCGGAGCGCATCACCGGGCATTGAGCGCGCTCAGCGGCTGCGCATGGCGTGGCCTTGGCGGTGGTTGATCCGCCGAATGCATTGTAATACATTGCATTCATCCAGGAGGGTCACAGCATGAGCGTTACCACTGTCCGGCTTCAACCCGAAATCGAGGAGCATCTGGTCGCCATGGCAGGCAAGCTCCGGCGTAGCAAGAGCTGGCTGATCAACCAGGCGCTGGCCGAGTTCATGGAGCGACAGACCCAGGACCAGTCACGTTGGGAGGAAACGCTGAACGCCATGGAATCGGTGGCACAGGGCAAGCTGGTGTCGGCGACGGCCACGCATGATTGGCTGCACAGCTGGGGTCGTCCGGATGAGCTGGCGCCCCCGAAAACGGGCGAATGAAGCTGGCCTATGCCGTCGACGCGATCGCTGACCTGGTGCGGCTGCGCGCATTCATCGCCGAGAAGAATCCGTCCGCGGCGGCACGCATTGCGGCCTTGCTCATTGAGCGCATCGAGCACATCCGTCGTTTTCCCGAACTGGGGCGGCCCGTTGCGCTGGCGCCGCAACCCCGGCTGGTGCGCGATGCCGTTTTCGGCAGCTATATCGTCAGGTACTCCGTTCACGCCAAGACGGTCGTGGTGCTACGCATCTGGCATCACTACGAAGAACGCCAGCCGC
>DASRUB010000111.1:0-16224 GCA_035655635.1 Rhodanobacter sp. | reverse complement strand
GTTGCTTCAGGCGAGTGATGAATTCGTTCATTGCCTGGGCAAATCCTGCGGCGTGTAGGGCAAGCCCATCTTTTTCAGCACCGTCTTGAAACGCGGGTCCTTGCGTACGGGATCGAAAGCCGGAAACCACAGCAGTTGCGGTGTGGTGCTGTCGCCATTGACCGCAAGCTCGTCGAGCACGGCCAGCGCGTGGTCGCGCTCGCCGAGAGCCGTGAGGAAAAGCGCGTGGACGATTGCATCCCTGCGCAAGCTGGCCAATTCGGCGGACGTCTCCAGGCTCTGCACGGCCTTGACCCGCAACACCGGATCAGCCATGCCACGTATCAGCAGTGCGGTGGCATCCGGATGGCCGTCAATGCGTATGCTCGCCAGACGCATCTGCTGTTCCGCTTCGGGATAACGATGCAAGGCGACATAAACCCACACCGCGATGCGATGCTCCAGCACGCCACCCGGATGGGCAGCCAAGGTGCTTTCCATCTGTCTCAACGCCGCATCATCGCGGTGCAATACCAACAGAAGCTGGGCGCGGACCGCTCCACTGATCCCGGAGAGCGGGTCTCGTTGCAGCGCGCGCTCAATCTCCGCCAATGCGGGCTCGAGTTCGCCTACTGCGTACAGGAATTGCGCATACTGGTCCATCGCTTCGGCATCGCCTGGCGCCAGCGCGAGCGCACGCCGGAAAGCCTTGTCTGCATCCGCCCAGTGCATCTGGTTGCTATAGACGATGCCCTGGGCAACGTAAGCGAGGGCGATACCGCGATCCAGCGCAAGCGCACGCCGCGCGGCGTCGAGCGCGCGTGCATTGGCATCCTGCACCGGAACCGGCCCATACGCCGGCAGCAACGCTTGCGCTTCGGCCAGCGCGGCCCACGCTTGCGCGTAATTCAGATCAACTGCCACAGCCTGCTGGAACGCATCGACAGCTTGGCCAACGGAGCGCGCCGCCAGCAGGGTCAATCCGTGCAAGTAGAAATCATGCGCACGTGGATCGGTCGTCTTCTGCGCAACCAGTGTCGACCCGCTTCCACCGGCCAACTGCACCTTCAATTTGTCCGCGATGGCCTTGGAAATTTCGTCTTCGACCGCGAAGATGCTGGTGAGCTTGCGGTCGTACTTCTCCGACCACAGATGGAAGCCGCTACGCGTGTCGATCAACTGCGCCGTGATGCGCACCTCGTCGCCCGATTTCTGCACACTGCCTTCCAGCACCGTCGCCACGCCCAGCACCTCTCCGACCTTGCGCAGATCCTCGGCCTTGCCCTTGAACGCGAACGCCGAGGTGCGCGCGGCCACTTTCAGATCCGACACCTGCGCCAGCGCGTCGAGAATTTCCTCGGTGATGCCATCGCTGAAGTAATCGTTCTTCGGGTCGCCACTCATGTTGACGAACGGCAGCACCGCAATGGATTTGGCCGGGATGGCCGTGGCTGACAACGCTGGCGCCGCGCTGCCGGCAACAGACGCAGCAGAGGCCGCCATCGGCATGGCTTGCGAAGTCGGCGTTGCCGAATTTGCCGAGACGCCATGGTTTGCGGACGCGCCAGCAAACTTCCACAGCAGTCCGCCGCCTACCGCCAGCACCAGTGCGATCAGCAGCAACTCCGTGCCGCTGGCGCGTTGCCGGCCCTGCTCGCCGTGGTACCAGGCCAGCAGCAGCGTGACGAAAAAGCCGATGCAGATGGCGATGATCAGCAGGCGTTCGGCCGCATCGGGCCAACCGAACTTCGCAGCCACAATGTCGATGCCTTGCAGCAGCGCAAATGCCGCCGCCACATACGCCAACGCCCACTGCACCAGCTTGCGTTGCCTGAGGCGTTGCCACAGATCAGTCATGTGCGTGGGCCTTGGCAGCGGCTGGCGCAACCATGAGTTGCGAACCGCTTTGCGCGACCGGAGCGGGGTATTTGATGGTTTGAGGTGGTGGCCAGCGCAGTCCGGATTCGGCGAGCAGCGCCTTGAAATGGGGCGTGGCGTCGAGGTCGAACGGCGCGCCGCAGTAACAGTCGGTGACCACGATCGCAAGCAGCAGGCCGCCGGCCGGTCGCGCGTCCAGTGCAGCGGCACGGCGATTGGCTTCGGCACGGTTGCCGGACAACGCCGCCTCCACCGCATCGGCGATGTCCGACATTCGATACTTCGAGCTTTTGCGATCCACCTTCTGCAGGCGGGCGTGGAGCTTTGCGGGATCCTCGCCAGCGGCCTTGCCCACGATCAATTGCGCGATGTAGTAACCCTCGCCGCGTGGTTCGATCAAGGACAGCGTGGCCTGGGCTTCCGCAGTCCGCGCCAGCATGGTCAGCGCGATCGCCTGAGCGGTCGATGGGACGGGGCCACTCCCGCTCGCCTTCTCTGCCATGGCCAGCGCAGCCAGTGCGCGCTGGGGATGTCCGGTGGCCAGCGCCGCGGACATGCGCGTGTGGTAGTTGATGCCATTCAGCGGGTCGCAGACATTGACGCGCGCACCGAGATTCTCGATCTGGTCGCCATAGCCGAACGCACTGGCGAATACCGGCATCCAGTTCGGTGCGCTGCAACCGGGTTGCTTGAGTGCGGCTTCAATACGGTCAGCCAGACCATGCCAGTCGTCGCTCAGCAATTGCCGCTCGGCCAGCGCAAGGTCGCGCTGCTGCGGATCGGGGCTGGTGGCAGCGGCGCGTTCCAGCGTATGCAGGGCGGCACGCTGGGCATCGAGGAGTTCCGCATGGCTGCGGCCATCGGCCATCAGCGTGTGCTCGTAAAGATCCGCTTCGGCGAAATAAGCAAACGAGAAGTTGGGATCCAGCGCGATCGCCTTGTCGAATTCCACATTGGCCTGACGCAGGCCAGCAATCAGGTCGCCTCCGGGACTGAAATGCGCGTCGATGTACAACTTCCAGCCCTTCTGGTAGGCGATGAAGGCATCCACATTCTTCACGCCGGCCGCGCGCATGTGCGCACGCTGTCTGTCATCCAGCACCACGTTGAGTACGCCAGCGACCTTTTCGGCAATATCCAGTTGCACGGCAAGGCTGTCGGTTACCGTACGGTCGTAAGTCTGCGACCACAGCTGTGTCCCGTCGGAAGCGCGGATCAGCTGCGCGGTGACGCGCGCCCGCTCGCCTTCGCGCCGTACGCTGCCTTCGAGCAGGTTGGCCACGCCAAGCCGCTGGCCGATGGTGCGCGAATCCACGTCCTTGCCCTTGAACTGGAACGACGAGGTGCGCCCGATCACGCGCAAGCCATCGATGCGCGCCAGCGAGTTGAGGATCTCCTCGGACAGGCCGTCTGAAAAGAACACATTCTCCTTGTCGTCGGACAGGTTCTCGAACGGCAGCACGGCGATGGATTTCGCCGGGATGTCCGCGCGAGCCGATGTCGCGGCCGATGGTGTCGCGGGCACGGATGTCGTCGAGATGGTCGGTGCGACCGCGGGCGACCGTGAGAATTGCCACATGAAGGCACCACCGATCGCCAGCAGCAGGGCGAGTATCGCCAACTCCGTGCCGGACACCTTCTGCGCGCCGCGATCGCCGTGGTACCAGGCCAGCAACAGCGCCACGAAGAAACCGATGCACACGGCAATGATCAGCCCGCGCTCGATGGCTTCCGGCCAGGCGAACCGTTGCGCCACGATGTCGACCGCCTGCAACAATGCGAACGCACCCGCGACATAGGCCAGCGCCCATTGCACCAGCTTGCGTTGCTTCAGGCGTGCGATGAAATCAGTCATGGGACTTCCGGCCTTTTGCAAACCTGGCAACGCGCGGGATGGATGAATCATTCACGGCATGGACTTCGCGCTGATGGTAGTCGGCAGGCCGACTTTCTTGCAGAACGCGGCGAAGCGTGGGTCGTTTTTGTAGGGCAGGATGAAGGGATCGGTGAGCAGCCTTCCGATGCCCGGATCACGATTGGCCCACGCATGGTCCAGCCACGTGAACACGTTGTCCGGTTCCTTGCGCAAGCCATAGGCCTCGGCGATCTGGTAAGCCATCGCGTCAGCATTCCTGGCAATCAGGGACTTCAACGCCGCATCGGCCGCGACCCGATCGCCGCCGACCTGCAGCGCGAGCGTCAGCGCGAATTCACGCCACGGTCCCGTTGGCTCCTGTTGCGCGGTGGCCAGTGCGGCCCTGGCCTGTTTGCGCTGGATCTGGATGATCGCAAGTCCCGTGGGGAAAAACGGGTTGGTTGGCACAAGTTCGATGGCTTTGTGCAAAGCTTGTTCGGCTTCCTCAAGCTGGCCAACCGCGGCCAGATTCCATCCCAGCCAGTAATGCGCGGTGCCGTTACGCGGATCGTTCGCAATGACCTGCCGGATCAACGCGATCGCCTGCTGCGGATGACCGAACCGGCTGGACAGATTGCCCAGCCAGAACTTTGACGGGCCATCGTTCGGTGCAAATTCCAACGCACGCCGATATTCGACTTCCGCACCAGCCGAATCGAAATCCGCCCATACCAGCAGCAAGCCACGCGCAGCGTGCGCTGCCGCCATATCCGGATCCAGTTGCAAAGCCTGCTCGGCCGCGACCCGAGCCTTCGCATAGGCGTGCCGTTGTTCCTCACCGCCCAGGAAAGTTGCGCCAAGAATCGTCCACGACTGAGCCATGGCGGCATAGGCGCGCGCATAACCCGGATCGAGTGCGGTCGCCTGAGAGTAAAAGTCGATCGCCTTGCGGTAATCCACAGGCGTGCCAAGGCCACTGGCGAACGTGCCGCGCGAATACGCGTTCCATGCAGCAAGATTGCCGCTCGGCGGACGGTCGCTTTGTACAGCGGTGGCAGGGCTTTCCAGCAATTTCGTTTTCAACGTCGTGGCGACGGCATGGGTGATGTCGTCCTGCAACGCGAACAGATCCTTGTACGGCCGGTCGTAGCGTTGCGACCAGAGGGTGCTGCCATCGGCCGCATTGACCAGTTCCGCGCTGATGCGCACTTCCTCGCCGGCGCGACGCACGCTGCCTTCCAGCAAATGCGCGACGCCGAGTTTCGCGCCGATGGTCCGGGCATCATCTTTCGTGTCACGAAACTGGAACGAGGAATTGCGGCTGATGACTTTCAGTCCGGAAAATTGCGACAACGCGGTGATCAAGTCTTCGGACAGGCCATCGGAAAAATACTGGTCACCCTTGTCGCCGCTCTCGTTGGCCAATGGCAGCACGGCGACGGATTTGTCCGGGATCGGTGCCGCGTCACCGTCCCTGTGCACCACGAACTGGTTGGTCAGCAGCAGCACCACCGCCACCGCCAGCACACCGATGATCCAGAAATCCAGTTTGCGGCCGGTCGAGTGCGCGACGGAATCGGCCGGATCGATCTCGCTTTCGCGCTTCAAGCCCTGCGGCGTGAACTCGTAGAACCAGGCGAACGCGATCCAGAATGGAAAGCCGATGACCGCCGCCACCAGGAACCAGCGCGTCACCCATTCCGGTGCGCCGACGGACGGGCCCAGTTGCGCAATGCCCTGCGCCAGTGCCCACACCGCGCCGGCGTACAGCACGCCGGCACGCAGCACGTTGCGACGCTTGAGTTCGTCGAACACGCTCACGGTTTGCCGGCCGGTGCGCGGGACGGGGAATGGCTCGTGGCTGGTGGCGGCCAGTGCGGGCCCGATTCAGCGAGGCGCGCCCTGGAGTTCGGCGTGGCGGCGAGCGGGGTGGGTGGGCAGAAGGCGGCATCGTTGGTGCCGCTACTCAACGCTGCACCACGATAGTCACCGCCGGATGGCGCATCGTGCGCGCCGGCGGGGGCGTGATGGGGCAGCCGCTCGCTCGATCCAACCCGTCTGGTCGGCGCGTGTACCCAGCTTGGTTGGCCCCGTTTCCCCATACCCTGCCGCGCCTGGCAATCTGCATTCGCCGAGAATGACGGCGATGCCAGCGTCGCGGGCTGCCGAAAGATGCTCGAATCTTACGCCGAAAAATCGGCGCCGAAAAATCCTGGTGAAGGCAACGTCATCGGCCGGCTCGGCGGAAGCGCCCGGTGGCGAAGGGCACTTAACTCAAGCCCCGTTCGTCCCCGGATCGAGTCCGGGGCTGGCTCTGAGCGTAGGCCGAAGGCCGCACGCGGGATGGCCACGGATGGCCACGACTGAGGAGCGAGGAAGTCCAAGGACATACCGGCGATGTGCTGGTCACGCTTGGCAGCGCTTCGACTCCGCCCGCAGCGCGGGCTACGCTCAGCGCGAACGGTTGGGAGTTGGATTGCCCCTTGAAGCAAGTGCCATTCCGCGCGGCGGCGGCTGATCAGTCGGCGTCGGGCGGCAGCGTTGCATCCGGGGCTGCCTCGGCCAGCTCCTTCAGCAGCTGGAAGATCTCCCGGTACGCCCTGGGCGGTTTGTTCGGCGTGTCCTTTTCCAGGCGTGCCTGGCGGATCAGCGAGCGCAGGTGCTGGCGGTCGACTTGCGGATGTTCGGCGATCAGTTCCGACAAGGCGTTTTCGTCTTCGGCGATCAGGCGGTCGCGCATGGATTCGAGGCGATGCATCGCCGCGGTCTCCTGGCGCTGTTTCTCGCGGTTTTCGCCGAGTTCGGCGCGCACGGCGGCGAAGTCTTCGTCGCCGTAGCGGCGCATGACCTTGGCCAGGAAGGCGAGCTGGCGCTTTTTTGCACCGTGCGAAGGGGTGCGGCGGGTGATGTCGATCTCGCGGCGTACATCCTCGGGCAGGTCGAGTTTGGCCAGGCGACTTGGTTGCAGCTCGATCAGCTGGCCGGCCAAGGTCAGCACGGCCAGCGCTTCGCGGCGCTGCTGGGTGCGGCTGGGGCCGTAGTCCTCGTCGTCGAGTTCGGTCTGGTTGCGGCTGCGGCTCGGGCTCACGGGTTGGATTCCAGAAAAATGGTGGGGCTCGTGTTCGGCTGATCGCTGGGCGGGTCCGCGGCTGCCTGTTCCAGCGCGAATCGGGCGATCGGTTCGCCATCCAGTTCAATGGTCTCGCAGAACATGGCGGCCGGCCGCACCCACAGGCCGTGCTCGCCATAGAGCGCCTGGTAGACCACCAGCGGCTCCAGGGTTTCGCTGTGTCGCGCCGTGCCCAGCACGCGGTAACGCTGGCCCTTGTAGTGGCGGTAAATACCGGCGACGGGTTGCATGACGGCCTCCACGGCTCTTTTCATTTCGCCGCCGCGACCCCATCTGGAAGCGGTCTGGCGGTCGCGAACCGTCTATTCTACCCGCCCCATGCCGAGGAAAGCCCCACGTGAGTGAAGTTGCCATCAGCCAGGACCGCAGTGCGGCCGATCTCGATCGACTGGCCGGGCTGGCCGAGGACGTGATCCGCCGTGCCCGTGCCGCGGGCGCCAGTCAGGCCGAGGTCTCTGCCAGCATCGAAACCGGGCTGAGCGTGAACGTGCGCCTGGGCGAGGTGGAGACGGTCGAACACACCCGCGACCGCGGCTTTGGCCTCACCGTGTACTTCGGCCAGCGCAAAGGCTCGGCCAGCACCGCCGACCTGAACCCCGATTCAATCCAGGCGACGCTCGATCAGGCCTGTGCGATCGCCCGCTATACCGAAGAGGATCCCGCGGCCGGGCTGGCCGATGCCGCACGCATGGCCACGGCCTTCCCGGATCTGGACTTGTGGCATCCGTGGGACATCGACACGACGCAGGCGATCGAGCTGGGTATCGAGATCGAGGCTGCCGGGCGCGCGCATGCCGGCATCAGCAATTCCGACGGCGCCAGCGTGCAGGCCGGGCAGGGCCTGTCGGTGTATGCGAATTCGCACGGTTTCGTGGGCCGCGAGCGTGGCACCCGGCATTCGCTCTCGCTGGCCTTGATCGCCGGCGATGACGACGGCATGCAGCGTGACTACTGGTACGACAGCGTGCGCGCTGCTGGCGACTTCATCGGTGCGAAGGCGCTCGGCGACAAGGCCGCCGAGCGCACGCTGGCGCGGATCGGCGCACGCAGCCTGTCGACGCGGCAGTGCCCGGTGCTGTTTGCGCCGGAGCTGGCGCGCGGGTTGATCGGTCACCTGCTCGGTGCGGTCAGCGGCGGCTCACTGTATCGCCGCGCCAGCTTCCTGCTCGACCAGGTGGGCAAACCGGTGATGCCGGCATGGCTCGATATCAACGAGCGACCGCATCTGCCGCACGGCCAGGGTTCGGGCAACTTCGACGCCGAGGGCGTGGCCACCCGCGACAGCGCCTTGATCGAGGGCGGCGTGCTGGCGCGCTACGTGCTGGGCAGCTACTCGGCCCGCAAACTGGGCCTGGAATCCACCGGCAACGCCGGCGGCGTACACAACCTGATCGTGGATCCGGGCGCGCAGGACGGCGAGCGGTCCGACTTCGCCGGCATGCTGCGGCGGCTGGGCACCGGTCTGCTGGTGACCGAGGTGATGGGGCAGGGCGTGTCCACGATCACCGGCGACTATTCGCGCGGTGCCGCGGGCTTCTGGGTGGAGAACGGCCAGATTGCCTATCCGGTGGAAGGCATCACGATTGCTGCCAACCTGCGCGACATGTTCGCCGGGATCGTGGCGGTGGGTACCGATGTGGATCTGCGCTCGCATATCCTGTGCGGCTCGATCCTGCTGCAGCGGATGACCGTGGCCGGCGAGTGACTACTGGCTGGCCAGGAATGGCTGCAGCAAGCACGCTGCGCGCGGCGGCTGGTCGTTGCCTGAAGGAGACGTTTTAGCTGCAGGATCGTAGGGCGGCATGGCCCGCCGCCCTTGACCGTGCGCATCGGGGGAGGGCCGGCGGGCCGTGCCCGCCCTACGGCGCATCCATGTCGCAAGTTCATTCGGCACGGCATGCCGATGCTTGCTAGGATTGGCAGTACCGGCGACTGGCCGGCGAACCGTTGACGCACGTTCCCACTTCCGAGGAGATGCGCATGAGCGTTCCACCCGAATCCGTCATCCCGCCCGCGCCGAGCGAGCCGTTGGTTGGGGCTCCCTCTGCCGAGGAGCGGCAATGGGCGATGTTCGCCCACCTCTCGGCGCTGCTGGGCGCTATCCTCACCGGCGCCTTCGGCGGCGGCTGGGGCTGTTTCATCGGCCCGCTGGTGATCTGGCTGGTCAAGAAAGACACCATGCCGTTCGTGAACGACCAGGGCAAGGAGGCGTTGAACTTCAACATCACGGTGGCGATTGCGGCGGTGGTGCTGGTCCTGATCTCGGTGATGACCCTGGGCATCGGCCTGATCATCGCGATCCCGCTGTGGATCATCATCGGCATCGGCTGGCTGGTGTTCACCATCATCGCGGCGATCAAGGCGAACGAAGGCGTGCGCTATCGCTACCCGTTCACCTTGCGGCTGGTCAAGTAACGCTGCTGCCGGGATGGCGACTGGACGGCAGCGATGAGGCTGCCTTCCGGTTTCAGTTCCGGCGGTTGGCGGAGTATCGCGCCAGTTCACGCAGCAGCGTCGCACGTTCGCCCCAGGGTGCGATGGCGTCGAGCGCGATGTCGGTCAATTCAGCGAGCCTGAGCCGTGACGCGTCCAGTCCGATGACCGAGGGAAAGGTCGGCTTGGCCGCGGCCGCGTCCTTGCCTGCGGTCTTGCCGATTTCCGCGGATTCGCCTTCCACGTCGAGAATATCGTCGCGCACCTGAAAGGCCAGGCCGACGGCGCTGGCGTAGTCGTCCAGGGCCTTGCGTGCGCCATCGTCCGCGCCTGCGGCGAGGGCGCCCAGTTGCACCGAGGCGCGGATCAACGCGCCGGTCTTGCACGCATGCATGTGTTCCAGTTCGGCCAGGTTGAGCGGCTGTCCCACCGCGGCCAGATCCAGCGCCTGGCCACCGGCCATGCCTTCGGCGCCGCAGGCGCGGCCCAGCGCGTGCAGCATCGCCATGCGCACTTCCGCTTCGAAGCCGCCGGCATGTTGGTCGGCCAGCAGCTCGAAGGCGAGTGCCTGCAACGCGTCACCGGCGAGTATCGCCATGGCTTCGCCGAAGACGACGTGGCAGGTCGGGCGGCCGCGACGCAGGGCGTCGTCGTCCATCGCGGGCAGGTCGTCGTGCACCAGCGAGTAGGCGTGGATCAGCTCCACCGCGCACGCGGCCGCGTCCAGCGCTGGCCCGGACTCGCCCAGCACATCCGCGGCGGCGTAAACCAGCATCGGACGCAGCCGCTTGCCGCCGCCGAGCACGGCATAGCGCATCGCGCGGTGCAGGTCGGCGGGGGAATGATCGGCTGGCGGCAGCTGCCGATCCAGCGCCTGTTCGGCGCGCTGGATCAAGGACTGCAGCGCGGGGCCTAGCTCGGGGGACTCAGGCTTCGGGTTCAAACAATTGGGCGTCGTCGGGGGCTTCGGGATCAAGCAGCAGGCGCACGCGAAGTTCGGCCTGTTGCAGCGATTGCTGGCAGTGGCGGAACAGGCCGATGCCGCGCTCGAATGAGGCGAGCGATTCATCCAGGCTCAGGTCACCGCCTTCCATCTTCGCGACCAGTTGCTCCAGCTCGTCGAGGGAGTGTTCAAAGTCGGCGGCGGGTGCGGGAGCGGCGGGTGCGGGAGCGGTCTTGGCCATGGGCCGTCAAGCTAGCGCAGCGGGCGCGAGGAATCAATCCAGAAAGCCGATCTATCAAGGGAACCCGATTCACGGCGCCATAGTGATGTACGAAGTCGCGACTCCCGCTCGGCACGTTCGCCTCCTCTCCCGCGGGCGGGAGAGGATTGAGGAGAGGGAATGCTACAGGCGACGCTTGTCGACCCAGATCAACGTGCCGGCCGCCAACGCGGCAGGCTGCCGGCCTGTTGAAAAAGAGCGGCTCCGCGCACGCTAACCCAGCGGTCGGCCACTGCGACCAGTTCATCGCCGACGTACAGCAGGGGACAGTTCACGCGTCGCCACGGCGGGATCAGCGCCTGCTGGAACAGATCACGCAGCTCGCGCGTGTGCGCGTCGCCGGCGGGTTTGATCCGCTCGCCGCCGCGACGCAGACGCACGGTCAGCAGTTCGCTCAGGCGCGCGCCCTCGACCATCAGCGACAGTTCGCCGCCATCCGGCAACCGCAGCGGCTCGCCTTGCCACGGTGCCTGCCAGTCGGCGGCGATGTTGCGTTCGGGTGGCAGTGCCCATAACTGCCCCTTCCAGATATGCAGCTCGGCACCAGCCCAGCGGATGCAGGGAAGTTGGCCCGGCCGTGCGTCGCACTGGCGCTCGATCTGCCGGCGCTGCGCCGTGGTGGGCGCGCCCAGCCCGCGTTGGTGCAGCCAGTAGTCGAGCAAGGGCGCACGCAGGGCCGGCATCAGCGCCAGCCAGCCGCGGGCATCCAGGCTGCCATGGATGCGGTCGTGCAAGGCGTCGAAGGCCGCCAGCCATTGGCTGCGCAGGGCCTCGGCGGCGGCGCGGCTGAGCGCGGCACTGTGCAGGATCGAGTCCGCCGCTTGTGGCCAGTGCGCGGCGAGCCGCGGCAGGATTTCGTGGCGCAGATGATTGCGTGCCAGTCGCGTGTCGGCGTTGGAGGGGTCGTCGATGCATGGGAGCTGGTGAGTATTCACGTAGTCGCCCAGTTGCGCTCGCGAGAGCGCCAGTACGGGGCGCCACAGTTGCCCACGGCCGAACGGGCGCCATGCACGCATGCCGCCCAGACCTTCCGGCCCGGCGCCACGCAGCAGCTTGAGCAGGACGGTCTCCACCTGATCGTCGCGGTGATGGGCGAAGAGCAGGTGCTCGCCCTCGCGCAGCTGGTCGGCCAGGGCGGCATGGCGTGCCTCACGTGCGGCGGCCTCCAGTCCCTTGCCACTGTCTTGTTGCACCGCTACGCGCAGCACTTCGCAAGTCACCTCGAGCGACTCGCAAAAACGGCGACAATGCTCCGCCCAGCCGGCGCTGTCGGCATGCAGGCCGTGATCGACATGCAGCGCGCGCAGGCCGCGCTCGCGTGCTTCGGGCAGTTGTGCCAGTGCATGCAGCAGGGCGGTGGAATCGGGGCCGCCGCTGAATGCCAGCGCCAACGGTGCCACTGGCACGGCCGCCAGTGCGGCGGCCAGATGTCGATGCAGCGGGTCGCTCACTTCCTGCCGCTGCGGGGACGCACGTACAGCTGCTTGCCGTTGCCGATCTGGCGTTCGTCGGTCTCGAACAGGCCGATGCCGTTGATCAGTCCACTGAGTTTGGCGTAGCCGTAGTTGCGCGAATCGAAGTCGGGCGACTGCTTGTTGATGATGCTGCCGATGGTGCCCAGGCTCGCCCAGCCGGAATCATCGGAGGCGGCCTCGATCGCGTTGCGCAGCAAGTTCATCAACTGGTTGTCGCCGCGCAGTTCCTTCACGCTGCGTCGCTTCACACCGGGGCTGGGTTCGGCTTCAGTCGCCTGCACCAGCACTTCGGTATAGATGAACTTGTCGCAGGCGGTGCGGAACGGTTCGGGCGTCTTTTTCTCGCCGAAGCCGTAGACGGTCTGGCCCGATTCGCGAATGCGCGAGGCGAGCCGGGTGAAGTCACTGTCGCTGGAGACGATGCAGAAGCCGTCGAAGCGCGCGGAGTAGAGCAGGTCCATCGCGTCGATGATCATCGCCGAGTCGGTGGCGTTCTTGCCCACGGTGTAGCGGAACTGCTGGATCGGCTGGATCGAGTGGCGCAGCAGCACTTCCTTCCAGCCGTTGAGATCGGGCTTGGTCCAGTCGCCGTAGATGCGCTTGACGTGGGCGGTGCCGTACTTGGCGATCTCGGCCAGCAGGCCCTCGACGATTGCCGGGCGGGCGTTGTCGGCGTCGATCAGTACGGCAAGTTTGTCGTGGGCCATGGTGGGAATCCGTCGGAGAGGATGGACCGATGGTAACGCTGCACCACCCCATTTGTAGGAGCCCACCTTGTGGGCGATGCTTTTACCAGGATTTGAGACAAAAGCATCGCCCACAAGGTGGGCTCCTACAGGAATGGGTTATTCCTGAAAGGCACCGTAGCTGCGCAGACGCTTGTAACGCTGTTCGAGCAGGTCGGTGACCGGCGTTGCTTCTAGCTCGTCGAGCTGGTTCAACAAGACGGCTTTCAGGCGGATTGCCATCGAGCGCGGATTGCGGTGCGCACCGCCCAGCGGTTCGCGAATGACCTTGTCGATCAGGCCCAACTCGAACAGGCGTGGCGCGGTCATGCCGAGCGCTTCCGCCGCGTCCTTCACCTTGTCCGGGCTCTTCCACAGGATCGAGGCGCAGCCTTCGGGCGAAATCACCGAATAGGTCGAGTACTGCAGCATGTTGGTGCGGTCGCCCACGCCGATCGCCAGCGCGCCGCCGGAACCACCTTCGCCGATCACGGTACAGATGATCGGCACCTTCAGCTCGGCCATCTCCAGCAGGTTGCGCGCGATCGCCTCGCTCTGGCCGCGCTCCTCGGCACCCACGCCGGGGTAGGCGCCGGGAGTGTCGATCAGGGTCAGCAGCGGCAGCTCGAAGCGTTCGGCCATCTGCATCAAGCGCAGCGCCTTGCGGTAACCCTCGGGACGCGGCATGCCGAAGTTGCGGCGCACCTTGGTCTTGGTGTCGCGGCCTTTCTGGTGTCCGATGATGACCACCGAGCGCCCGTTGATGCGGCCCAGGCCGCCGACGATGGCGGCGTCCTCGGCGTACATGCGGTCGCCAGCCAGTTCATGGAATTCCTCGCAGATCACGCCGATGTAATCGAGCGTGTACGGGCGCGCCGGGTGCCGCGACAGCTGCGTGGTCTGCCATGAGTTGAGGTTGCGGAAGATGTCGGCGGTCTTCACCTTCACCTTCTGACGCAGGCGGGCCACCTCCTCGTCGATGTTGAACGCCTGGCCATCGCTGGTGTGACGAAGCTCTTCGATCTTCGCGTCCAGTTCGGCGATGGGTTGTTCGAAATCAAGGAAGTTGGGATTCATCTGCTGCATTTTGAGGCAACCAAGCTGCTCAGTATACCGTTCCGCCAGTAAAGACGAGAACGGCGTCGTAGGGCGGTGACCGGGCCGATACCGCCTGCAGAAGCTGGCGTGATTGCGCTATCGTCCGGTTGTGGAACACGTTCTTCTGCGGAAATCCGTCATGCCAGGCAAATCCGTCATCGACAACGACAAACTCGACCGCATCGTGGCCGAGGCGCGTCGCAACGCTGAGCAGCGCGAACTGGGCTATCGCGAGCGGGCGCTGAAGATGTACCCGTGGGTGTGCGGCCGCTGCGCGCGCGAGTTCACCCGCACCAACCTGCAGGAGCTGACGGTCCACCACCGCAACCACGATCACGACTTCAATCCGCCCGACGGCAGCAATTGGGAGCTGCTGTGCGTGTACTGCCACGACAACGAGCATGCCCGGCATATCGACCACGTGCGCGGCGGGGTGCTGGCGGTGGAACAGGCGCCGCCAGCCACCGGCAACCCGTTTGCGGACCTGAAGACGATGATGGAGCGCAGCAAATCGTAGGAGCCCGCTCGCGGGCGATGCTCTTGGACGGGATTCGGGATTCGGGATTCGCAGAGCAAGAGCATCGCCCGCGAGCGGGCTCCTACGGGGGTGTGGCTCAGTCCTGCTGCCTGACGATGCGCAGTCGTGCGGCCTGCACGCCGGGTAACGCACGTACCGCGCGCAGCAGGTCGGGGATGGCGTCCACGCGCCACTCCTCGCCGAGTTCGAGATCGGCCTGCGCGCTGCGGTTGCGATATCCGTGCAGGGTGACGCTGGCGCGACCACCGCGATAACCGATCAACGCCTGTTGCAGCTGCGCGGCGAACTCCGGGCGGATGCCATTCAATTTCAACTGCAGCAGCCGCGCATGCCTGCGGCAGGCGTCCGCCAGCGAGCAGGCACTGCGTGCGCGCAGCTGGAAGCCGCCGCCGGAGAACTCATCGATGCGCAGGCCACCGTCGACGACCAGGATCTCGCCGCGGGTCAGCAGCGGCGCCACCTGCTGGTACAGCTCGCCAAAGAAACTCACCTCGATGCTGCCGCCGCCATCTTCCAGGCGCACGAACGCGTCGCTGTCGCCGCGCTTGCGCACGGCGCCGACCATGCCGGCGACCGTCCACGGTGTATCCGGGCCACGGCGGAAACGGTTGTTGTCGCCGTCATCATTCTTGCGCGGCCGCGGTGGTTGGTAGCGGTCGACGATTTCGCCGAGCGGGCAGGTCGACAATTGCGCCAGCTCGTCCTTCCATGGATCGGTGGGATGGCCGGACAGGTAATGACCCAGCGTGTCGCGCTCGCCTTGCAGGCGCTGCTCCAGTGGCCACTCCGGCACCGTGGGCAGATCGATGTTCAGCACCGGTGTGGTGCTGCCCGCGCCGCCATGAGACTGGGCTGCGCCGAACATGTCGTTCTGGCCGGATTGCCGATCGCGCAGATGCTGCTCGGCCGCCTTGATCGCATCGGGCAGCTGCAGCATCAGGCTGGCTCGGTTGGCAGCCAGGGTATCCAGGGCGCCGGACAGGACCAGCGCTTCCAGCAAGCGCCGGTTGAGCCGGTTTGGATCCACCCGACGGCAGAAATCGGCCAGGTCGGTGTAGCGGCCATTGGCTCGCTCGGCGACGATGGCCTCGCACGCGCCGTGGCCGACGCCCTTGATCGCCCCCAGTCCGTATTGAATCGTGCGAGCGCCTTGGCGCGAGGTATTGGACAACGTGTCGGGTTCGATTGCCACGAACATGTAGTCGGAGGCATTGACGTCCGGGGGCTGCACGACGATGTCGAGTGCGCGTGCCTCGTTGAGGAAGATCACCACCTTGTCGGTGTTGTCCATGTCCGCCGAAATCGTGGCGGCCATGAACTCGGCGGGGTAATGCGCCTTCAGCCAGGCGGTCTGGTACGAAACCAGCGCATAGGCGGCCGCGTGCGATTTGTTGAAGCCGTAGCCGGCGAATTTCTCCATCAGGTCGAAGATGGTGTCGGCCTTCTCGCCGGTCAGTCCGTCGCGCGCGGCGCCGTCGCGAAACTTGGCGCGTTCCTCCGCCATCTTTTTGGCGTCTTTCTTGCCCATCGCACGACGCAACAGGTCGGCGCCGCCGAGCGTGTAGCCGCCGACGATCTGCGCCATCTGCATCACCTGCTCCTGGTAGACCATGATGCCGTAGGTCTCTTTCAGGATCGGCTCGACGCGGGGGTCGGGGTATTCGACCTCCTCGCGGCCGTGCTTGCGCGCGATGAAGCTGGGGATCAGGTCCATCGGGCCGGGGCGGTACAGTGCCACCAGCGCGATGATGTCCTCGAAGCGGTCGGGCCTGGCATCCTTCAACATGCGCTGCATGCCGGAGGATTCGAGCTGGAACACCGCGACGGTTTGCGCTTTCTTCAGCAGTTCGTACGGCGCCGGGTCGTCCAGCGGCAGCGCCGAGATATCCA
>DASRUB010000110.1:0-5139 GCA_035655635.1 Rhodanobacter sp. | reverse complement strand
GCGTGACAGGTCGGGGCTGATCTTCTGCCAGCTCTGGCCGCCATTGGTGGTCTTGAACAGGACGTTCATCCCGTAATACAGCAGGTGCGGATCGGCCGGTGAGAACAGCAAGGGCGCCGTTCGGTTGGTACGGTACTGGTCTCCGACAACCTGCGGGCCCACAAACTGGCTCTGCCCGGTGACCCAGTCGTAACGGGTGACATCACCGCCATAGACGATGTTCGGATGCAGGGGGTCGGGTGCCACGTACGCATGCTCCCCCGCGCCGACCGGATGCCAGTCGCGAAGTGTGATCTGACCGTCATTGCTCCGACTCGAACTTCCCACCGAGCCACTGTCCTGCTGGGAGCTGTAGACGCGGTAAGGAAAGACATTATCGGTAATGATGTGGTACGAGGACGCGGTTGGCTGGTTGTACCAGGAGCTCCAGGTCTTGCCTCCGTCAACCGTCAGTGTGGCGCCTTGGTCCACGCCTAGCAGGATGATTTTCGGGTTGGAGGGGTTGATCCAGATGCGGTGGTAGTCATCTCCGCCGGGCGCACCCTTGATGGCGCTGAACGTCTTGCCTGCATCCATCGAGCGATAGAAAGACGTGCTGGCCACATAAATCTCGTCGGCATTGTCGGGCGCGACGGCAACTTCGGCGAAGTCCGCTCCACGACCGTAGATGCGCTCCTCGTGGTTGACGCGGTGGAAGGTCTGACCCGCGTCGTCGGAAAGATATGTTCCACCAAAATCGGGCGGCGCCTGCACCTGTGCATACACGCGCTTGGGATCACTTGGCGCGATGCCGATACCAATCCGGCCAAGGCCCTGCGCCACGTTCGGCAGGCCCTGCCCGATCTGATTCCAGGTGTTGCCACCATCGGTTGACTTGAACACGCCGCTGCCAGGGCCATTGATGGAGGTACTCTCGGACTTCATCGACCACGGCGGCGTACGTCCGGCCCACAATACGGCGTAGACAATCTGCGCATTTGTCGGGTCCAGGGCGACCTGCACTGCCCCGACATTCGGATTCTTGTACAGCACCTTCTGGAACGACTTGCCGCCATCGGTTGAGCGGAACACGCCGCGCTCGGCATTCGGGCCGTAGGGATGCCCGAGTACGGCCACAAACAAGCGTTTGGCATCATGGGGATCCACTGCGACCGAAGCGATTTGCTGACCCTCGCGGAGGCCGAGGTGCTGCCAGGTCTTGCCGGCGTCCGTGGATTTGTACATTCCGTCGCCAGTGGAAAGATCCGGCCGCAGCAGGCCTTCGCCGGAGCCCACGTAGATCACGTTCGGATCCGACGGTGCTACCGCAAGGTCGCCCACCGAATTGCTTTCATCGCCCTTGAACAGCGGCTCCCAGGTCATACCGTAGTTTTCGGACTTCCATACCCCGCCGTTGTTGGGCGCCATGTAGAAAACATTCGGCTGCAACGCCGTGCCGGAAACCCCCACGGTGCGGCCACCCCGAAACGGGCCGATCAACCGCCACTGCATACCGCTTTGATTGTCTGGGCTCGGCTGTTGACCCCACACCGGAAGTGCCAGCAGGGTCAGCGCCGAAAGCAGCACCGAAACCAACTTCGCCGCAGATATGCAGGCTAGTCGCATGAATCTGTCCTCAATGCGGGTGGGTGTCCAAATGCAGATCGTCATGCCATGTCAGGGAAATCGTCGTCTGCCCGCTCGGTCCCTATCAAACACCACAAACACGGCATGCCTTTTCATGGGTGCAACAGCGCGGTAGCTCGCAAATGCAGTTCGGCGACGCTTGACACCAGCTGAGTGGTAGGAGTTGCTAGGGCATCGTCGCCATCCACGGCGCGATAAGCGCCACCAAGGTCGGCGCTCAATTTCAACAGAGCCGTCGCATGATCGTTCTTGGCCCCGGCTCGTTGCAGCGCGGCATACGTCTCGTTCATGTCGTGGACAAGCTGCATCGCCAGCTCGAATTGTTGAGTGAGTCCGGCCATCGGTGTCTTGACCCGGGGATCCAACCGTACTGCAAGCGCCTGGGTGTAGGTATTTCCATCCACGCTGAGCTTGACCGTATACCGTCCCGGCAAGGCCATCGGACCCAACGGGCCCATCGGAGTGTCGTGCGGGATCGCTGAGGCCGGATACTCTCGCTGTGTGGCAGGCGGGGTGTAGTGCAGATCCCACACCCAGCGATGCATGCCAGCCGTGGCCGCGAGCACCTGCGGCGGACGTATCCACATCGGGCGCACGGTCAGGTCCACCGGATTGACCGGCTTGACTTCATCGGTGGACGCAAAGCGGCGCACGAGCGTGCCTGCAGCGTCGAAAACCTCCAATGTCACCTGGCCGCTCGGTGCAGCCTTGAGGTAATAGTCGAGGATCGCCCCGCTGGGAGGATTCTGCCCTGCCGGAATCTCCGGTGGCAGCGGCGTGTCGGAATAGGTGTTGCGCGGTATCTGGTACGCGACCGCCGGCTTGAAAAGGTACGCCGATGGCGCAGCTTCGGCCGCGCTGAGCTGGCGCAGCGGCGTGATGTCGTCAAGGATCCAGAACGAGCGGCCGTGCGTACCCAGCACCACGTCGTTGTCGTGGATCACCAGGTCACGCATCGAAGTCCGTGGCAGGTTGAGCTGCAAGGATTGCCAGTGATCGCCATCGTCGGCGGAAAACCAGACTGCGCGTTCCGTGCCAGCGATCAGCAACCCCTTCCGCTCGGGATCCTCGCGCACGACGTTTACCGATGCATTATCCGGCAATCCGCCAACGATCAGCTTCCAGGTCTCGCCGCCATCGTGCGTGCGGTAAATGTACGGTTTGAGATCGTCGACGCGGAATCGGTTGACAGCTGCATAGGCAGTCTGGTCGTCGAAGTTCGAGGCAACCAATTGCGCCACCTTGCTCCAGGGCGTCATGCCCTTCGGGGTTACATTGTCCCAGTGCGTGCCGCCATCCCGGGTAACCCAGATGAAGCCGTCGTCCGTTCCGGCCCATATCGTGTCCACGTTCTTGTAGGAAGGCCCGATGCTGTAGATCACGCCGCGATGGGCGATCGGGTCTGCTGCGGCGTCAAACGGGGCGAGACTGGCTGGCTTGCCCGGGTTGGGGCGCGACAGGTCCGGGCTGATCTTCTGCCAACTATGGCCGCCGTTCGTGGTCTTGAACAGCACGTTCGTGCCGTAGTACAGCAGGTGGGGGTCAGCCGGCGAGAACAGTAACGGCGCGGTGCGATTGGTGCGATACATACCGCGCCCGATCTGCGGACCGACGAACTGGTTCTGGCCGGTGTTCCAGTCGTAGCGGGTCACCTTGCCGCCGTAGATGGTATCGGGATGGAGTGGATCAGGCGCGACGTAGCCGTATTCCTCCACTCCGATCGGGTGCCAGTCACGGAACGTGATTGCGCCATCGTTGCCGCGGCTGAGGATGCCGACCGAGCCGCTGTCCTGTTGCGAACTGTAGACCCGGTACGGGAACTGATTGTCGGTGATGATGTGGTAGGAGGAAGCCGTCGGCTGGTTGTACCAGGAGCTCCAGGTCTTGCCCCCGTCCACGCTGAGCGTGGCGCCCTGGTCGAGGCCCAGCAGGATGATGTTCGGATTCGTGGGGTTGATCCAGATGCGATGGTAGTCATCCCCGCCCGGCGCGCCCTTGATCGCGACAAAGTTCTTGCCGCCGTCCATCGAGCGATAAGCCGAGGTGTTGGCCACGTAGATTTCGTCGGGATTGTCGGGCGCGACCTGTACCTCGGCGAAATCCTCGCCGCGACCATAAATGCGAGTTTCATGGTTGACCCGATGGAAGCTCTCACCGGCATCATCGGAACGATAGGTGCCGCCAGACTCCGGTGGCGCCTCAACCTGCGCGTAGATGCGCCCGGGATTGCTTGGCGCGATGCCTATGCCGATCCGCCCCAGACCCTGCGCGACGGTCGGCAAACCCTGGCCGATCTGCTTCCACGTACTGCCGCCATCGGTGGACTTGAACAGGCCGCTGCCGGGTACTTCCCTGAGCGCACTCTCACCCGTCCAGGGTGCGTGCCGCGTGGCCCACAACACCGCATACACCACCTGTGCATTCGCAGGATCGAAGGCGACCTGGACCGCACCAACGTTCGAATTCTTGTACAACACTTTCTGAAACGTCTTGCCGCCGTCGGTTGAGCGGAACACACCACGCTCCGGATTCGGCCCGTAAGGATGACCCAGCACCGCGACGAACAGCCGGTTCGCATCCAGGGGGTCCACGACGATCGAGGCGATCTGCTGACCGTCGCGCAAACCGAGGTGTTGCCAGCTCTTGCCGGCGTCCGTGGACTTGTACACCCCGTCGCCAGTGGAAAGATCCGGCCGTAGCAGGCCTTCCCCGGAACCGACATAGATCACGTTTGCGTCGGACGGCGCCACGGCAAGCGCCCCCACCGAATTGTCTTCATCGCCCTTGTACAGGGGCTCCCAGGTCAGACCGTAGTTTTCGGATTTCCATACGCCACCGTTGTTCGGAGCCATGTAGTAGACGTTTGGCTGGCTGGGCACGCCGGAAACCGCCACTGTGCGCCCCGCGCGAAACGGGCCGATCATCCGCCATTGCATACCGCTGTACAGCGCGGGGTCGGGCCGTGCGCTTACTGGCGCCGCCGGCACTCCCAGTGCCACGAACGCCACAGACAACAAAGATAGCGACTGGGCAATTTTGCGGAAGAACATGAGGCGAAACTCCCCTGCCGGATCAACGAAAGCGCCCCAGAATCCCAAACGCACTCGGCAAGCGCGACGCAACGCGCTTCAAGGCACCACACAGGTCGCGCACGCCGCGACGTGCGCAAACAGTCGGCCCCGCATGATCTTGGGCCAGAGTTTGCCCATCGCACAATATGCCGGAAGTCCCCCCAGCTGACGTCGCGCCGGCTCCGTCTGGTCCATCACGACAGACAACTGCACGGCCAACATGGGCCACAGCCCCACAACACTTCCTCGTTTGACGGTGACAGTTGCTGGAGTTGCAGTCAGTGACATCGTCGACGCATCATCCTGCACTGGCGGACGGCTCAAGCACATAGGTGCTGGCCGGGTTGCCGCGGCAAGAGTGCGAAAATGTCAACGTCTGCGGTGCTGAGTGTGCGCCTCCAGTCCAGCCTGTCTGCTTCGAGCAGTTTGCGCTTGCTGCTGA
>DASRUB010000109.1:0-5653 GCA_035655635.1 Rhodanobacter sp. | reverse complement strand
TGCCACCACCGCCACCGTGAAATTGCGTCGTTTGAACAGCGCCAGTTCGATCACCGGATGCCTGGCGTGCAACTCCCACACAATCAGGAAGGTCAGGCAAACCAGCGCAACGATGCCCAGGGCCAGGATCATCGGTGAGGAAAACCAGTCGTTGTCGTTGCCGTTGTCCAGCATGAACTGCAGCGCGCCCACGCCGACCACCAGCAAGGTCAGGCCGATCACGTCGATCGGCGATTTGTAGGTTTTTGTTTCGCGCCTGCGCAGCAATGACCAGGTGATCGCGGCCGCCAGCGCGCCGACCGGCACGTTGATGTAGAAGATCCATGGCCAGGAGAAATTGTCGGTCAGCCAGCCGCCCAGGATCGGTCCGAAGATTGGCGCCACCACCACCGTCATTGCCCACAGCGCCAGCGCCATGCCCTGTTTCGCTTTCGGGTAGCTGGACAGCAGCAGGGCCAGCGACAACGCCACCATCGGACCGGAACCGGCGCCCTGCAGCAGGCGGAAGACCACCAGCGTGGGCATGCTGGTGGCCATGCCGCACAGCATCGAGAACACCACGAACAGCAATACCGAGCTGATGAAGGTGCGCACTTCGCCGAAGCGCCGCGCCAGCCAGCCGGTCAGTGGCTGCATGATCGCGCTGGCCAGCGCGTACGAGCTGATCGTCCACGTCCCTTCGCTGGGGCTCACGCCGAGGCTGCCGGCGATGTGCGGCACCGAGACATTGACGATGGTCATGTCCAGTACTTCCATGAAGGTGCTGAACGCGACCGCGATGGTCAGCAGGACCAGCGCGCCGCCTTGCAGCGGCTTCAGCGGACTGGCGTCGTTGGGCGTGGCGGCCATCGGCTCGGCTGGGCTCAGTCGACTTTTTGCGGAAGGTTGGCGCGGATGATCTGTTCGGCTTCCGCATCGGCCTTGCTCGCCATCTGCTGGTAGACGTCGGTCTGTGCCACCGGCTGCCCGGTCGGCGCCGCGGCCAGCACCGGGCCCTGGTCCTGGGTGATGTCGACGCTGACTTCCGTGGACAGGCCGATCCGCAGCGGGTGCCGATCCAGTTCCTTGTTGTCCAGCGAGATGCGCACCGGCACGCGCTGCACGACCTTGATCCAGTTGCCGGTGGCGTTCTGCGCCGGCAACAGCGAGAACACGCTGCCGGTACCCGCGCCCAGGCCGACGACCTTGCCATGGAATTCGGCATCATCGCCGTAGACGTCCGATACGATCTTCACCGGCTGGCCGATGCGGATGTGCCGCAACTGGCTTTCCTTGAAGTTCGCGTCGATCCAGAGGTCGTGCAGCGGCACCACGGTCATCAGCTGCTGGCCGGGTTGCACGCTGTTGCCCAGTTGCACGCTGCGCTCGGCCACGTAACCGGAGACCGGCGCGTAGATCGCGTTGCGCTGCGCGGCAACCCAGGCGGCGCTGAAGTTGGCGCGTGCCTGCAGCACGGCGGGGTTCTGTGCCACATCGGTGCCTTCGATCGCCGCATGCGCTGCCTCGGACTGTGCTTCGGCGGCGGCCAGCGTCGAGCGCGCCTGGGCCACGCCATCACGCAAGTGCTGAACGACCTCGGGCGATTCGGCATGGGCGGCCAGCAGCGGCA
Organism: Rhodanobacter sp.; assembly: GCA_035655635.1. GTDB lineage: Bacteria > Pseudomonadota > Gammaproteobacteria > Xanthomonadales > Rhodanobacteraceae > Rhodanobacter. Next base: position 4,044 of record DASRUB010000109.1, on the reverse strand, counting down.
GGCGCCGCTTGAGGTCGGCTTCGGTCTTCTGCAATGCCAGCCGCGCCGTGGCCACCTGGGCATCGGCGCTGCCGGCCGAGCTGGTCTGCTGGCGCACGCCGCGCACGGCCTGCGCCAGCGCGCTGCGGGCCTGCTCCAGGCGCACCTTGCCATCGGTGGGATCCAGCCGCACCAAGACCTGACCGGCCACCACTCGCTGGGTGTCGTCGGCCAGGATGGCCACCACCGTGCCCGGTACCTGGGCGGAAATCGCCACCTGATTGCCACCGACATAGGCGTTGTCGGTCTTCACCCGGGTGGAAAACACGAACAACCACAGCAGGAACCAGGTGACGCCGGCAAGAATGAACACGCCGGCCACGATCAGCAGCACGCGTCGGCGTTTGCCCGGGTCCCTGGCGGCCATGCCGCTGTCGTTGTTGGCCGCAGGAGACTTGTCGGTTTCAGTGGCGCTCATGATCGGCGGCTCCCGCGGCAATGGTGGAAGGGGATTTCTTGTCAGCCTGGACGTTGTCAGCCTGGACGTTTTCGGCTTGGGCGGGAGCCTTGTAGCCGCCACCCAGCGCCTTGATCAGGGACAGGTCCGTACCCACGGCCTGCGCATGCAGTTGCGTCGCCGCATCGCGTTGTTGCAGCAATTGCGCCAGTGCAACGAGGCTTTCCCGCGCGTCGCGCACACCCTGCCTTTGGCGCGCACGCGCATTGGCCATCAATCGTCCGTCGGCAGCCAGTTGCGCTTGCTGCTCATGGCGCCGCGCGGCGATCTGTTGTGCACCCAGCGCCTGCGTGGCCACTTCGCGCGCGGCAGTCAGCACGGCGCTGTCGTATTGCGCCACCGCGGCGTCGAGTTGGGCCTTGCTCACGCCATAGTTCGCCTGGAGCGAACCGCCATTGAAGATCGGCAGGTGCAGGGCCGGGGTCAGTGCGACTGTGCGGCTGCCGGCGGTCAGCAGCTTGCCCAGGTCGATACTGGACAGGCCGGCCATGGCGCTGATGCTGAAGTCCGGAAAGAACTCGGCGCGCGCGGCATCGGTCTTGCGCAGCGCAGCCTCGACCTGCCAGCGACTGGCCGCGATATCCGGTCGACGCGCGATCAGGTCCAGCCGCACGTCGGGGGGCAGGCCTGCGTCCACGCGGGGCAAGGCACGTGGTTGAAGATCGGGTAACTGATCCGGGGACAACCCCAGCAACGATGCAAGCGAGACGCGGCGGATCTTCGCCGAACCATCCAGCGCCACCCGCATTTCGCGTACGGCGGCCACCTGCGTGCGCGCCTTCTGCGCCTCGTCCGGCAAGTCGACGCCCTGCTTCACGCGCAAGTCGGCGATGCGCTGCAACTGTTCCTGCGCGGCGAGCAACCGGTCGGCCAGTTGCAGGCGAGCCTGGTCGGCCTGCCAGCCGAAGTAGGTGTCGGCCACGGCATACTGCAGCGCCAGCGCGGCGGCGCTGCGTTGCGCCTCGGCGGCATGGGTCTGGTCCAGCGCCGCTTCCATGGTCGCGCGCTTCTTGCCCCACCAGTCGAAGTCGTATTGCAGCTGTGCACCGACATCGGCCTGGTTGTACCAGCTGAAGCCGAGGAACTGGTTGGGTATCAGGCCATGGTCGCTGAGCCGTTGCCGGGAAACCTGGGCGCTGCCATTCACCGACAGCCCCAGCTGTGCCGCCGCCAGCCTTGCCGACTGCTCGGCGTTGTTGACGCGACTCTGCGCAAGCGCCAGATCCGGCGCTTGTTGCATGGCGCGGTCGATCAGATCGTCGAGCTGCGGGTCGTGATATTGCCGCCACCATTGGGCGGCGGGCCAGCCGGCGCGGGCGGGCGCCTGCAATCCGGCCAGCGGAACGTCATCGCGCAGCACCGGCTGATCGAGTTTGGCTGGTGCATGAGCGCAGGCCGCCAGCATCAGCACGATCGCGGCGGCAAGCATCATGAAGGCGGGCGTCGTGCGACCGCAAAGCGGGGCAGGCTTCATCCGGGATTCCTTCATGAGAGGCGGCGTTCGCTCAACTGGTCGATGTTGCCGGCAAGTTTGCGCAGCAGCCGGTCGAACTGGCGCTTGTCGGTATCGCTGAAACCGGCAAACATGCCGCCAATCTGCGGGAACATGGGAGGCAGCATCTTCTGCACCAGGCGTCGACCGGCCGGCGCGATGCGGATCAGCACGCGGCGGCGGTCCTCCTTGCTGGCGCCACGGGTGATCAGGCCACGCTCGACCAGCGTATTGGCGATGCGGGTCATGTTGGTCGCGCCCTGGCTGGCGTACTCGCACAGTTCGCCCGGGCTGGAGCTTCCATCGGGGCGGCTGTACAGGATCATCAGGGTCAGGAATTCGCTGTGGTTGAGCTTGTGCGGCTTGAGCTTGAACTCAAGTTCCCGCTCAATGGTGCTGCCGAGCACCAGCATCAACCGGCACATCCGTGCTTCCGGCGCCGGCATCTGCGGGATGATCTGGCCAACCCGGCCGATTCCCTCGTCCATCATCGCTATGCAGTTCGACAGGTTGGCCATTTCGCTAATTTATATTTCACCAGTGAATTAAAGTATCAGACCAGCCGTGATCAGACCAGCCGTGATATGGGCAATCGTTGTTGATGGCCCGCGATCTCAGAGCCTGTGAAAAAAATCACTTCCTGTGATTTTCTTCTATCGCGAGTCCGGTACAGGCCCGTACTCGCTCACGCGAATCAAGCACTTGCGTGCTCGATTCGCGCCCGGCCATCGATGGCCGGGCTGAGAGGTTGAATAGTCACAAGCTCTCAGTCGAAGCCGAACAGGCGGCGGGCGTTGGCGGTGGTTGCCTCGGCCACATGCTCTTGCGATTCACCGCGCAGCATGGCAACGCAACGCAGCACGTCGGCGACGCGCGCCGGTTCGTTGCGTTGGCCGCGGTGAGCGGCGTCCGGCTGGTCCGGCGCATCGCTTTCCAGCAGCAGGAATTCGATCGGCATCGTGGCCACGATCCGGCGCAGGCGTTGCGCGCGGTCGTAGGTGACCGGACCGCCGATGCCGAGGTGGAAGCCGCTGTCCCACAATCGCCTGGCCTGCTGCTCGCTTCCGGAAAAACTGTGCACCACGCCACGCAAACCGTCGTGCCGGCGCAGCGTGAGGCTGACTTCCTCGAGCGCCTGCCGTGCATGCACGATCACCGGCAGTGTTCGTTCCCGCGCCAGCTGCAATTGGGCCGTGAAGTAGAAGCGTTGGAGATCGCGATCGAGCCCGGCCTGGTGGAAGTCCAGCCCGATTTCGCCCAGGGCGACCGCCGGATTGTCGTTCAACCATGCCTTCAACCGGTCCAGGTGCGCGGGCTGGTGTCGGGCCAGGTAGAGCGGATGCAACCCGTACGCGGGATGCACGCCGGGATGGTCCACGGCCAGGCTCGCGATGCCGGGCCAGCTGTCGAGATCGACCGCCGGTACCACCATGCGCTGGATACCGGCGCGGTGGGCGCGCTCGATGACCGCGGCGCGATCGGCATCGAATGGTGGCAGGTCAAGATGGACATGGCTGTCGACGAGCGTGTGCATGCAGGGTTTCCGTGGCCGGCGCCCGGTTTCGCGAAAGACGCGTGAAAACAAGGTCATGAAGTCGAGCTAGCTGCGATTCAGTCGTGGATCGGTTCAATGGGTGCGCACGTAATTACGTCCACTGCACATTCCGGACATTACGCTGCATCAAACAGAGGAGATCTTGCTGATGAACAGATTGATGGTCAATGTACTGAAGACCGGTATCGCCGCGGCTCTGGTGACGGGCGTTACAGCATGCAATCGCAGCGCCGATGCTGGTGCTGCCAATGGCACCGCCGACACGGCGGCTAGCGCCGATGCCGGAGTCAAGTATGCCAAGGTGGTCAGTGTCGACCCGGTACGCACGGCGGTCAACAATCCGCAGCAGGTTTGCCACGATGAGACAGTCACCCATACGGCTCCACCCAAGGATCAGCACCGAATTGCCGGTACGGCGATTGGCGCCGTCGTTGGCGGTCTGGTCGGAAACCAGGTGGGTGGTGGCAAGGGCAAGACCCTGGCCACGGTGGCTGGCGCGGT
>DASRUB010000108.1:0-11321 GCA_035655635.1 Rhodanobacter sp. | reverse complement strand
CGGCCTGGCGCTGAAGATCCGCCTCGCCGAAGGCGGCAACTCCAGCGATGAGCTGGCCCGCAACGATCCGTACGGGATGGGGCTGTGAGAGCGCAGAACCGGCTCTATCCCCTGTAGGAGCGCACCCTGTGCGCGAGCTTTTCGTTCTTGTCGACATCAAGAGCATCGCGCACAAGGCGCGCTCCTACGGCGCGTCGATCTGCGCTTCCGGCGCCGCGCGCTGGAACGCCTCCAGCTCATTGCAGGCGGCGTGAATCCGGCTGATGGTCGGGTAATCGTCCATCGGCAGCTTCCAGCGTAGGGCGTTGTAGACCTGCGGAATCAGGCAGGCGTCGGCCATGCCTGGCGTCTCGCCATGGCAGTAACGGCCGGTGGCCGCGCTGCCGGCAAGCATCGCCTCGATGGCCTTGAACCCCACGCCCATCCAGTGCCGTGACCATGTCGCGCGCTGTTCGTCGCTGGCACCAAATTCGGCCTCCAGCTGCTGCAGCACGCGCAGGTTGCCCAGCGGATGGATGTCGCAACACACCGCCATCGCCAGCTCGCGCACCTGGGCGCGCCCGCGCGGATCCATCGGCAGCAAGGCGGCCTCCTCGGCCCGATGCATTTCGTCCAGGTACTCCATGATCGCCAGCGACTGGGTGATCACGCGGTCGCCGTCAAGCAGGCAAGGCACCGTTTCCAGCGGATTGAGCGCGCGATAGGCGGGCGCATGTTGCTCGCCCCCGTCGCGTACCAGATGCACCGGTCGTGTTTCGTAACTCAAACCCTTCAGGTGCAACGCGATGCGCACCCGATAGGCGGCACTGGAACGCCAGTAGCTGTAGAGCACCAAGCCGGTTGCCATGAGCGATACCCCTGCGTGGACAACCTGCAGTGTAGCCATAGATGCCGGCGATACGCAGCGCCAAAGGCGACGCCGGCCCTTGGCAAACGGCGCTGGAGCCTGTCGGGCTTTCGGTTGGCCGATCTGCGAACCCGCCCACGCGGTCCACTGTCCACTGGGAGCGCGGGCATCCTGCCCGCTAAAAGCATGCCGGCAGGATGCCGGCGCTCCGCAGGTTTGCATCGGTGCCGCGGCCACCGGAGAATAGGCGGTTGATTTGCTCCCCCACCTTTCAACGGAGTGCTGCCGTGTCCGTCATCCGCATGAGTGACCTTGAGCTGCGCGGCAAGCGCGTATTGATCCGCGAGGATCTGAACGTGCCGTTCGACGACCACGGCAAGATCACTTCCACCCAGCGCCTCGATGCGGCCCTGCCCACCATCGCCGCCGCCCGCGACGCCGGTGCCCGCGTGATGGTGCTGTCGCATCTGGGGCGTCCCAGGGAGGGCCAGTTCGACGCCGCTTCGTCACTGGCCCCGGTAGCCGCCTGGCTCGCCGAACAGTTGGGTTCCCCGGTCCGGCTGGTGGCTGATTATCTGGATGGGGTCGAGGTCGCACCAGGCGAAGTGGTGCTGCTCGAAAACTGCCGCATGAACATCGGCGAGGGCAAGGACGACGAAACCCTGGCCAGGAAGTATGCCGCGCTGTGCGACATCTTCGTGATGGATGCGTTCGGCACCGCGCACCGGGCCCAGGCCTCCACCCACGGCGTGATCCGCTTTGCCCCGATCGCCGCCGCCGGCCCGCTGCTGTGCGCGGAACTGGATGCATTGGGCAAGGCGCTGGAGCAGCCGGCGCACCCGCTGCTGGCCATCGTGGCCGGCTCCAAGGTATCGACCAAGCTGTCGCTGCTGGACAACCTGCTCGGTCGCGTCGACCAGTTGATCCTGGGCGGCGGCATCGCCAATACCTTCCTCGCGGCGATGGGCCATTCGGTCGGCAACTCGCTGTTCGAAGCCGACCTGCTCGATGTCGCCCGCCGGGTGATCGCGGACGCCAGGCGTCGTGGCGTCGATCTGCCGATGCCGGTCGATGTGGTCGTGGCACCCTCGTTCTCGGCGCAGGCGCCGGCCACGGTGAAGACAGTGGATCAGGTTGGCGACGACGAGATGATCCTCGATATCGGCCCGGCCACCGCGAAGAACTACGCCGCGCTGATCGCCCACGCCGGTACGGTGGTATGGAACGGGCCGGTCGGCGTGTTCGAGTTCGACGCCTTTGGCAACGGCACCGAGACGCTGGCCCGGGCCATCGCCGCGTCGAGCGCATTCTCCATTGCCGGCGGCGGCGATACCCTGGCGGCAGTCGACAAGTACGGCATCGAGAAGCAGATTTCGTACATCTCCACCGGCGGTGGCGCGTTCCTGGAGTTCCTCGAGGGCAAGGAACTGCCCGCGGTCACCGCATTGAAGGCCCGAGCCGTCAGCTAGTGCTCTGCCTGTTCGACCTCGATGGCACCCTGATCGATTCCGAGCAGGGCATCACCGCCTGCATCCGTCACGCGCTGGCGCGGCTTGACCTGCCGCTGCCACGACCGGCTGAACTGCGCCGCTGGATCGGTCCGCCACTGCGGCAAAGTTTCGCGCCGCTGCTCGATCACGACGCCGACCGGATCGAAGCCGCCGTTGGCTACTACCATGAGCGCTTCGACACGCTGGGCTGGCACGAGCACGCCGTCTATCCGGGCATCGAGGCGTTGATCCGGCAACTGCGCGCCGCTTATCACCGACTGGTCGTGGTCACCAGCAAGCCCCGCCAACATGCTGCGCCGATCGTCGCGCAACTCCCCTTCGGCGACGCCTTCGAAGATCTCTACGGCCCACACCCCGGCAGCGCGCACAGCGAAAAAGCGACACTGATCGCCGATGCCTTGCGCGATTTTGCCTGCCCGCCGGCACATGCGGTAATGATCGGGGACCGCCATTTCGATATCGAAGGCGCGGTCGCCAACCAGGTGCGCGGGATCGGCGTGCTGTGGGGTTTCGGCGACCGTAACGAACTGCAGCAGGCTGGCGCGAGCGCGATGGTTGCAACGCCCGCCGAATTGGGCCAACTGCTGCTTGCCTGAGTCGGCCCGGCTACACGTGGGTCGGGATTCATCCCGACGTCAACCGCACCGGAACGCCGATGATCGGGTTGAAACCCGACCTACGGCCGCCGCACAGCACGTGTACGCGTGGCGCAAGCGCCAAGCCGAGGCTCGGTCAGGGAACCTGGATATGCGGTAACCAACTGGCGACGCCTTGCTCGATCAGCTGGTAGACGTGATCGAACTCCCCGCGCTCGTGGCGATAGGGATCGGATATGCGGGTGTCGCCCTGCCACTTGCCCAGCAGGAAAACCTTGCCGCTGGTTGGCGGTGCCATGCGACCGATCGCGGCGAGATGGGATTGTTCCATCACCAGCACCAGGTCCGAATCACGCACCATGGCAGGGGTGAGCTGGCGCGCGCGGTGGCTGCTGCCGTCCACGCCGTGGTCGCGCATCACTTGCGCGGCAATCGCTTCCATCGGGTGTCCGACCATCGCGCTGAGGCCGGCACTGGCCACCTGCACATCGGAATGCGGCACGTTGGACTGCTGCAAGCGTTCACGCAGCAGAAACTCCGCCGTTGGGCTGCGACAGATATTCCCGACACACACTACCAAGATCCGTTTGAACACCGTCTTGCAACTCCAGGACTGAACACGATCGGGAAACTCGGCCAATCCATGCCGGGCGGACGCGCGCTCTGTGAGCCGCCTCGAAATGCACGGAACTCACTGAACGAGCGGGAAATTATAGCCGCCGAAGGTGTATTTCCGATGAAGCGGACAGGAGGCATACGGAGCGCCGGCGTCTCGCCGGCATGCTCTGGCGGGCGGGACGCCCGCGCTCCCAGTGGCGGATAGAAGCGAGAGCCCGTTCGCAGGCCCTGCGCTGCGTAGCGTCAGCGCACGACGCGCTTTACGGCGTCGACGACGTGGGCGACCGTGAAACCGAAGTGCTCGAACAGCTGCGGTGCGGGTGCCGATGCGCCGAACGTGGTCATGCCGATCACCTCACCATCCAGGCCCACGTACTTGCGCCAGAAGTCGGCGGTGCCCGCTTCCACCGCCACGCGCGCGCGGCACCAACCGGGCAGCACGCTTTCGCGGTATTCCAGCGGCTGCGCGTCGAACACCTCGGTGCACGGCATCGACACCACACGCACGGCCACGTTCTGCTGCGCCAGCGCCCGGGCCGCTTCCATGGCCAGCTCCACTTCCGAGCCGGTGGCGATCAGGATCGCCTGGAACTTGGTGTCCAGCGGATCGGACAGTACGTAACCCCCGCGCAGGATGTCGGCGATCTGCTGTTCGCTGCGCTGCTGATGCTTCAGGTTCTGGCGCGAGAACACCAGGCACGACGGCGCGCCCTTGCGCTCGATCGCGGCCTTCCACGACGCGGCCGATTCCACCGCGTCGCACGGGCGCCACAAATGGTTGTTCGGGATATAGCGCAGCGAGGCCATGTGTTCCACCGGCTGATGGGTCGGACCGTCTTCGCCCAGACCGATCGAGTCGTGCGTATACACGTGGATCGCATGCGCCGGAATCAGCGCGCTCATGCGCACCGCGTTGCGCGCGTAGTCGGAGAACACCAGAAAGGTGGCGTCGTACGGGATGAAGCCGCCATGCAGCGCAAGACCATTCGCGATCGCAGTCATGCCGAACTCGCGCACGCCGTAGTAGACGTAATTGCCCTTGCCGTCGGCACTGTTGCCGGTGGCGGCGTCGAGGCTGCCCTTCCACTTGGTCAGGTTGGAGCCGGCGAGATCCGCCGAGCCGCCGATCAGTTCCGGCAGCAGCGGGCCGAATGCATCCAGCGACATCTGCGAGGCCTTGCGCGAGGCCACGTCCGGGCCTTCGGCCTGCAGCTTCGCGATGTATGCCTGCGATTTTGCAGCCCAATCGGCCGGCAGTTCGCCAGCCAGGCGACGCTTGAACTCGGCGGCGAGCTCCGGGTACGCCGCGGCGTACTTCGCGAACGCGTCGTTCCAGACTCGCTCGGCGGCGTTGCCGGCCTGCTGGTGATCCCAACCAGCGTAGACGTCGGCCGGAATCTCGAACGGCGCATGACTCCAGCCCAACCTCTCGCGGGCCGCGGCGATCTCGTCCTTGCCCAGCGCAGCGCCATGGCTTTCTTCCTTGCCCTGTTTGTTCGGCGCCCCAAAACCGATCACGGTTTTGGCACAAACAAGCGTGGGCTTTCCGCTCTGGCTGGTGGCTTGCGCCAACGCTTTTTTCACCGCCTCGGCGTCGTGCCCGTCCACATCGCGAATGACGTTCCAGCCATACGCTTCGAAGCGCGCCGGCGTGTCGTCGGTGAACCAGCCGTGCACTTCGCCATCGATCGAGATGCCGTTGTCGTCGTAGATCGCCACCAGTTTGCCCAGTTGCCAAGTGCCGGCCAGCGAGGCGACTTCATGCGAGATGCCTTCCATCAGGCAGCCGTCGCCGAGGAAAACCCAGGTGTGATGGTCGACCACGTCATGCTCGGGGCGATTGAAGTGTGCAGCCAGGATCTTCTCCGCCAGCGCGAAACCCACGGCATTGGCCAGGCCCTGGCCGAGCGGGCCGGTGGTGGTTTCCACTCCCGGCGTTTCGCTGGCTTCCGGATGACCGGCCGTCTTTGAGTGCAGCTGGCGGAAGCGCTTGAGCTGGTCCATCGGCAGATCGAAACCGGTCAGGTGCAGCAAGGCGTAATGCAGCATCGAGCCGTGGCCGTTGGACAGTACAAAGCGGTCGCGGTTGACCCACTTCGGATTGGCCGGATTGAACCTGAGGAAATCGTTCCACAACACCTCGGCGATGTCGGCCATGCCCATCGGCATGCCCGGATGACCTGATTTCGCCGCCTCGACCGCGTCCATGGCAAGGGCTCGCACGGCGTTGGCAAGTTCGCGGCGGGTAGTCATCGGGTCGTCTCCGGGCTGGCGTTCGGCGAAAAGCGGGCATTGTCGCCGATCCCTGGGGAGTCTGTCGCCCCGACCTCCGCTGAACACCCGCATGCGCTTTGCCATCAGCGACTTGACATTAACCACACCTAAATTTTGAACCGTTCGGTATTGAAACTCTTCAGGTGCACATCGTTCCAATGCCCCTGCACCCGTAGTGGTGCGCCTTCTGCGTCCAACCGAACCCCCGGAACGCCGAAGGACCCAAAAACCAGGAGTACCCCCGATGAAAAAGACACTACTCTCGCTTGCCCTTGTTGCCGCCAGTGTGGGCCTGGCTCCCGCGACGTTCGCGCAGGATGCCCAACCCGCCAGCGGCAACTACCAGTCCAGCCAGCCGGTCGGCAGCGGCAACTGGTTCATCGACGGCAGCGTCGGCCGCACCGACGGCTACAGCAAAACCAGCGATTTCGGCAGCGGCTTCGGCAGCGGCTCGGGCAACGTGTTCAGCAACAAGAACGATCGCCGCACCGGCTACAGCGTGCTGGGCGGTTACCGCTGGAAAGCTGGCTCGGACCTGGGCCTGGGCCTCGAAGCCGGTTACGCCGACCTGGGCAATTACAAGCTCAGCAACATCGGCAGCAGCGGCTCGGTCAACCAGAGCAGCACGCAGAACGCACTGCATGGCTGGATGCTGGGCGCGAATGGCCGCATCAACCTGCTGCCGCAGTGGTATATCGGTGCGCACGCCGGCTACTTCCACGCCAACAACAACGGTGGTGCCTACAACGACAGCCTCAGCCAGGACCTCTTCCACGGTGGCAACCGCGGCGGCTACTACGCCGGCCTCGGCACCGGCTGGGATATCAACCAGCATTTCGGGCTGGGCGTGAAATACGACTACTACCATGCGTCGGCAGGCAACATTCATGACGTCCCGACAAACACCGATTTCGCGGTGCGTCGATCGACGGGCATCGTTTCGCTGGATGCCGAGTACCGCTTCTGAGCCACGACTTTCCCGACCCCTGCGACAGGGCATCACACGGGCGCCCTCGGGCGCCCGTTTTCTCCGGCATTGAGGGGCGTCGCCGTGAAACTTAACTCTTCCTTAATACTGAACTGATGAGTGTTGAATCTTCCCCGGGCAGCTCCATCTAACTCATCAGTGCTCGCCAGACTTCGGCCTGGCCACACCCGGCGTCGCGCCCATTTCCCCAACCGGCCGGCGACCGTTCCACCCATAACAGGAGAATCTCCGTGAAAAAGTCACTACTTGCCCTCGCCCTTGTTGCTACCGGCGCCATCGCCGCCCCGGCTGCCTTTGCCCAGAACGCGCCCGCTGACAATGGCGGCTGGTTCATCAACGGCAATGTCGGTCGTACCGCCATCAATCAGGGCCCCTACGACAACGGCCACGACACGGGCTATGCCTTGAATGGTGGCTATCGCTGGTCGCTGGCACCCAACTTCTCGCTTGGTGCGGAGGTGGGCTACAACGATCTTGGCAACATCCACGCCAAGAACATCTTCAACAGCCAGCCAGTCGTGGCAGACAACAAGTCGCAGCTGCACGGCTGGACCGCAGGCGCCAACGCCCACCTCGACCTCAGCCAGAACTGGTACCTCAGCGGTCGCGCGGGCCTGTACAGCTGGACCGGCCACGGCCTGAACAACGACGTGAACCCGGTGCGCAAGGGTCTGAACGACAACAGCTGGTACGCCGGTGCCGGCGTGGGCTACAACGTCACCCCGAACCTCAGCGTGGGCGTCAACTACGACTATTTCGACGCCAAGAAGGACCGTGTCGATCTCAGCACGGACATGGTCTCGGCCAGCGCCGAATATCGCTTCTGATTCATCGATGGCAGATTCCGAGTGTCACCTCGGGACATCCGCAAGCAAGAGAGGCGCCGCAAGGCGCCTCTCTTTTTTAACCCCTCTCCTCTCGTGAGAAGGGTCGGGGTGAGGGTCCGGGCGCACGACGGAGCTCACGCTCCGCGCGCACCCTCATCCGGCGCTTCGCGCCACCTTCTCCCAAAGGGAGAAGGGAGAGACCAGCGGGATCAGCCGTTCCACTGCCCCAGCGCGGCCAGGCCATTGTCCCTGGCGCGCGCGTGCACGATTTTCTGGGCCTCGGCCACATTGGCCTTCATGTCCTTTGCCCACAGGTGCAGCGCGGCCTGCTGCATCGCGCGGCCGTAGGAGAACGACAGCGGCCACGGGTGCGGCCCGATCTGATTGATCGCGTTCAGGTGCGCGGTCGACTGCTGGTCGCTCTGGCCACCGGAGAGGAACACGATGCCGGGCAGCGAGGCCGGCACGGTCGACTTCAACACGCGTACGGTGGCTTCGGCCACGTCCTCGACCTCGACCTGCTCGTGCGAATCCTTGCCCGGGATGACCATGCTGATCTTCAGGATGGTGCCTTCCAGCATCACGTTCTGCTCGTACAGCGCGTTGAACAAGCTGCGCAGCACGGCTTCGTGTACTTCGTAGCTCACCTCGATGCTGTGGTCGCCATCCATGATCACTTCGGGCTCGACCATCGGCACCAGACCGGCCTCCTGGCACAGCGCGGCGTAGCGCGCCAGCACGTGGCAGTTCGCCTCGATCGCGGTGGAGCTGGGGTTGTCCTCGGTGATGTTGATCACGGCGCGCCACTTGGCGAACTGGGCGCCAAGCCTGGCGTATTCCTGCAGGCGCGGGCGCAGGCCGTCGAGGCCTTCGGTGACGACGTCGCCAGGGAATCCGGCCAAGGGCTGCGGCCCCTTGTCCACCTTGATACCGGGGATGATGCCGGCCTTCTTCATCACCTGGGTGAACGGCACGCCATCCCTGGTGGACTGGCGGATCGTCTCGTCGAACAGGATCGCGCCGGAGATGTGCTCGTTCAGGCCGGGCGTGGTCAGCAGAAGTTCGCGGTAGGCGCGACGGTTCTCTTCGGTGCTCTCGATGCCGACCGCCTCGAAGCGCTTCTTGATGGTATTGGTCGACTCGTCGATCGCGATGATGCCCTTGCCGGGTGCAACCATCGCCAGGGCGACGCTTTCGAGATCTTCAATGCTCATGATGACTCCGCTGGCGGGGAGGTTGCCCTGCCGCACATGGTGGGCGCCGCCTCGGGGTCGAAGCGGCCTGGTGCAAAGGGCGAATTATAGGCCAGATCGCGCCTGGCACGCGTCAGTGCGGCGCCACGACACACGTCGGACACGTCAGTTGACGTAGCCGGGCAACTTGCACGGCGCCATCAGCTGCTTTTGTGCGTCCGCATCCTTGGGCGAGTTGAACGGCACGATGTAGTAGGTGGCGACCGGCTGGTGGTCTTTGTTGTTCAGCGATGGGCCATAGCGGAAATTGGCCACGGCGCTGCGCGCCATCGAACCGAGATCGCTCTTGGGCACCACCCTGGCCACCTGCACATCCAGCGGCACGCCATCGGCACCCACCGTATAGGTCACGGCCACGCAGCCGGGCTTGTCCAGGTTCAGGCCGCTATTGGGCGCGTCCATCTGCACCTTGGTATTGAGCAAAATCCAGTAGCGGTACAGATTCTGCGGGTCGATCCGGGTGGTCTGGGCCAGTACCGGCGCCGCGAAACCCAGGGCAAGGACGAGCAGCAACAACCGGCTCAATGGACGATACAAGGCTTTCATGGCGACCTCCGGTACGCGAAAGATGCTCCAAGTGTAGCCGCCTGTTCGTTCGGCGGCTGCAATGGCGATTGCGGCGGACAGCGGGGTTTCAGCAGGGGTGAATCTGATGGGCCCAAAGCCGACGAGCATCGCCCGCGAGCGGGCTCCTACAACATCGCGCGTCGTCGTAGGAGCCCGCTCGCGGGCGATGCTCTTACGTAAGATCAAAGATTGCGCAGGCTCTCCACCATGCCGTCGGCGCCCACCGACAGCAGTTTCAGCGTATTGGTGCCGCCGCCCCGGCCCACGTGATCGCCGTGGGTCAGCACCACGCGGTCACCCTCGCTGAGGCGACCCTGGGCGAACAACTGCTGGACCGCGGCGAGCGAGTTGGCCGCCGAACTCTGTGCGTCGTGGGTAAACGCCACCGGCTGCACGTCGCGCAGCAGCAGCATCCGGCGGCGCGCGTCGGCCAGCGGCGACAGCGCGTAGATCGGCACCGCCGTGCGGTAGCGCGAGAGCCACTGCGCGGTGGCGCCCGACTCGGTCAGCGCCACAATGGCACGCACGCCGAGTTCGCCGGCCAGCATCATCGCCGCCAGCGCAATCGCCTGATCGGTGCGATCAAGCCGGTGGCTGCCGGCGGTGAGGTCATCCTTCGGCTCGAACTGGCGTTCGGCACCCAGGCAGATCCGACGCATCGCAGCCACCGCCTTGTCCGGGTGCGCACCGGCGGCGGTCTCCTCGGACAACATCACCGCATCGGTACCGTCGATCACCGCGTTTGCCACGTCGAGCACCTCGGCGCGCGTGGGGATCGGTGAGCGCACCATCGACTGCAGCATCTGCGTGGCCGTGATCACCGCGCGGTTGCGCTGCACCGACTCGCGAATGATCTTTTTCTGCAGGCCCGGCAGCTCGGCATCGCCGATCTCCACGCCCAGGTCGCCACGCGCCACCATCACCACGTCCGAAGCGTCGATGATCTCGCCCAGCACAGGGATCGCGTCGGCGCGTTCGATCTTGGCCACCAGCGCAGCACTGCCACCGGCCTCCTTGAGCAGGCGCCGCGCCTCGTGCATGTCCTCGGCCGAACGCACAAACGACACCGCCAGGAAATCCGCGCCGATCTCGGCGGCGAGCTTGATGTCGGCCTTGTCCTTGTCCGACAGCGCGGTGACTGAGAGTCCGCCACCCTGTCGATTGAGTCCCTTGCGATTGGACAACTTGCCACCGATCAGCACCTGGCAACGCACTTCGCTGCCGACCACCTCGCGCACGCTCAGCGCGATCAGCCCATCGTCCAGCAGCAACACGTCGCCGGCATGCACGTCGCCAGGCAGATCGTGATAGCTGACGCCGACCCGGCTGGCATCGCCCGGCGGCACGTCGGGACGGCAATCCAGCACGAAGTCAGCACCCTCCTCCAGTGTCACCGGACCATCGGCAAAGGTCTCGATGCGGATCTTCGGACCTTGCAAATCGGCCAGCACACCGACTTCGCGGCCGGCCGCCTCCGATGCCGCTCGTACCGCGAGGGCGCGGGCGCGATGATCATCCGGCTCGCCATGCGAAAGGTTCAGGCGAACCACATCGACGCCTTCGGCAATCAACTTCTCGAGCATGCCGGGGACATCGGTGGCCGGGCCGAGCGTGGCGACGATCTTGGTGCGGGTGGCGGGGAGCTGGATGGTCATTTGAAAACCTGGGGCGTTGGGGCGGGCTGAAGTGTTCGGTGTTCGGTGTTCGGTGTTTGATGATCAGTGATCACTGATCGCGGTGGGCGCGAGGGCCAGGTTGAGGACCTCGGCAAGGCGACGACCGGCTTCGCGAAGGCGCTGATCGGCCACCGGCAGCCAGGTGCTGACATAGGTCTGGGTGA
>DASRUB010000107.1:0-6194 GCA_035655635.1 Rhodanobacter sp. | reverse complement strand
CCCCCGCCATGCTCTGCACGGTCCGTTGCACGTCGTCGCCAAACGCATCGGCGACGATGCGCCGCTGCGCCGGCAGCAGTTCCGGTTCCAGCGAAAGCGCCAGCGCCAGCATCACGGCAAGTGCCGATTCCGGTTGCTGTACCGCAGCCGTCAACGTGGCCGGCATCGCCTGACGCACGGCGGCGGCATCCTGGAAGGCCGGTGCGCTCGCGCTGTTCCCGGCGGCGGCCCCTGCCGCCAGCACGGCGGGCAACACCGGCGGCAGCTGCATGCCTGGCACGCCCAACGGGCGGCGCGGTTGGTCCGCGGCTGGAGCGGCCGGCGGAGTCTCGGCGGCGCGCTGCATCGATGCCGCCAGCTGCACCAGCTCTTCCTCGCGGAAGCCCGGCTGCAGCGCGCGGATCCGCTCCAGTAACGGCGGATGGGTGGCAAACAGCGCATTGAAACTGCCGGCCTCGCCGAACAGCATGTGCGCCACTTCCTGCTTGTTGGCGGCCTGCAGTTGCGAGCCTTCACTGAGGACCGCGATCTTCTTCAGCGCGCCGGCGATGCCGTCGGACTGGCGGGTGAATTGCACCGCCGAGGCGTCGGCCAGCGACTCGCGCGAACGCGCCACTGCCGCCTGGATCAGCCTTGCGAAGAAATAGCCGATGTAGCCGACCACGATCAGCGCCAGCCCGATCATCCAGACCTGGCCACCGCCGCCGTCGCGCCGACTGCTGCGGCCCCCGCCGAACCAGATCACCCGGCGCCCCACGATCGCCAGTACCAGGATGCCGAACAGCAGGCCCATCAGGCGGATGTTGAGCCGCATGTCGCCGTTCAGCACGTGACTGAACTCATGCGCGATCACACCCTGCAACTCGTCGCGGCTGAGGTGGTCGAGGCATCCCTGGGTCACGCACACCGCCGCGTCGGAGGCCGAATAACCGGCGGCGAAGGCGTTGATGCCGGGCTCGCCGGCCATCAGGTAGATGTCCGGCACCGGCACGCCAGCGGCGATCGCCACTTCCTCGATCACATTGCGCAGGCGGCGCAGGGCCGGGTCGGCGGTATCTGGCGGCACCGGCACGGCGCCCACGCTTTCGGCCACCGTCTTGCCGCCACCGGACAGGCTCATGATGCGGAACAGCGAGCTGAACCCGATGCCGGCCAGCACGATCAGGCTGCTGGAAAACAGCAGGGGCAGGTTCGATGCCACCGGCTCGCCAGCCACCGGACGATGGCCCATCGCCAGCCACACCACCGCGTCGATCGCCACCACGATGGCGATCACCGCCAGCACGAACAGGCCGACCAGTCGTCGGCTGCTGCCGCGTACGCGCGCCTGTTGGGCAAAGAAATCCATGGAGGCTCCGACGAGCGGTCAGCGGCACCGCGACAACCGCCGCGGCGCCGCGCCGATCAGTTGAAGGAGACCTTCGGCACCTCGCGCACGGCCGGGTCCTCGATCTTCAGCGGTTCGGCGACGACAAAGCCGAAACTGTTGGCCACGAACGACGCCGGAAAAACCTCGCGCTTGTTGTTGTAGGTCAACACCGAATCGTTATAGGCCTGCCGTGCAAAAGCCACCCGATTCTCGGTCGAAGTGAGCTCCTCGGAGAGCTGCATCATGGTCTGGTTGGCTTTCAGGTCCGGATAAGCCTCCTGCAGCGCGAACAAATGGCCCAGAGTTTGTGTCAAAGCATTTTCACTGCTGGCCAGTTTCTGCATCGCCGCCGGATCGCCGGGGTTGGCCTTGGCGCCAGCCAGCCCGTCCACCGCCGCGTTGCGAGCCTGTACCACGGCTTCGAGGGTGCCGCGTTCATGCGCGAGGTAACCCTTGGCCGTCTCGACCAGGTTCGGTATCAGGTCATGGCGCCGGGTCAACTGCACGTCGATCTGCGCAAAAGCGTTCTTGTAACTGTTGCGAGACGTGACCAGTCCGTTGTAGATCGCCACGAAGTACAAGACAATCAGGACGATAATTACCAGAAAAATGATCAGGCTCATCGACTATCTCCCCACGCAATGGCGTGTTCCCACGCCGGAATATCTGCAGAATACCATGCCGTTTCGCAATATTTTTCTCATGCTGGCCGGCGTGTTAGGTTTGGCCGGCGTACCTGTTTTCACCGCGTCCGCCGCGTCCGCAAGCCCATCCTCGGTTGCCACTCCCGTCACCACGACACTGCCGCCGGCACGCATCGAGAAGACGCTCGCCGATTACAAGCGCTGGCTCAACCTGGTCGCCACGCGCGATGCGGCGGCCGGCCTGGCCACCGCCGTCGTGGTCGACGGCAAAGTCGCCTTTGAAGGCACGATCGGCTATGCCGACGCGGCCACCAAGGAACCGGTGACCCCAACCACCGTGTTCCGGCTGGCCTCGCTGTCCAAGGCATTCGCCACGGCGCTCACCGGCCTGCTGGTGGACGACGGCAAGCTGGGCTGGGACACCCGGTTGATCGATGTGCTGCCGTACTTCAAGCTCAAGGACATGCAGGCCGCCGACCAGGCTACGGTCAGCGACATCCTGGGCCAGAAGCTGGGCTTGCCACGCAACACCTACGACAACATGCTCGAGGGTGACATTCCCTACCAGGAGTTGGTGCGCAAACTGGACGAGGTCAACATGACCTGCGGCGTCGGCCAATGCTACGGTTACCAGAACGTGGCTTTCAGCATGATCGGCGACGTGGTGCTCGCGCGCACCGGCGACTTCTTCTACCACCAGGTCGACAAGCGCCTGTTCTACCCGCTGGGGATGGCCACCGCCAGCTATGGCCGCGCGGGACTGGAGTCGAGCAAGAGTTGGGCGCGACCCCATCACGCGTCACGCCGTGGCTGGATACCGTTTGAACCGAACGAAACCTACTACGGGGTGGCTCCGGCCGCCGGCGTGAACGCCAGCCTGCGCGACATGGAGAAGTGGCTGATCGCCCAGATGGGTGGACGGCCGGATGTGCTTCCCACCGCGCTGCTCGATACGCTGCACGCCCCCGGTGTGGTGACCCCCAGCGAGCTGCGTGCCACGCCTTGGCGCCGGGCACGCCTGACCGATGCGCACTATGCGCTGGGCTGGCGGGTCTACACCTACGCCGGCGAAACGCTGATCTATCACGCGGGCGCCGTGGCCGGTTACCGCACCATGATCGGCTTCTTCCCCAAGTACCATTTCGGCGTGGTGACCCTGTGGAACTCCACCGGCCCCACACCGAGCGGACTGATGCCGATGGTGTTCGATGGGCTGCTTGGTATGCCGCACATGGACTGGGCGCAGATTGAAAGCGACGCGAAGAAACCGGCGGCGCCGCGCAAGAAGCAACACAAGGCGCGTTCCAAACGCCGTCACTGAGAGGTGGTGCAGCAGGCGAGCCGGGATGCGCACGAAGCAGAAACGGCGTTCACGAAGAACGCACATTCCTGCCTTGAAGCATGGCTGATCGTCAGAGCTTGAATTCGATCCGCTGTTGCCTCGCGCTGGCGACAGGCTCACCGTCCTTCATCGCCGGCGTGAACTGATAACGCTCCACCGCATCGATCGCGGCGCGATCAAATACCCGATGAGGCTGGGCATCGATCACCTTGACGTCGCTGGTCTTGCCATCCTTGTCCACGGTGAACGCCACCACCACCCAACCCTGTTGACGCGAGCGCACGGCTCCCGGCGGATAATGCGGCACCGCTCCCTTGGTCAGCACCGCCTCGGTGGTCGGGCCTGTCGTCGCCGCAGTAGCGCCCGACGGGCTGTTGGCTGGTTGGGTCGCCGCCGCCGTGGTGGCCGCCGGTGTGCGGGCCGTGGCGGAGGCGGCTTCCTGCGCCGCTTTCTGTTGGGTGGCCAGTTGCTCCTGTTGCAGGACCAGTTGACCTGCAGCCGCCTTGTCGGTGGCAGCCTGCTGCGCCGCCAGTGCCACAGCCTTTTGCTCTTCCAGTGCCTTCTGCTGCTGCTGATCCAGCGTCTTGCGCTGGGCATCGAGCTTGGAGCGCAGGATGGTAAGCGTGAAGTTGGTCGGATCCGCCTGGGCCAGCAAGTCGATCTCACGCTGCGCTTCAACGAAGTCCCGTCCATTGATCGCCTGTTCGGCCTGGTTGGCCGCAAACGGGAACGTCTCGCGCAGGGCGTCCGAAGCCACCTTGTTGCCGGGGTCCTTCTCCAGCACCCGCAGGTAGAATTCGAACGCGTTGTTGCCGGCTGGCGCCAGGTAGCGCTGCTGGCTCATTGCCGTGCGCGCTTCGTTCACCAGCTGATTGACGTCCATGCCCGCTACATTGACCGGCGGCGGCGCTGCGCGTTTCACGGTGGTGATCGGCGTGGATGGATGGCCACCCGAATCGGCCATCACCAACTCCTGGTGCGGCTTGATGATGAGGAACCATGCACCAATCGCGAGCAGGACAATGACGGCAATGATGGCAATGTAGGTGGGCCTGACCGCCCCACGCGCGCGCCGACGCGTATCAATCAAGTATCGGGTATCCATGGTCTCTCGCTGAGTGTCGACAGATACCCGCGCTTTTCCCCCTGTAGGAGCGGCACATCCCCCGGATACGCCGCGGCGCGGATGCGCGAAAGGTAACTCCATTGGCTCAGCACGGCAATGGCGGGCGGCATCGGAACCTGCCTGAGGTCGTGCCAGAACCCGTGCAGGATTGGCAAAACCGGACGCAAGTCGCATTTCCGAGTCCCGAAAACGAAAGCGTCCCGGACAGGCCGGGACGAAACTCTCGAAGTGCTCTCCCCGCGCTGGGCACCGCAGGGAGAGAAGTCGATAACGTAACTCTTATTGGTGGTAACGCATGTTGCCTGTTGCTTACTTCTTGGCTTTTGCCTTGGCCTTGGTCTTGGCCTTCGGCGTTGCCGTCTTGGTGGCCTTCACCACCTTGGCGGCTGCGGCTTTCATCGCCGGCTTCCTTGCGGCTTTCTTCACGGCGGCCTTCTTGGCAGCGGGCTTTTTCGCGGCGGCCTTCTTTGCCGCCGGCTTGCGGGCGACCTTCTTGGCCGTGGCTTTCTTCGCAGCGACCTTCTTCTTCGCAGCGACCTTCTTCGCCGCCGGCTTCCGGGCGACTGGTTTCTTGGCAGCAGCCTTCTTGGCGGCCGGCTTCTTTGCGGCTTTCTTTGCAGTGGATTTCTTGGCAGTGGCCATAGTTCTTCTCAGCTCCTCATCAGTTGGCAGTGGTTGCCCAGTAAAAGCGTGCAGGAACGCCTCAACCAGCAAGTCGCTGTTGGTGGCGTGCCGAAGGTTGTTCACTTGACGGTGGGTGCGCAAATCAGAAAGACGTCGCAGAACATGAAGTGGAATCGATACCGTGATCTTGCGCACCGCATTGGCTTTCTCACCGTGTTCGACATAAGGCTTGATGAATCTTGCTGTCGCCATAAAACGCATTCCCCGTGATCTGCTGCGAAAGCTATCCCCGAAGATTTCAGCTGTCAATTGATTTCATACACGAAATTCCGCCATGCCGCCCGACCCGAACCGCCGCGTCAGCCATGCCCACGGCGGTCCAGACATGGGAACCTGCCTGATGACTGGACGTCTATACGTCCATCGCAAATATGCCGATAAAATGAATATGCGCAAAAATGCCCTTGAAACATGTGTCAAGCGCACAAATGGCATGCGAATGGATGCTGCGAGGCGTTGCGAAGAACATCAAGGCGCAAGGACGATTTTATGATGGCGGCGCCGGCCCCGATACATGAACGGAACACGACTGAAAAAAAATCAGCTCAACGCCGGCCCGGAGCGAAATATGCGCCTTGTCGATCGCGGAGCAGAACCGCACGCTCCGCTGGACAGTCGCCGCACGGCACCCGGATCCATGGAAAACACGACACCAGGGAACACGCACGATGCATCGAAACGCACCACGTTCGCTGCTGAAATTCGTCGGCGCGACAGCGGATCGATGCAGCGGATTCGCCTTCTGTTTGCCGATGACACGAGTCCCTCGCCCACGATCCGAAATGAAGCCGGCCGCACATGGCGGCCGGCTCGATCGATCGCTGACGAACAACTCAGTGGTCGTCGTTCTCAATCAGCTCTTCGTAGTCTTTGGCGTCGAGCAGCTCGTCGAGCTCGGCACGATCGCTCGGACGCAGCAGGAAGATCCAGCCATCGCCGAAAGCATCCTCGTTGATCATTTCCGGCTTGTCGTTGAGCAGCTCGTTGACCTCGACGATCTCGCCGGAGACCGGCGCGTAGAGATCGGAG
>DASRUB010000106.1:0-18737 GCA_035655635.1 Rhodanobacter sp. | reverse complement strand
AATGCAGAAGAGGTGGTGCGCGGCTACGACCTGGTCATCGACGGGACGGACAATTTCCCGGCGCGTTATTTGTTGAACGATGTGTGCCTCAAGCTGAAGCTGCCTTATGTGTATGGCTCGATTTATCGGTTCGAGGGCCAGGTCAGCGTGTTCTGGCCGACTGCTGCGCCGACGGGCGCGCCGACACCCTGCTATCGCTGCCTGTATCCCGCGCCTGCGCCACCCGAGCTGGCACCATCCTGTGCCGAGGCCGGAGTACTGGGTGTCTTGCCCGGTGTCATCGGCACCCTGCAGGCCGTCGAAGCGCTCAAGCTCCTTTTGCAACTGGGCGAAACCTTGATCGGGCGCTTGCTGTGTTACGACGCGACGACGGCAACTTTTCGCGAATTCAAGACGACGGCCGACCCGCAATGCCCGTACTGCAGCAAGCTCGAGGCGTTTCCTGGCTACATTGATTACGACGCCTTCTGCCGCGATGCGCAGGTGGCCTGACGAGGTGGCACCCATGCTGGTAGTTCATTCGTGGCCCCGTGTTTTCGTTGCCAGTCAGTGGATCAGGGAGTACCGATGATGGTGACGACAGCGTCCGGCGCTGCGCCACAGGTCCATGACCATATTGTTGGACTCATCCTTGCTGGCGGCCGTGGTACGCGCATGGGTGGCAAGGACAAGGGCCTGGTGGAGTTCAACGGCAAGCCCATGGTCGAGCATGTGTTGGCTGCGTTGCGACCGCAGGTCGCTGAAGTGTTTATCAGCGCCAATCGCAACGAGGAGGTCTACCGCAAGACCGGTTGCACGGTGGTGTCGGACGCGCTGACCGGGTTTGCCGGACCGCTGGCCGGCGTCTCCGCCGCAATGCATGCCGCGACCCGCACGCATGTGCTGGTACTCCCCTGCGATGGGCCGTTCGTCCCGGCGTGGCTGGCGCAGCGGTTGTGGGCGGCCAGTGGCGGCAAGGACGACGTGATCGTCGCCGCGCATGACGGCGAGCGGCTGCAACCAACCTTTGCACTACTCCCCGTGAGTGTGCTGGACGATCTTGACGCCTATCTGGCAGGCGGCGGGCACAAGATCGACACGTTCTATTACCGCCACGCCTTTGCGCCCGTCGATTTCTCCGATTACCCGCAAGCGTTCCTGAATATCAATACGCCAGACGACGTGGAGAAATTCGCGCACCTTTCCGGCGGGTGAGATGACCCTGGAGCAGGAGTACGGGCATGGTGGCAAAATTCACGAGTAGTGGGTGCGGCGGACATCACGCCAGCGCGATGACGCTGGAATCCGCACTTGACACGGTATTGACGTCGGTCAACGTCGTGGCCGAGTCCGAGTCGGTCGGACTGCTGGACGCGTCTGGCCGCATCCTGGCGCAGGATGTGATTTCCGCAGTCAACGTCCCCGGGCATACGAACTCGGCCATGGATGGGTATGCACTCCGCTGGGAAGATACCCAAGCGCCAGGGGGCACTTCGTTGCGTGTGGTTGGCGACTCTTTCGCCGGCCACCCGTATACCGGCAGCGGACTGCGTGCCGGTGAGTGCGTGCGCATCATGACCGGCGCGGTCGTGCCGGAGTCCGCCGACACGATCATCATCCAGGAGGATACGCAGCGGCATGGCGACATGCTCGAATTGCACGCCGCGTGTCGCCAGGGCGAGCATGTCCGCCGTGCGGGCGAGGACATCAAGGTGGGGAGCGCGGTGCTCTCGGCTGGGCGAAAGTTGCGCGCCGCGGACTTGGGCTTGCTGGCCTCGATCGGGGTTCCGCAGGTCCGGGTGAGACGCAGGGTCAAAGTCGCCTATTTCTCCACGGGCGACGAGTTGCGCGCGGTCGGCGAGAGGCTGGAGCACGGACAGATCCACGACAGCAACCGGTACACGCTGCACGCGATGCTGGGCGAGGCCGGTGTCGACAGCATCGATCTGGGCGTGGTGCGCGACGATCCTGCAGCCTTGCGCCAGGCCTTTGTCGCGGCCGCCGAGCGCGCCGACGTCGTCGTGACCAGCGGCGGCGCCTCCGTGGGGGAAGCGGACTACGTGACCGACATCCTGGCCGAGCTGGGGCAGGTCTCGTTCTGGAACATAGCCATGAAGCCGGGGCGTCCGCTGGTTTTCGGCAAGTTGCATGGTGCCGACTTTTTCGGACTTCCGGGCAATCCGGTATCCGTCATGGTGACCTTTCTCCAGGTCGTGCGGCC
The DNA here is from genome assembly GCA_035655635.1 of Rhodanobacter sp. Taxonomy (GTDB): domain Bacteria; phylum Pseudomonadota; class Gammaproteobacteria; order Xanthomonadales; family Rhodanobacteraceae; genus Rhodanobacter. Next base: position 16,537 of record DASRUB010000106.1, on the reverse strand, counting down.
CGCGCTCGCGGTGATGTCCGGCGTCCCCCATGCGCCACCGCTCAGGTTCAGGGCGCGCGCCGCATGCAAGTTGCACAAGAAACCGGGGCGGGTGGAATTCCAGCGAGGCATCCTGACTTGCAGCGAAGGCGCCGACCCGAGCGTGGACAGCACAGGTCATCAAGGCTCGGGCATCCTCCGATCGGTAAACCAGGCCAACTGCTTTATCGTGCTCGGCCTCGACCGCGGTTCGGTCGAGCAAGGGGAGTGGGTCACGGTGGAGCCGTTCCTGCCTTGAGCCTGGCGGATGGTCATGGGCTCGCTGAATGACCCCATCAGGTCTCAGGATGCTTGCTCACCCGCTTGCTGATCCTGTGAATGACCCAGTACACGCCACCGATGATCGGGAGCGCGGCCAGGCCGGTCACCATCTCCGGATTCACGGGTAATCCGAAATCCACCGCAGCCTTGGCCAGGTGCATGACGATGCCGAGGCTGTAATAGCTTATGGCCACCAGCGACAGGCCTTCGACGGTTTGCTGCAGGCGCAATTGTTGCGCGGAGCGGCGGTTCATCGAACGCAGCAGATGGCTGCTCTTGCGTTGCAGGCCAAGGTCGACTCTGGTGCGTATCAGGGAAGCCGCCCGATCAATGTGATCAGACAGTGTTTCCAGCCGACCGCGCACGGCCTCCACGGTCTGCATCGCCGGTCCCAGGCGACGGTCGAGAAAATAACCCAGCCGCTGGTAACCCTGGATGCGCTCTTCGCGCAGTTCTCGGATGCGTTTGTTGACCAGTGCGAAATAGGCATGCGAAGCATCGAAGCGAAAGGTGTGGTCGGTCGCGTGCTGCTGCACCTGCACGGCCAGGCCGAGGAGCTGGTGGAGCACCTTCTCGCCTTTGCCCTGGTCGCTGTCGCCATGGCTGTCGGCGACCAGCGTCATCAGGTTCTGCAGCTGCAATTCCATGCCCTGCAGCGACGTCATGATCGACCTGGCCGGCACGAAGCCGAGCATCGCCAGCATGCGATAGTCCTCGATTTCCAGCAGTCGCTGCACCAGTCGCGCCCGGCGATCGGCTGCCATGCCGGAGTCCACCACGAGGATCCGGGTATAGCCATCATCCCGGATCCTGCAATCCGCCCAGATGTGGGCCTGGCCATCGGCCACCATGCTGGATGACGTTTGCGCGGACAAGGCAGCCACGGCGCGCGCCACGCCTTGTTCATCCTCCTGCGGCAGGATGTGCAGCTTGCTTGCCGCGATCCGCAAACCGGGCAGTGCACCCATCCAGTCGGTGGAAACCATGCCTGCATCCTGTGCAAACGGAGTTTGCCCACTGGCAGCAGCAACCTGCGTGTAGTCGGTAAATTCCGTATGGCGCTCGTGTTTCACCTGTACCGTGTCGTCGATGCGCACGATCCTGTAGTCGCGATCGCCGCTTTCCTCACAGTGTCCATGGCTGCGCAAAGTCTTGTACAGGTATTCGGCGGCATCCCGCATTTGTGCGGCATCCTGCAACATGCCGACATGGGTCACGAGTACGTGCGTGCCCACCGGCACGGGTGCACGCCGGAACAACTCGTCATTGAGTGTCTGGCGATTCCAGGCAGGCGGTGCAAGGGCTTGGCTCGGTTGCGTCATCGGTTTCCCCCGCGGTGGACCCTGCAGATGGTTGCTATTTCGCCGCCATTTCGCTGCCGCGGTCAATGGGCGAGCGCGGCTCCTGGTGGATCGGCGTTGCAGTGTTGTACGGTTACGCGTCGCGGTGCCGCGCGTGATCACGGTAGCGGTGACCGCACTACCTACCGTGGTGGTAATGGCGAGGCTCCCTGGTAGATGCTGTTTTCACTTGACCGAATTTGTTTGGGAATCCAACGGCGTGAAGAAGACAAGTTTTTCGTTTTGCCTGGCGAGCGCAACCATGGGCGTGGCACTGGGAGCGCAGGCGGCGCAGACTCAGGACGCCGTCGGGGAAACGCAGAGCAGCAAGATCCCGGTGACAACGCTGCAGACGGTACGCGTGAACGGCGTGACCGGTGGCTACGCGACGGCGGCTCGATACGATAGCAAGAACGCGACCCTGGGGCCGTTGGGGTCGCGCGCAATCAAGGACACGCCGTTGTCGGTGACCATCGTGCCGGAGGACCTGATCGTCAACCAGCAGGCAAAAACGGTCAACGACGTGCTGCGTAACCTGCCCTCGGTGCAGATTCGCGACCAGCAGGGCCTCGAAGTGTCGCGTCCGCAATCGCGTGGCTTCCAGGGCACGGTCGTGCAGAACACCCGGCTCGATGGCCTCAACGTGATTGGCACCACGGCGATACCGGCCGAAAACCTCAGCGGTATCCAGGTGCTGAACGGCATGGCTGGATCGCTATACGGGCCGGAAACCCCAGCCGGGGTATTCAACTACCTGCTGAAGCGGCCGACCCGGGAGCCGCTGTTGCGCCTGATCGAGAGTTTCGATTCGCACTCCATCTTCACCACCCAGGTGGATGCCGGCGGTACGTTGGGCGGCAACCACGCGTTCGGTTATCGGATCAACCTCGTACACGGCCAGGGCGAGAGCTACGTCGACGGAAGCGACAGCAAGCGCAGCCTGATCAGCGGCGCATTCGATTACCACCTCAGCCCGGATACGGTGCTCGAACTCGACGTCAGCCACTACAGCACCAGGATCTACGGCCTGCCCGGGAGCATCGTCTACGACAGCGGCGCCAGCACGATCCTGCCCAAGGCGATCGACCCGACGAGGAAGGGCGTACTGGGTCAACCGGGCGCCGGCACCGACCTGATGACCAATACCGGCCTGCTCAAGCTCAAGCACGATTTCGGCAATGGTTGGAACTTCGAGATCGGCGGCCTGTACCAGAACGCGATCCGCAACCTGTTCGGTATCACCAACACGTTCATCGACAACGACGGCAACTACAAGGTCACCAAGAACTTCACCGCGATACCGCACTACACCATCGCCAGCAATCTGGCGCAATTGAACGGCCACTTCGATACGTTTGGCCTGAGCAACGATTTCTCGGTGGGCACGAACGGCTTCAACAACGCCCAGTACACCTACCGCAACTCGATTGCGACGCCGCTGGGCAGTGCCAGCCTGGCGCACCCGGTGATTTTCCAGGCGCCGCCAACACCCTTTAACGGTGGACAATACCGGGTAGGCAAGCTGGTCGAGCAGTCCCTCATCGTCGGCGATACGCTCCATCTGGACGGGCGGTGGGCCGTGCAGGGGGTGCTGAACACGTCCTGGCTCAAGTCACGAAGCTTTACGGCCATCGGCGCGACCAAAAGCGGTGACTCACACAACGGCGTCCTCAGTCCGACCGTCAGCCTGATCTATGCACCGACCCCGGCGCTGACTGCGTATGCCACCTGGTCGAAGAGCGTGGAGCAAGGCGAGGCAGGGCCCGCCGGTACCGCCAATGCCAACGAGTTCCTGGCGCCTTATCACGACAAGCAATATGAGATCGGCGCCAAATACGCGGTATCCGATGGTCTGCTGGTTACCCTGGACGCGTTCCGGATGACCCGCCCGCTGGCCATCACGAACGCAGTCACCAACGTGTTCGGCGTGGTCGGTACGCAGCGCAACACCGGGGCCGAACTGTTCGCGCAGGGTGCCCTCAGCTCCCAGGTGAGTGTTCTTGGCGGCATCACCTATGTCGATGCGAAGCTTGTCGGCACCGGCGTGGCCGCCACCAACGACAAGCTGGTGGTCGGCGTACCGCGGGTCAAAACTGATATCTCGATCGACTACCATCCTGATTTCGCCCGTGGATTCGCGCTGACCGGCACGCTGCACGGTGAGAGCAGGCGCGCGGCGACCCATACCAACAACAGCTTTGCGCCGTCGTATGCGACGCTGGACATCGGCGGCCGCTATTCGACCTCGTTGGGCTCGCACTTTCTGACCCTGCGCCTGCAAGTGATCAACGCCACCGACAAGTACTACTACTCGTCGGTGGCCGACGGCAACATCGTTGGCAGTCCGGGTGCCAACACGGCTTATTTCGGAGCGCCGCGCACGTACCTGGCCAGCGTGGAACTGGATATGTAGGCAATCTTCCGAATGGTTGCAGCGCGCGGGCTGCTGCCAGATTCCGGCCCAGGGAAGGTTGTTGACCGTATCCCGACTGCGGGAGCGTTACCGATCGGGTCCGGCAGCGCCGTCCGACGTAGCGGAAGCGTTGCCGGCATCAATGCCTGTCACCGGGATGAAGCCGTAGCGCGGCAATCTCGCCTGGGCGTCCGGGGTCAGCAGGAAGTTGGCGAAGCGATAGGCCTCGATCTGGCGTGTCGGCTCGCCCGGGCGCAGCAATACGCTCATCGCGTAGTTGACCGGGACGGATTGTTGCGGAGGAATGGCGATCTTCACCAGTCCCGGCGCCGGGCTGGCGTTGGGTTGCTTCGAACTACAGTAACTGACGAACGCATCCACCCGACCCTGTTGCAGGAACCAGGTCACGGCACTGATGTGCGCCGGAACCTTCGGCGCCACCGCACCGCCGACGAGCTGTTGCGCCTTGTCCCGCAGGACCTTGCCGGTACCTGGGTGGGCAGCGTCCAGGCTGGCGAACCAAGCCCATGCATAGTCGCCACCCGGGTCGGCCCCCGGCGTCGACGTGCCGATCTTTACCGACGGTTTGCTCAAGGTTTCCAGCAGATTGTCGGCGGTCAGATGCAGCTGCGACCTGGCGATGATGCACAGGCTGTTGCGCGCGATGATGACGGCGGGCGAGCCCAGATGATCCTGTGCAAGATGCTGCGCATTGGCGAGATTGGCCGAGACGTAGACATCCGCGCCGGCGCCCTTTTCAATGCGCTGGCGCAGGAGACCGGCGGCTCCGCTGGTGATTTCCACGGCCTGTCCGGTTTCCTGCGTGTAGCGAGCGGCGATCTCCGCCAATGCGCCGGCCATGCTGCCAGAGGTATAGACGTGCAGGGCGGCAGGCGCTGCGGCCGCGCTCGCCGTGCCCATCCACAGGCAAGCACACCATACGATCCCCAGGGTGGCGCGGCTGAGTGAGGTTTTCATGGCAACCCTGTTGCACGACGGTGCGTGGAAGCCCAAGTGTGCAACACCAGACACAAACATTCAAAACGCAGGCCGGTTCGGCAAGCATTCGCGTTCGACAACACGGCACTTACGGCCACATACGGGTGAGCGCGATGTTTTACCAGGTCGTGCAGCGGGCACCGGATCGAGTCTCCTGGTCCATGTCCGCAGTCCCTCCGAACGCTCAAACACTGGACGTGCACGGACTGGGACATGCCATCTGGATACGACCCTCTGGCTTGATCCTGATTACATGCACGTAACAATTTCTTTGATACACCGCCCTATGGGCCGGCGCGTTTTGCGTCGGCCAGATGGCAACTTTGAACGAGGGATAGCTGGCATGAGTGCTGCGAGTGACGCGGTAGGTGCTGATTCCGTACGACACCGCAAGCGCAAGCGAGGGCAGCCCAAGGGCCGGCAGGCAGATCCTGCTTCGCTGGCCGCGGTGCAGGAGGCTCTTGGCGACATGCCGCGCCGGCGCGACATGCTGCTGGAGGGCTTGCATCGCATCAACGACCGCCATGGTTGCCTGCGCGTCGAGCATCTGACCGCGTTCGCCGACGAGTTGCGACTGTCGATGACCGAGGTGTACGAGGTCGCCTCGTTCTACCACCACTTCGATATTGTCCGTGATCTTTCCACCCAACCGCCCGCGCTTACGGTACGTGTTTGCGATTCGGTGACGTGCGCGATGTGCGGTGCGGACGAGCTTGTCGAATCGCTGCAAGGCAAGCTGGGAGCAGGCGTTCGTATCCAGCGCGTGCCGTGTGTGGGACGTTGTGCCGATGCGCCGGTCGCGATATGCGGCCAGAAGCCCATTCCCGCAGCCACCATGGAGCGTGTCGTCGACGCCGTGACGGCGCACGACGTGGTCCCTGAGACCCTGACGCCGGTGGCGTACGCCGAGTACCGCCGTGGCGGTGGTTACAAGACGTGGGTGGAGTGCTTGACCGGCACGCGCGATCGCGAATCCGTCATCAAGGCGATGGAGGATTCCAGCCTGCGCGGGCTTGGCGGTGCCGGATTCCCGACTGGACGCAAGTGGCGACTGGTGGGCAAGGAGCCAGGCCTGCGTGTCGTCGCGATCAATATCGACGAAGGTGAGCCAGGGACGTTCAAGGATCGTTACTTCCTCGAACGTGATCCGCATCGCTTTCTTGAGGGCGTCCTGATCTCGGCGTGGGCGATCGACAGTCATGAAGTGTATCTGTACCTGCGCGACGAGTACGCCGCGTGCCGTCTCCTGCTGGAGCGCGAGATTGCCGCCTTGCAGGCCGATCCGCCCGCGCCGTTGCCCGCCATTTACCTGCGCCGTGGCGCAGGCGCCTACATCGCCGGCGAGGAGTCGGCGATGATCGAGTCGATCGAAGGCAAACGCGCGATGCCGCGCCTGCGTCCTCCGTACGTTGCGCAAAACGGACTGTTCGGATTGGCGACGCTCGAACACAACATGGAAACCATGCACTGGGTGCGCGACATCCTGCAGAAGGGCGGCGCGTGGTTTGCGTCGCAAGGACGTCACGAGCGCAAGGGGTCGCGTACGTTTTCGGTCAGCGGGCGGGTCAAACGGCCCGGTGTGTACGTGGCAGCGGCCGGCATCACCCTGCGCGAACTGATCGACGAGTACTGTGGTGGCATGCAGGATGGCCACGAGTTGTATGGTTATTTTCCCGGCGGTGCGTCCGGTGGCATCCTGCCTGCCTCGAAGGCGGACATACCGCTTGATTTCGACACGCTGCAGCCCTACGGCTGCTTCATCGGGTCGGCCGCGATCATCGTGTTTTCGCAACACGACGAGGCGCGCGACCTGGCGCGCAACGCCATGCGCTTCTTCGCCCACGAATCCTGCGGCCAATGCACGCCGTGCCGCGTGGGCACGGTCAAGGCGACCGAGTTGATGGGCGCCGAACACTGGGACCAGGCGTTGATGGAGGACTTGTCACAGGTCATGGTTGACGCGTCGATCTGCGGTTTGGGCCAGGCGGCCCCGAACGCGATGAACTGCGTGATCAAGTACTTTCCGGATGAGGTGGCGTGATGGCGGCCCAACCACAAGATGTGCAAAGAGCCGAGACGGTCAGGTTCACGCTCGATGGACAGCAGGTCGGCGCGTACAGCGATGAAACCATCTGGGAAGCGGCACGCCGGCATGGCGTCGTGATCCCACACCTGTGTTACAAGCCCGATCAAGTGGGGCTGCGTCCGGTCGGCAACTGTCGCGTTTGCATGTGCGAAATCGAGGGCGAACGCCAGTTGCAGCCGTCGTGTTGGCGCAAGCCCAGCGAAGGCATGAAGGTGAGTTCTCGCAACGAACGCGCGGTGCATGCACAGAAAATGGTGCTGGAATTGCTGGAGGCCGACGTGCCGGATGAGTCCTATGTGGCAGATTCGCGTCTGGATCATTGGGCGCGGCAGCTCGCGGTAGGCAAGCCGCGCTTCAGCCGGCGCGAGGAGCCGCAACCGGATCTTTCGCACCCGGCGATTGCGGTGAATCTGGGGGCATGCATCCAGTGCACGTTATGCGTGCGTGCGTGCCGCGAAGTGCAGGGCAACGACGTGATCGGCTATGCGTTGCGGGGTGGGGACTCCCACATCATGTTCGATATGGACGACCCCATGGGCGAGAGTACCTGCGTCGGTTGTGGTGAGTGCGTGGCGGCATGCCCGACCGGGGCATTGTCGATTGCGGGAGTTGATCCGCAGCAGCAGTGGGCCTGGCAGGGTCAGGAGTCGGAGGTGGAGGAATGAAACAGGTAACCACGGTCTGCCCGTACTGCGGCGTCGGTTGTCGGGTCAAGCTCAACGTTCGGGATAACGATATCGTCGCGGTCAACGGTGCCAACGGTCCCGCCAATGAAGGCCGCCTGTGCGTCAAGGGGCGCTATGGCTTCGACTACTACCGGCATCCGAATCGGCTGACCAAGCCGCTGATCCGGCGCAAGGACGCACCGCCCAAGTCGGCCGACCTGATGCTGGACCCGGCGAATCCACTGGAGGTATTCCGCGAGGCCAGCTGGGACGAAGCGCTGGATTTTGCCGGAGGCGGGCTCAAGCGCATCCGCGACCAATATGGCCCGAAGTCACTCGTTGCTCTGGGTTGTGCGAAAGGCAGCAACGAGGAAGCGTATCTGGTGCAGAAGCTCGTGCGCACGGGCTTCGGCAGCAACAACATCGACCACTGTACGCGGTTGTGCCACGCGGGGTCGGTCGTGGCGCTGATGCAATGCCTGGGTTCCGGGGCCGTGTCGCTGCCGGTGCGTGATGTCATGAAGGCAGAAATGATCTTGCTCATTGGCGCCAACCCGGCGATCAATCACCCGGTCGCCGCGAGCTGGATGAAAAATGCGATCGATCAGAATGGCACGAAGCTGATCATTGCCGATCCGCGCCTGCAGGACCTTTCACGGCGCGCCTTCATGCATCTGCAATCCACGCCTGACACCGACGTGGCCCTGCTGAACGCGATGATCTACACCATCATCGATGAAGGCCTGACCAATGACGCGTTCATCCGCGATCGCACCGAAGGCTTCGACGAGTTGAAGCGCCATATCCAGGCCTACAGCCCGGAGGCGATGGCACCGATCTGCGGCATACCGGCGGAGGATCTGAAGAAGGCAGCCCGCACTTACGCAAAGTCCAGGGCGTCGATGATCATCTGGGGCATGGGTTCGTCCCAAAGCCAGCACGGTTCGGACAACGTCCGCTGCATCATTGCATTGGCGCTGCTGACGGGGCAGGTCGGGCATCCGGGTGCGGGCCTGCATCCGATCCGCGGGCAGAACAACGTCCAGGGTGCCTCCGACATGGGATTGATGCCCAGCCGCTTCCCGGATTACAAGAGCGTGGAGGATCCCGGGCAGCGCAGCCGGTTTGAGAAGCTCTGGGGTTGCAAGCTGGATCCGAAAAAGGGCCTGACCTCGATGGAGATGATGGACGAGATCCTTGCCGACCACGTCCAGGGCATGTACATCATGGGCGAAAACCCGGCCATGTCGGACGCCAACGCCTATCACGCGCGCATGGGGATTGCCCACTTGCAGCACTTGGTGGTGCAGGACATATTTCTCACGGAGACTGCATACAACGCCGATGTTGTGCTTCCGGCCAGCACCTATTTCGAGAAGACCGGCACGTATACCAATACGGATCGTTGGGTGCAGATGGGACGCCAGGCCATGGACCCACCGGGGGAGGTGCGGCAGGACCTGTGGATCATCCAGGAACTCGCCCGTCGTGTCGGGCTGGACTGGAATTACGCCGGACCCGCTGATGTATTTGCCGAGATCCGACAGGCGTCGGCCAACATGGCAGGAATCACCTGGGAACGCCTGGAGCGTGAAGGTTCGGTCGTCTGGCCCTGCCGACATGAAGGCGATCCCGGCGACGCCGTGACGTTTATCGACGATTTCCCGCGAGGGAAAGGATTGTTCGTGCCCTGCGAGATCGTGGAGCCGGATGAGCGCCCGGATGAAGAATATCCATTTGTGCTCCTGACCGGTCGGCTGTTGGAGCACTGGCACACCGGGTCGATGACCCGGCGCTCGCGGGTGCTCGATGCGATTGAACCGGACCCCGTATGCTACATGTGTCCCCACGATCTGCAGGAGATGGGTATCACAGCAGGAGATCCAGTCACGCTGGAAACCCGCCGCAACACGATCGTCGCCTACGTACGCGCTGACTCGAAGGTCGCCAAGGGTAACGTGTTCATGGCGTTCTGCTATTACGAGGCGGCCGTGAATCTGCTGACCAACCCGACCCTGGACCCGGAGGCAAAAATACCGGGCCTCAAGTACTGCGGTGTCCGGGTCAAGGCGGGCGGCGTTCCGGCATCGAGGACGGGGTTCGATACGCAGGCGACGCGGGGTGAGGCCGTGGTGTAAAAGACTCGGAATATCGAGCGGCAACGTGTCACGCCCTCTACCCGTAGGGATCCAGTTTGGCGAGGTCCGAATCGTGTCAAAGACTATTTGGCGGCTTGGCGCGTATTCCTGCGCATTGTCACTGGCGCTGGTGGCGTGCGGGTCCGCTACCGCCGCGACGACCTTGAGCGTTTACGCGGCCGGTACCCTGGCGGTCCCGTTTGATCACGTCAACAAGGCATTCGAAAAGCTTCATCCTGACGTCACGGTCGAACCCCAATTTGGCGGCAGCGTGATGATGGCGCGGCGCATTGCAGATCTGCATCAACACGCGGATGTCTACGCGGCGGCGGATTACACGGTTATCCCCGCTATTCTTGGCAAAGCCGGCTACGCGTCCTGGTTCATCGGGTTTGCTTCCAACGCAGTGACTCTCGCCTACACCGAGCGCAGCCGCGGAGCCAAACAGATCAATGCGAAAAATTGGTATAGCGTCGTCAGCCAGCCCGGTGTGGTCATCGGTCGCTCGGACCCGGATACCGATCCGTCGGGTTATCAATTCCTGCAGATGCTGTCTCTCGCGTCCGGCTATTACCACCAGCCGGATCTCGAGCAGAGCGTGCTTGCAAATTCGCCGAAGGATGCCATGCGCGATACGGAAACCTCTCTGATGTCCGCGCTGCAACTGGGCGAGATTGATTATCTTGCGATCTATACATCGGCGGCAAAATCACATCATCTGAAATACCTGCGCCTGCCTGCCGATATCGATCTGAGCGACCCGTCACGCAGCAGCTTGTACGCGCACGGGCGCGCCGCGACGGCGCATGGTGAACTTCGTGGCAAGCCTATCGTTTACGCGGTGACGGTCCCCAGTTCTGCCGAGCACCGGGCTCTGGCATTGGAGTATGTGCGCTTTCTGATTGGTCCGGAGGGCAGGAAGATTCTTGCGCAGAGTGGTTTCGAGCCGCTGACGCAACCGTGGGCACAGGGTGGTGCAGCTGTGCCGGACCTGTTGAAGCCGGGCACCATGGCATGGCCGGCGATGGCGACGGGAGGACCATAGAACCGCATGCTTCGGGGGACTACCGCGCAGCCGCTGGAATCAGGCGAAGTCGGTCAGCTGGTAGCCTCGCCCAGAGCGCTTGCCCCACCACGAGGGTTTCGGCCTGGGCAGGAGGCACGGCGGCGCGCAGTCCGGGCAGCCCGCCTGCCAACTCGAGGAGCGCCGTCTGACCGTTGACCTGAAGCGCTTGGATAACCACGCGGAGGGTGTTCGACAGATCCGCTGGTGGCATGGCGTAAAGCTCGATTTCTCCGGGACCAATCCCCAGCAGAACCGACGTGTTTGGCGCCGGGCGTTGGGCGTGACAAAAAAAGTCGTGTGACCCGATCCGGACTCCCGCCGCCGCAGGCGCTTCGTCGGTGATCTGCGCAGGCCATAAATTGGTGATACCCAGGTGAGCGGCGACGCGAGCATCCACCGGGTGGTGAAACACCACATCCGGGCTCCCCGTCTGGATCACTCTTCCCCGATCGAGGATGGCCAGTTGGTCGGTCAATGCCATGCCATCGAGTATGTTGTGCGTCACGTAAATGACGACCAGGCCGCGTTCCAGCAATGATCGCCGCAGGCTGGCGTGGATGCTGCGTTGTCCGGCCAGATCGAGATTTGCCGTGGGTTCGTCCAGCAAGAGCACAGCAGGTTCCATGGCCAGCGCCCGCGCAAACGCGACTCGTTGCGCCTGGCCGCTGCTCAGCTGATGGGGGTAATGCCGGCTGACGGATTCAAGACCGAATTCCTTGATGAGCGGATCAATTCGTCCCTCGAGCTGGCGTCGGCCTCCGCGCTTGACTGCAAAGGCGATGTTCCGGGTTACGTCGAGGTGCGGAAACAGGGCCAGATCCTGCGGCACGTAGGCGATTCGCCGGCGCTCGGGCACTTCATGGGTGATGTCGCGCCCATCCAGTGACACGCTGCCCGAGGTGCACTGGACAAATCCAACCAGCGTTTCCAGGAACGTGGTTTTCCCGGCGCCATTTGCTCCCATCAGCGCGAGGCAGGTTCCGCTTTCCACTGTGATGGTGACCGGACCCAATGAAAACCCGCTGCGCCCCGATTGAAGTTGCTCGACGCGTAGTGTCATGTGAGTGAGCGGGGCTTGCGCGAGATGAGGTTGAGGATGAAAAACACAGCCATCGACAAAACCAGCACCAGGAAGGAAACAGCGATCGCCTGCGGAAGGCCGAAACGCAAAAACAAGTCGTAGATTTTGACAGGAGCGGTCATCGGGTAGTAGGCAATGATCACGACAGATCCGAATTCGCTGACGGCGCGCGCGTAGCTCAGAGTGACAGCGCTCAACAGGCCGCGCCAGCTTATCGGCAGGACGACGCGCCACAGGGTGCTCCATGGACCCGCCCCGAGGCTGCGCGCTACCTTTTCGAAGCGTCGGTCGACCCCGTCGAAGGCGATGCGTGCGGCGCTGACCGTGTAGGGGGCGCTGACGAACAGCATCGCCACGACAATGCCGGGGAGTGACCCCCAGAATCTCAAGCCGAATATCTGTTGCAGCGGTTCGCCCAGCAGCCCCTGCCTTCCATAGACGAACAACACCGCGATGCCAGCTACAACGTGTGGGACGGTCAGTGGCAAATCCACGACCGCCTGGACCAGACTGCGGCCCGGAAAGCGGAAGCGCGAAAGCAGCCAAGCCAGGGGGATGCCGAATATTCCCGATAACGCGGCGGTGATCGCTCCGGCCTCGAAGCTGAGGATGATGGCATTGCGTATCGTGGCGTTGAGGATCGCCTCTTTCAGCTCTTCGGGTGAAGACAACGCGCGAATCGACATGACCGCCAAGGGAATGACGATCGAGGCCAGGAACAGGCTGGCGAGCAACGCGAGTGGCAGAGTGACTGCAGGCTGGCGCTTGGGATTGGGCATGATCATGTGCAATGCAGGTGAGACTATGCGTGGATAGGCGGCCGCGCGTGATCGGGCGGGTGGTGCCGCTGCGGTGGGTTGAAGTCGCTCAGATTACGGCAGTTGTCAAGTCGTGAGTGGAACATTGTCGAAGACCATCCGGTGGTCAACATGCGTGGCCATGCCGCGTGGATGCAAGCGGGGATGTTCTGGCGCACCACTGATTTCGCAACGGTCAGCGTGCCAGCGTACACTCATGACAGTACGCACAACGGGATTGGCCGCCAGCGCGACCGACGGCGTCGTGGACGGTCATCTACGTGTCCACCGCGAGGTGCATGCGTTCAGTTCCGGCGGTACGTCGAAGGTTGGTTTTGAGTTCGCCAGCTTGAACTCATCAGCCGCAAAGCAAGATCGAGAGTCCGAGGCATACAAGATGGGCAGGATGGCACGCATGCAACTGTCACAAGCGTCCGGCGACCAGCAGGGTGCAGTTACCGACAAACTCGGAAGGGCCTTGCACGATCTCCGGATCTCGGTCACCGATCGCTGCAACCTGCGCTGTCGCTACTGCATGCCCAAGGAGTTGTTCGGCGCGTCATACAAATTCATGCCGTCGGCGCAATTGCTGACGTTTGACGAGATTACGCGAGTCACCCGCTGTCTCGTCGACCTTGGAGTGGAAAAGGTGCGGCTTACCGGTGGCGAGCCTTTGGTGCGCCGCAACCTTGAGGATCTGGTTGCACAGATTTCCGAATTGGGCGCGATCGACATTGCGGTCACGACCAACGGTGTGCTGCTTGACGAAAAAAAGGCGTGCGCGCTCAAGGCGGCCGGGCTGCGCCGCATCACGGTGAGCCTGGATGCGCTGGAAGCGGACGTTTTTCAACACATGAGCGGGGGCAAGGTCAAGCCGGAGCGGATATTGGCCGCCATCGATGCGGCCACGGCCGCAGGGCTGGATCCGGTCAAGATCAATATGGTCGTGCAGCGTGGAGTCAATGAAAAATCGATCCTGCCCATGGCAGAACATTTTCGTGGCACCTCGCATATCTTGCGCTTCATCGAGTTCATGGACGTGGGTACGACCAACGGCTGGTTGTTGAAGGACGTAGTCACGGCGGACGAGATCCGGCGGCTGATCGACAGCAAATGGCCGCTGGAGCCCTTGCCGAAACGTTATCCGGGCGAAGTGGCACAGCGCTATCGCTATCGCGACGGCGGCGGCGACATCGGCATCATCGCGTCGGTCACCCAGCCGTTCTGCGGTGCCTGCACGCGCCTGCGCCTGACCGCGGACGGCAAGTTCTATACCTGTCTCTTCGCGCCGATTGGCCACGATTTGCGTTCCGCCTTGCGGACTGGCATCAGCGACGCCGAGATCAAGGATCGCGTCGCCAAGCTATGGAACGGAAGATCGGACCGCTATTCGGAGCTCCGCGCCAAGGCCGGCGACACCATGTCCGTGCGGCCGGAAATGTGGCAGATCGGTGGTTGAGGCGATGGTCCCGATACACTGCACTCGTGCACCGCGCTCAAAGCGGCAACCAGGATCGATCGGCGGAATATCATGACCCAAGCGCAGCAGCAGGTGATGAAGATCAAGGTCGAATATTACGGCATATTGAGGGAAGTCTGCGGTTGCCACGCCGAAGAGGTGGCATTCGACGATCGAGGAGAAGCAACGGTTGCCCAGGTCCTCGCGCAGCTCGTTGCACGGCATCCTGGTCTGAGTCAGCATCGCCGCTACATCGCCTGTGCGCGCGATGCCGAGTTGTGCGCCGATGATTCGGTGTTACACGACGGGGCGACTCTCGCCCTGCTGCCTCCGGTAAGTGGAGGCTAGGGCGCGATGCGACTTGTCACTGCCGAAATTTCGGTCGACCGGGCGTTACGTGCGGCGGCGGACCCGCGTGCCGGCGCCGTGGTCATGTTCAGTGGAATCGTGCGCAACCATAATGAAGGGCGCTTGGTGCAGAGCATTACCTACACCGCTTACGCACCGCTCGCGGAAAAGGTCCTTGCCGACATCGAACAAGAGGTCTACGCGAAGTTCGATGTCATCAAGTGCATCATCGTGCATCGCGTTGGACAACTCGAGATCGGGGACAGCAGCGTCCTCATCGTGGTGAGCTCGGTACATCGCCCGGAGGCGTTTGTGGGTGGTCGCTACGCGATCGAGGAAGTGAAGCACCGCGTACCGGTCTGGAAGCTCGAGGAGTACACCGATGGCACGCATAGTTACGTCAAGGGATGCAGCCTGAATGAAAGACATCACATCGAAGCCGGAGACATTGCGTAGTGCGACGGCTCAGGCGGTGCTCGAGTCCGCACCGCAATACATCGAACTGCTCAAGAAGCGCTTGACCGACAAAGGCGATGCGCTTGAGGCCGCGCGGTTCGCCGGCACGATGGCGGCCAAACGCACTTGGGAGCTGATACCGCTCTGTCACCAGATAGCCATGTCAGTGGTGACCATCGACTACGAATTCGCGGAAACCAAGGTCACGGTCATTGCGCAGGTGCGCGCGATCGCTGCCACCGGCGCCGAGATGGAGGCGATTACGGCAGCCAGTGTGGCTGCCATAACGTTGTACGACATGCTCAAGCCGCATGCGGGCACCGACATCGTGATCGGGGACATAAAGCTCATCAAGAAGACCGGCGGCAAATCGCAATACCTCCGCCACCTGAAACACCCGCGCAAGGCGACTGTCGTCCTGCTGTCGGATTCGGTTTCCGCCGGCACGCACCAGGACGTGTCCGGTGCGCGCGCGTGCGAACGGCTGATTGCCGCGGGATTCGATGTCACCGGGCCTATCCTGTTGCCGGATGAGCCAACCCTGCTTCGGCAAGTCATGCAGGAGCAGTGCAAGAGCGCCAATCTGGTGTTGACCGTAGGCGGAACCGGAATCTCGCCACGCGACACTACGGTGGATGCCATTGACGATATGCTGGAGCGAAAGTTGCCGGGCATAGTCGAAACCGCGCGTGCCTTCGGACAGCGGCGGACACCGTTTGCGATGTTGTCGCGCGCGATCGCTGGAACGATTGGGCAGACCTTGGTCATTACCCTCCCGGGTAGCGTGCATGGCGTGGAGGAGTATCTGGATGCATTGCTGCCCGGAATCATCCATGCGCTCGGGATCGTGCACGGTGAGAAGCATGAGCACGGCTATCGTGACGTCGATGAGTGAGTGCATTTGGTGAGTGAACCGCCTGGCATTCCCGCCAAGCGTGGCAACCTGGAGATGGGCTATGGACGAAGAGGCATTCAACCGCAGCATCCGCAAGTTCCTGAAGATCGTCGGGGTGACCTCCCAGCAGGAAATCGAGAAGCGCGTTCGTGAGGCGATGGCTTCGGGGGAATTGAAAGACGTCGAAGCGCTCTCGGTCCACGCGACGGTGGAGCTGGAGAAGTTCGGCACCATCAACGAAACCAGGGGCGAGATCCGTTTCGTCGCAGACCCGTCGCAAGATGAGGCGCAGGGCTAGCTGGCGAGACTCCTGTCGGTACTGGGTCACGACATCCGTCGGATGGGTGGCGGTAGCAAGCGTTGAGGTGCGATATGCCGCGTAACCTGAAGTTGCTGATCGGCACGCGCAAGGGATTGTTTCTTGCAACGGCGGACCACGGGCGCAAGCACTTCCAGTGGTCTGGCCCGTTCATGGCGGGCTACGAAATCCAGAG
>DASRUB010000105.1:0-3985 GCA_035655635.1 Rhodanobacter sp. | reverse complement strand
CCGACCGGCGCATCGTCGATCAGCTGCACGTAGTAGCCCTCGGTGCCTTCCACGATGTAACCGGCGTTGTCGCCGACCAGTTCCGGTGACAACAGGTACTGGGTGTAATCCTCCGCATCCATGAAGACGAAGGTGTCACCGTCCATGTAGGAGAAGTTCGCCGCACGGCGCACCAGATCCATTTCGCGCAATTCGTCTTCGGCGCGCAGGCTCAAGTCGTACTTGCGCCCGCCCGGGATCGAATACAGGGTGAAGCGGAACGTGACATTGCCGCCACGCGCGCTGGGTGAACTGCGCTCGATGTCGCGCACCTGATACACGGTGCCGTCGTGTTCGACCACGTTGCCTTTCTTGGTGTCGGAAGCTTTCATTTTTTGCCGGGATTCGAGCTTGGGGATTCGGGATTCGGGAAGGGCCGGGAGCGCGGGATGCGGGCTTTTTCGAATCCCGAATCCCGTCTCCCCAATCCCGGGCTACTTCGCCGCCAACCGCACCGCGCCATCCAGACGGATCGTCTCGCCGTTGATATAGCGGTTGCCGAGGATGAAGGCGACGGTGTCGGCATATTCGTTGGGCTGGCCCAGCCGCGACGGGAACGGGATCGAGGCGGACAGCGACTGCTGCACGGACTCGGGCATGCCATCGACCATCGGGGTCCAGAAAATACCCGGCGCGATGGTCGCTACGCGGATGCCGAAACGGGCCAGTTCGCGCGCCATCGGCAGAGTCATGCCGACCACGCCGCCCTTGGAAGCGGCGTACGCGGCCTGGCCGATCTGGCCTTCGTAGGCGGCCACGCTGGCGGTGTGGATGATCACGCCGCGCTCGCCATCCTCACCGGCCTGGTTGTCCTGCATCAGCGCAGCGCCGGCCTTGGCCACGTTGAAACTGCCGACCAGATTCACCATCACGGTGCCGGAGAACGTGGCCAGCGGCATCGGGCCTTGCTTGCCCAGCACGCGACCCGCGCCGAGGATGCCGGCGCAGTTGATCACCACGTTGAGGCCGCCCATCGCGTGATGCGCGGCGGCCACGTTGGTGGCCACGCCATCCTCGGAGGTGACGTCGGTGCGCAGGAAGCGCGCGGCACTGCCCAGTTCCTGCGCGGCGGCGTGGCCTTTTTCGTCGTTGACGTCGAACAACGCGACCTGGCCGCCGTGTGCGACGAAGTGCTGCGCCACCGCGTGGCCGAGACCGGAGGCCCCGCCGGTGATGATTGCCTTGACCTGAGCGAGTTGCATGGGTTGTCCCTGGAGCAACGACGAAGGGCCGTAATGGTAGCTGACCGGCGTCCCCTGATACAGGCTGAACACAAAAACCGTTGTGACAGGGGGCATGATTTTCGCCGGGAGCGCGCATGACCTCGGGCAGATTTATGCGGTGTTTCCCATTGTGATTGCACGCGGATCTGGACAAGGAATGAACAGCTCATCGCAAATTCATGGGCCATGCACACAGCTGGGGAGGATGATGTCCCCAACGTCCACCTGTCGGCGCTTCCACTCTGTGTAGCAGTGCCATGTGGTTCGGAGTTCCCATCCATTTCCTTGAGGAGTACGCGATGAAAAAGCAACTGGTGATGATGGCTTTTGGTGCGTTGTTGATCTCAGGTGCCGCCATGGCGGTTGGATCGCCGTATCAGCAGGATGATCACGACCACAGCAGTCAAAACGATCACCGAAACAACAACGATCATCGGAACAACAACGATCACCGAAACGACAGAGGCTATGTGGAGCACAATCGGGGCCATCAGGAGGGCTGGTACAAGCGAGGCGGTCATATGCCGGAACAATATCGCGGCGGCCGCTATGTGGTGAC
This sequence comes from Rhodanobacter sp., assembly GCA_035655635.1. Lineage (GTDB taxonomy): Bacteria > Pseudomonadota > Gammaproteobacteria > Xanthomonadales > Rhodanobacteraceae > Rhodanobacter. Next base: position 2,164 of record DASRUB010000105.1, on the reverse strand, counting down.
AGATTGGCGTGCGCGCCACCTGCGTCAGCCGCCCCGTGGCTATCACTGGGTGCGCAGTGACAACGGTGATTTCCTGCTGGTGGCGATCACCACGGGCATCATCACCAGCATCATCGCCAACGCGATCGCCAACGGGCACTGAGTGTCGTGAGCCGGACATGCGGTGGCAGCAGGCAGGCCCGTTGCTGGCTCCTGATTAGCGCCGAAGTTCAGCAGGTTTATCCTTCTCCCGCCGGGAGAAGGTGGCGCGAAGCGACGGATGAGGGTTCGGGCGTAGCGTGATTTAGCCACCTGAGCGGGTGCTATATGCGCTTCGTCCCGAACCCTCACCCCAACCCCTCTCCCGAGGGAAGAGGGGCTTTGCATGGCTGAACTTCAGTGCTAATCAGGTGCTGGCTTGCGTGCCGCCGCCCCATGTCAGCCCGGCGGGTCAGCTCGTGCCAACGCGCTTTGCAGCGATGACCGCGTCGCCAGCGAAGCAAACGGTGTGATGGTCTCGGGCGCAGTCGGCGGGCGTTGCAGTTCCTTCTGCCATACGCCAACGTCCCACCACTGGCCCAGCTTGTAGCCGCACTGGCGCCAGACGCCGGCCGCGCTGAAGCCCATCGTTTCGTGCAAGGCCACACTTACGGTGCCGGGCAGGGTGATCACGCCCACCGCCTGCGTCAGGCCTTGCATGCGCATCACCTCCAGCAGCGTGCCATACAGCCGCCGCGCGATGCCGCGGCGCCGTGCGTCGTCATGCACATAGATCGAGGTTTCCGCGATCCAGTCATAGGCGGCGCGTTCGCGGAAGCGGCCGGCGTAGGCATAGGCCAGCACTTCGCCGGCTTCCTCCCAGACCAGCCACGGGTACTGCTGCAGGCGCTGACGGATGCGTTCGCGCATCGCATCCACCCCCGGGAGCACCGTCTCGAAGGTGGCGGTGCCGCGGCTGACGGACGGGGCGTAGATCGCGTGGATGGCGGCGGCGTCCTGGTCGCAGGCGATGCGGATCATCGGACGCTTGTCCTCAACATTTCCGGTATTTCCAGTTCCGCGGTTTGCCTTCGGCGAGCCACTCCAGGGTGGTGGCAAGACGCTTCTGGCGGGTGGCTTCGGTCTTCGCCTCGCCGATCCAGTCTACGTATTCACGCTGCGCGCCGGGACCGAAGTCCGCCCAGGTCTTGCGCGCAGCAGCATGCTTTTTCTGCGCGAGCAGAGCGGCGAGATCGTCGGGCAGGGTGGGCGCGGGCCGGACCGTCGCTTTGGGTCGCGACAGCTTCACGCCAGCTTCGTTGAGTGCCATCGCCTTGCGGATATACGTGGTCAGCTGCCTGTCCGAGGGAAGGTCGCGCAGCGAGGTGAGCTTGCCGAACTGGCCCATGCCGTCCTGACCCAGGCCGTCCTGACCCAGGCCGTCCTCGCCGGCGCTGTCGCCGAGGACTTCCTTGTACAGCCAGAAGCGGAAGCTGCAATGCTGCTTGAACGCCGCCATCATGCACAGCGTGCCGCCGTGATAGCTGAAGAACGGCATGCTCCACTTGATGCCTTCCTCGACGTCGGGACAGACCTTGTGCACCAGCGCACGCAGCTGCCGCAGGATCGGTTGCGCGAACCCGGCGGACTTTTCGATATAGGCATCGATACGAGGATCGTGGTTCGCCATGACATCACCTCACAGGTCGCGGATGAAGAACCGGTCGCAACTGAAATGCCCGGTGCCGCCCATCGGTGCGCACAAGGCGGTGAAGCCGCTGCGCTTGTAGAGTGCCTGGGCTGCGTCCATGCCGGTCAGGGTCTCCAGGTAGCAGCGCCGGAATCCGTGCCCGCGCGCCGCGTCGAGGCAGCGCTGCATCATCGTGCTGCCCGCGCCGATGCCGCGTGCGGCGGGCAGGAAATACATCTTGCGCAACTCGCACACAGCCGGCTCGGCATTTTGCAATGGGGCGACGCCACCGCCGCCCACCACCATGCCATCGCGTTCGACCACGAAGTAGCTGCTGCGCGGTTGCGCGTAGGCCTCGTACATCGTGTCCACTTCGGCATCGTGGATCGCGAAGCCGGGACCGTCGGCACCGAATTCGGGCATCACCGCGCGGATGATCGCGGCCATCACCGGGTTGTCGGCGGGTGTGATCGGGCGGATCAGGAAAGCGGGTGGCATCGGCAGGCGTCAACGGGG
>DASRUB010000104.1:0-4732 GCA_035655635.1 Rhodanobacter sp. | reverse complement strand
GACGGCGCACGCAAGGCTCATCTGTGGGCGGCAATTTTAAGGAGCAACAAATGTCGCAGATCGATCAGGCCGGGCGCTTCGCCCTTGGCACCCATACCGTCAATCGGATGGGCTATGGCGCCATGCAATTGGCGGGGCCGGGCGTATTCGGCCCGCCGCGCGACCGGGAGGCCGCCCGCGCCGTGCTGCGCGAGGCCGTTGCAGCGGGCGTCGATCACATCGACACCAGCGATTTCTACGGGCCGCACGTCACCAATCGGATCATCCGCGAGGCGCTGCATCCGTATGCCGATGACCTGGTGCTGGTGACCAAGGTCGGCGCACTGCGTGGCGACGACGCCTCCTGGCGTCCGGCGCAGAGCCCCGCCGAACTGGAGCAGGCGGTGCACGACAACCTGCGCAACCTCGGGCTCGACGTGCTGGAGGTGGTCAACCTGCGCATCATGGGCGATGTGCATGCGCCGAGTGAAGGCAGCATCGAGCCGCAGTTCAGCGCACTCGCCGAACTGCAGCAACAGGGCCTGATCCGCCATCTGGGTGTCAGCAACGTCACTGCCAACCAAGTCGCCGAAGCGCAGCGCATCGCACCGGTTGCCTGCGTGCAGAACCAGTTCAACCTGGCGCATCGCGACGACGATGTCTTCGTCGATGCACTCGGCGCGCAAGGCATCGCCTACGTGCCGTTTTTTCCGCTCGGTGGTTTCACTCCGTTGCAATCGCAAACGCTCTCCGACGTGGCGGCGCGTCTCGGCGTCACGCCGATGCAGGTTGCGCTGGCGTGGCTGCTGGCGCGTGCGCCCAACATCCTGCTGATTCCCGGTACGTCGTCGCCGGGTCATCTGCGCGAGAACCTGGCGGCGGCGGAGTTGCAACTCGGCGAGGAAGTGATGGCCGAACTGGACGGCATCGGCAGCGGCGGATGACCTGCAGCGCCATGGTGGGCTGACAAACTGGAGCCCTCGGGCCTTGTTGCGCCCACATCACCTCTTGCCGGTGCGTTGTTGCTTTCGACGATGTTCGAGGAACCGTGTGCTCCGGTCTGAAGCGCTCAACCCGCTGCTCCGGATCAGATGCTCGGTCGTGCTGATCAACGACCTCGCTGCATCTTGCCTGCCGGCTGTTTCGTCCATCCCTGCGCCATCAGCCAATCATCGAAGTCATCGATCCAGTGGTCGCTGCTGGTGCCCTGTTTGCGCATGCCGAAGCCGTGGCCGCCGGCGCTGTAGATATGGACCTCGGGTTTCTGGCCCGCTGCCATCAACGTGTCGTAGAACTTCACCACGGGTTCGCGGGCGACGTCGTCGTCCTGCGCCCAGGCCATGAAGATGGGCGGCAGCTTTGCCGGGATGGCTGGCATCGTGCCGAACGGCACGCCGTAGATCAGTGCGGCGAAGTTGGGACGCGCTGTGGCGTCCGGCTGGAGCAGGGCGCCGCTGGCAACCATGCCGCCGGCTGAAAAGCCCAGAATGCCGACCTTGGTCGGCGAAATGTTCCACTGGGTGGCGTGTTGCCGAACCAGCTTGATCGCCTGGATCGCATCGGCGATCCCGTATTTGCAGGCGGCGTCCATGTCCAGATTCTTCGGGATGCCTTGCTGTTTCTTTTCCTTGAGGCGGTACTTGAGCACGAAGGCGGCAATGCCTCTTTGCTGCAGCCAGCGCGCCACGTCGTTGCCTTCCAGACCGATGGTCAGCGCGACGCAATACCCGCCCGGTGCGATGATCACGCTGGTGCCGGTGGCCTTGGTCGGTTCCGGAAAATAAGCCGTCAACGTCGGCGTGGTCACGTCGAGGACGACGGTGCCGACGGGAGTGCCATGCACCACCTGTTCTTGCTGGGTCCAATGCTCCGAGCCGGGCGCTGCGCCCGGCCAGATTTTCAGGGTGGTTTGTGCGTGAGCGCAGCAAGCCATGAACAAACTGATGGTGAATGCGCCTGCCGTCCGCACTGTTGTCCGCCGCATATGCCCTCCCGATTTCGGATGGATGCCTGCCACTTGCAGTTTGACCTATTCCGGGCTTGCCGCGATCAGTCCCGCCTGCGCAGCGCTCCAACGGACGGTCTCCCTGCCGCGTGATGCCGATACCCGTTCAACGATCGGGTCAGCATCTGCGCGTCCCGATGAGCGGTCAATCTTTCGCTTTGCAGGCACGCCCCAAAGCGCGACACTGGCGATGGGAGGTTCGAGATGAAGCGCAATCGCAGCACGGCAGCCGAAGCGCCGCCGCCGTCCCCGTTCGAACGGATCGTCAAACGCGTCGCCGGTATCGGCGTGATCGTGTCGCTGCTGCTTGGGCTGTTTCAGGCGGCCAAGCTCGTGCACGATGCCAGGGATCGCATGGCGCAGGTCGACGAGATGGCCCGGGTGGCGCAGATCCAGTCCGGTCGCGACGAACCGGCGGAAGCGTGGGCTGGCCTGGCACAGGCGATCGCGTTGACGGAGGAAGCTGGTCCGCTGGAATCCTCGCTGTGGGCGGTCGAGCGTCGTCGCCGGGCGCTGCAAATCCAGCAGGAGGATGTCGCGATGCAATGGCTGCGCGATGGCCGGCCGGGGCCGGGGCATGCGTTCTCGGAAATCGTCGATCGGGTCGTGCCGGGGCTCGAGCGCGCCGCTGCAGACTCTGCGGTCGCCGGGCAGCGGCGTGCCGATCTGCTGGCCCACCTCGGCTGGGCGCGGTTCCTGAAGAGCCGCGATGGCATCAGCACGGTTGACCCTTCGGTCGACTATGCCAGCGCGCTGGCGGCGGATCCGCACAATGCCTACGCCCATGCGTTCTGGGGTCACTGGATCCTCTGGCAAAACGGCGACCTCACGGTGGCCATGCGACATTTCGACGATGCGCTGACCGACGCTCGTGCGGGTGGCGGGGTCGTCCGCGCCTGGGTGCGCTCCCTGGAGGTGGCGGCGTTGCGGAACCAGCATGCAACGCCGGCAGATGCGGCGCTGCTTGCGCTCGTCAATACCATGCGTGTCCAACGGGAACCGATCGACTCCGGTACGCGCGACAGCCTCAAGGAAATCTACTATGGCTTCGGCCGCGACCCGGAACGCACGAGCGCCCTGCTGAAGGCGGTTCCAGCGGCCGAGCAGGCGGCGACGCTGGCCCAGCTGGCCTTCGTCGATCCACCGATGCGGATCGTGCTCGCGCAGTTGTTCGAGGCGGCAGGCCAGCGCGATCAGGCCTTGCAGGCATGGCGTGCGCTGCGCGCGGATCCGTCCATCGACAGCGAAACGGCCGCGCAGGCGGATGCTGCAATCAGCCATCTGACAAGCGCTGTCACCCGCTGATCGCCCGCTGCGTGAGCGATCCTTGCATGCGCCGCAGGGGTTCGCGATGCGAGTATCCCATTGGGCCGAGCGGGCCATCCGGAACATCAGGGACATCGTTGTGGTGCTTCAAGCCGGCGTCGACGACGTCGGGTTTGTCATGGCGAGGGCTGACACCCCCGACCCCGATCAATCCCGTGGGAGTTCGCGCACCTCGACCGTGCCGCCGGCGTCGATCACCGGATGCCCTTCGAGGAGGTTGCATGCTTCATCGATCGAGTTGGCGCTGATCCGGATGTAGCCGGTCAGGTGGGATGACGTATCGGGGGCGACGCCCGACCGCGACACGCTCAGGCCGCCGCCGATGGCGCTGCCGCCGCTGAAGTGGCCGGTGCGGCGCAGCCGATCGAGATATCTGGGCCACGCGCCCGGGGATTCGCCCGAGCCTTGTGGCAACCGATGCATCAGGAAGAGGTAATCGTTCATTCGGAAGTCTCGCGTGATTGGCGGCGACGGCCTGCAGCCATGGGCCATGGCAAGGGTATGGTCGTGGTCGTCTCCGATGAGGAACTCGGGGTATCCCGACGCGCGGGTTTTCTCCCGGGTCGCGCCAAGTTGGATCAAACCTTGTCGTCGACTTCATGCCGGCGGCCGATCTCGACCAGGGCGGCAAGCGTCCGGCGGGTGATGTCCACGTCATTCGGGCGGACGCGTGCGAGCAGTTCGGCGTCGATTCTTTTCCGCGCGTCGGTCTGCACGACCGCGGCGGCGCGGCCGCGATCGGTCAGCGTCACGGTCAGTTTGCGGCGGTCCTGTTCGTCCACGGCACGTTGCAGGTAGCCGCGCGTGACCAGGGTGTCGACCAGCTGGCCCGCGGCCTGCTTGGTGACGCGCAGATCCCTGACCAGATTTCCCAGCGGCATGTCCTCCGATTGAAACGCCATGCCGCCGATGAGATACAGACCATTCTTCGGGATGTCGTCGTAACCCGCCGTGGCCAGGGCCTGGCGCATCGCCGCGCCGTAGGTGGTTCGCGCGTGGCGGAGCAGGGCGGGTGTCGTGACTTGTTCGTACCAGGGTGTGTCGCGGGGCATGGCAGGCAATCAGTCCGTTTAGTTGATAGTCAATATATATGACTAAATGGATTGGGCAAGCCATGCCGGGTCAAGCCGCGCCCTTGGGGCCACCCATCCCCCGGTCAGTCGTGTGAAACTGCCGATCAGGCGTGAGCGGGGACTCACGTCGATCCTGTCTGGGGAACCTGTCATGTATTACTTGTCGAGTGGCCGTGGTGCGCGGGCGGCGCGGGTTGTCGCCATCGCTTGCGCCGGCGTGGTCGCGACGTTGTCGACGCCGGCCGATGCCGCGATGCCGGTACTGTCGCCACAGGTGCAGACCTACGTGGTGCATGCGCAGCCGCTGCTGGCGATCACCCACGTGCGGGTGATCGATGGCGATGGTACG
>DASRUB010000103.1:0-9042 GCA_035655635.1 Rhodanobacter sp. | reverse complement strand
CGGCGGGGCAGGTTCATGGCCTTTTCCTGCTGCACGCGATGGATCAGCAGGCTGTCCCCATGCTTCGACTGGACGGCGTGAGCCGCCGGTGACAGCGCAAAGCCGGCTGCGATCATCATGGCGACGATCGGCAAAGTATTCGTGAACTTGACCATGGCTCCCCTCTCCATACACGGCAGTATGCGGCGTGGTTTTAGCAGACTTGGTCATGTTACGCCATGTCGGGCTGCCTCGATTGCGATGGGTTGGGCATTCGCCGCCGCTGCAGCCCTCAACCACCGAGAGGGCGAGAATAACCTCATCACCGTTATCATGGGCGGCTGCGGGTGCGCCTTTACCCGGTTCGGATAGTTTTTTTCATGATTTCCTTTCGACATTTTGCGTTGCGCCGCGGCAGCCGGTTGTTGCTTTCCGACATCGACCTGGTCATTCAGAGTGGTTGGCGGCTGGGCGTGATCGGGCGCAATGGTTGTGGCAAGTCCAGCCTGTTCGCCGCGCTGCAGGGGAGCTTGGACAGCGATGCTGGCGAGCTGGAGATGTCCGGCAAGTTGCGCCTGGCCTCGGTGGCGCAGGAAACCCCGGCATTGCCCGACGCGGCGATCGACTATGTGCTGGGTGGCGACGAGGAACTGGCGGCGGCAATCAGCGCCGAAGCCGAGGCCGGCGAACGCGGCGACATGGAGGCGATGGCGAAAGCTCACCAGCGCATCGAGGAATTGAACGGTTACGACGGGCGTGCCCGCGCCGGTCGCCTGATGCACGGGCTGGGGTTTGCGCCGCAGACGCATGAGCGCGCCGTGCGGGAATTCTCCGGTGGCTGGCGCGGACGCCTGAACCTGGCGCGTGCGCTGATGTGTCCGTCCGACCTGTTGCTGCTGGACGAACCGACCAACCATCTCGACCTGGATGCCGTGCTGTGGCTGGAGGAATGGCTGCGCCGCTACCAGGGCACCTTGCTGATCATCTCGCACGACCGAGAGTTCCTCGATGGCGTGATCACCCATACCCTGCATCTCAACGACGGCAAGGCCAGGCTCTACGCCGGCAACTACAGCGCATTCGAGCGCCTGCGCGCCGAGCAGCTGCGCCAGCAGCAGATCTCGCACGAGCGCGAGCAGGCCGAGCGCGCCCATCTTCAATCGTTCATTGACCGCTTCAAGGCCAAGGCGACCAAGGCCAAGCAGGCGCAATCGCGGATGAAGCGGCTGGAGAAGCTGGCCGGCACCGAGGCGGTGCGCGCCGACCGTCCCTTCAGCTTCCATTTCGCCAAACCGGAGCGATTGCCCGATTCGATGGTCCAGCTGGAGGATGTCACTGCCGGCTACGAATTGCTCCCTCTCCCCCTCGGGGAGAGGGCTGGGGTGAGGGGACACGGCCGAAGTGAAGATGAGTCGGAGCGCGCTTCGATGCAACTGAGCACAAGTACCAGCCCCTCACCTCAATCCTCTCCCCGACGGGGAGAGGAGGCGATTGTCGTCCTGTCGGACGTGCGTTTCTCTATTGAAGCCGGGGAGCGAATCGGCCTGCTCGGTCCCAACGGTGCGGGTAAATCCACGCTCGTGAAAACCCTGGTCGGCGAACTGGAGCCGTTCGGCGGCGAACGCAAGGTACACAAGGACCTGAAGATCGGCTATTTCGCCCAGCACACGGTGGAGAGTCTGCGCGAAGGCGCAAGCCCGCTCGATCACCTGATGGACCGGGCGCCGGGCGCAACCAACCAGGCCATGCGCGATTTCCTGGGCACGTGGAACTTCGCCGGCGACCGTGCCTTCGAATCGGTGGACGGCTTCTCCGGCGGCGAGCGCGCACGCCTGGCGCTGGCCCTGATCGCGTGGGACAAGCCCAACCTGCTGCTGCTGGACGAGCCGACCAACCATCTGGATCTGGACATGCGCGAGGCGCTGGCCGATGCGCTGGCCGACTTCGATGGCGCGCTGGTGCTGGTCTCGCACGATCGCCACTTGCTGGGCATGGTCTGCGACAGCTTCTGGCGGGTCGCCGACGGGATCGTGGAGAGCTTCGATGGCGACCTGGACGACTACGCGCGTTGGCTAAAGAGTCGCGGCAGCGCCAACAAGAAGGCGGCCAAGGGCAAGGCCGCCGCACCGCTCAAGGTGGTGCCGGAGGTGTCACCCGAGGAGCGCCGGCGCGATGCCGCGGCCCGCCGCGAGCAGGAAAAGGCTTCGCGCCAGCGGGTGAAGCGCATCGACACGCGCACGGCCGCCATCGACGCGGAACTCACTGAGATCGAGGCAAGACTGGCCGATCCAGCCACCTACAATGGCCCCACCAGCGAGATGATGCGGCTGAGCCAGCGTCAAGTCGAAGTGCGTCATGAGAAAGAGGCCCTGGAAACCGAATGGCTGCAACTGGTCGAGCAACTGGAAGCGCAAGTCGCGCCATGAGTACACACCGATGAGCACGGGGCCATGAGTACAGTGCGGGGCAAAGCGCTGCATCTGTGGCTGCCGGCACGGCAGACCTTTGATCCTGACCATCCGCTGCTTGAACGCTTGCGGCGTGCCGACCGTTTGGGCGATGGCGCAACCGGCTACCTGGAAGGGCTGGGCGAGTTCTTCACTGGCGTCGATGCGCAATTGCCGGCAGCGGCGATTACCCGCGAGTTCCTGGTGGGCGACGCCGCGGACACCTGCTGGTTGTCGGCCGACCCGGCATGGGTGCGGGCGGACATGACTGGCGCGCGTCTGCTCGCCTGTGGCCAACTGCAGTTGGACATGGCCGAGGCGCGGGCGCTGGCCGAACCGTTGCAGCCGGTGTTCGCCGAGGCAGGCATGCAGTTGCTGGTTTCCACGCCCGATCGCTGGCACGTGCAATTGCCAGCAGACCTGGCCTTGCCGAAATTCGATCCACCCGAGCAGGCCATGGGCGAAGATCTGTCGCAACACTTGCCGCCGGGTGCGGAAGGGCGCCAGTGGCGCATCCTGCTCAACGACATCCAGGTCCTGCTGCACCAGCATCCGTTGAACGCCCAGCGGCGCGCCCGCGGCCTGGCGCCGGTAAACAGTTTGTGGTTGTGGGGTGGTGGGCGCTTGCCGAAACCGATGCGCGGCAGCCTCGACGGCGCGGTCAGTGATGACTTGCTGCTGCGCGCGCTGGCCGCGCGCGCGGACGTCGTGCAGCTGGCGCGCACCGCGCGAACGGTGTCCAGCGCCGTTCCGGGTTGGCTGGTCGACCTGCAGGATCTGCCGGCCGCCGAGATCGCGTCGACCTGGTGGGCCTCGTTGCTGCCGTTGTTCGAGCGCCATCCTTTGCACGTGCACTTTGGCAGTGGTGAACGTTGGTTGTACCGGCCGTGGCATCGCTGGCGCTTCTGGCGCGGAAGCGGACCTTGAGCACGCTTCAGTTGTGCCGCCGCGAAACCGGCGGAACGCCGGGCGACTGGCCGGATTCGGTGCATCCGGTTTTGCGCCGGGTCTATGCGGCTCGGGGCGTGCTGGCAGCAGATGGGGTGGAACATCGGCTGGCGCGCCTGCTCTCGCCCCAGTCGCTGGGCGGCATCGATACGGCGGTGACGCTGCTGCTGGAAGCGATTCGCGCGGACTGGAGCATCGTGGTTGCCGGCGACTACGACTGCGATGGCGCGACCGGCACCGCGGTGGCCGTGCGCGGCCTGCGCCTGCTCGGCGCACGCCGGGTGAGTTACGCCATACCGAATCGTTTCGTGCATGGTTACGGGCTGAGTCCGGCGCTGGTCGAGTCGTTGCAACCGACACCGCAGCTGATCGTCACCGTGGACAACGGCGTGGCCAGCGTGGCCGGCGTCGCCGCCGCGAAGGCACGCGGCATCCGGGTCATCATCACCGACCACCACCTGCCCGGCGAACAGTTGCCGGACTGCGATGCGATGGTGAACCCCAATGTGAGCACTGAAAAGTGCGGGCAGGGAAGCCCGCTTTTTGACTCTCGCGTGCAGGACGCACGCTTGAAAAACCTGGCCGGCGTCGGTGTGATGTTCTATCTGTTGCTGGCCTTGCGCGGGAGGTTGCGGGAGGAAGGCGCCTTCGCCGGCACCGCGCCCGATCTGTCCAGCCTGCTCGACCTCGTCGCGCTGGGTACCGTGGCCGACCTGGTGCCACTGGATTTCAACAACCGGGTGCTGGTCGAGGCTGGCCTGCAACGCATTCGCAGCGGCCGCGCCTGCGCCGGCATCACGGCGCTGGTGGAAGCAGGCAAGCGCAGCCTCGCCACGCTGTGCTCCAGCGACCTGGGTTTCGCCGTGGGGCCGCGATTGAATGCAGCGGGGCGGCTGGAGGACATGCGCCTAGGCGTGGAATGCCTGCTCACCGATGATGTCGCACAGGCTCGGCGCCATGCCGAACGGCTCGATGCGATCAACCGCGAACGGCGCGACATCCAGGCTTCGATGGTGGCCGAAGCCGAAGCAATGGTTGCGGACCTGTGCCACATCGAGACGACCGGCGTGGCCTTGTACGAGCCCTCGTGGCACGCCGGCGTGATCGGCCTGGTTGCCTCGAAGCTGAAGGAGCGACTGCATCGCCCGGTGATCGCGTTTGCGCCCGCCAGCGAAGACGAGCCCGATCAATTGCGCGGTTCCGCGCGCTCGATTGCCGGCTTTCACATCCGCGATGCGCTGGCGGCGATCGACACGCGCCAGCCCGGCTTGATCGAACGCTTCGGCGGCCATGCGATGGCGGCCGGGCTCAGCCTGAAGGCGGCGGACTACCCTCGTTTTGCGGCGGCGTTCGACGCGATCGCGGTCGAACTGATCGACCCCGGGCAACTGCAGGCGCTGCTGTATACCGACGGCGAACTGCAGCCCGGCGCCGCTTCGCTGGAGCTGGCCCGCCAGCTGCGCCACGCCGGGCCGTGGGGCCAGGCCTTTCCCGAGCCGCTGTTCGACAACCTGTTCGAGTGCGCCGGCTGGAAGGTCATGGGTACCAGTCATTTGCGCTTGCAACTGCGTGATCCGCGCGACGGCACATTGCACGATGCGGTGATGTTCAACGCCTACCACGGCCAACCACCACCACCGCGGCTGCGGGCGGCTTACGAGCTTACGGTGAACGACTGGCAGGGACGCGAAAACCCGCGCCTGTTGCTGCGGCATATCGAACCGGCCTGAGCCCGTCAGGAGCCTGCCGAACTTTTGGTTGGCCGGTCTGCGAATCCGCCTGTGCAGTCCACTATCCGCTACTGGGAGCGCGGGCGTCCCGCCCGCCAGAGCATGCCGGCGAGACGCTGGCGCTCCGTATACCTGCCCTTGCCTCGCTCAGCCGAATCCTCCACTCGACCACCAAAGCCCGACAGACTGCTACCGCGTTTTTCACGCGGCATGTCCCAAGCTGCTGCCAACGCCATGCAAGGAGAACACCCGTGATCGCACAGATCGAAGGATTGCCCGCCGGCACGCTGGGGTTTCGCGCCCACGGCCAGGTCACTGCCGACGACTACGAACGCATCGTCGTGCCGGATGTGGAGGCGGCATTTGCGTTGAACCGCAAGCTGCGCCTGTTGTATGTCACCGCGGACGACTTCACCGGCTTTGATCCGGGTGCGATGTGGAACGATGCCAAGATGGGCGCACGCCATTTCAGCGGCTGGGATCGCATGGCGCTGGTCACGGACGTGCCCTGGCTGCGCGGTACCGCCACGGCTTTCAGCTTCGCCATCCCCGCGGAGTTCGGCCTGTTCGCGACTGCCGATCTGGACAAGGCCATCGACTGGATCAAGAGGCCTTGAGGAGCCGCACGGTGCGGTGGCGGCCATCCAGGCCCGCCGGTTAGTCGTTTTCCAATAAGCGCAGTACCGTTGGCCAGTCCGGGCAGCTCGCTCGAAATCGCTTGTCATGGCACCGGCAATCTGGTGAAGTGGGGCCATGCATTCCGCCGCCGCCAAATCCATGGACCTCATTGCGCTCTCCGCGCAAGGTTTCCTGCTGGCCGGCAACATCAATAATCGCGCGAACAATAACGCCAACCGTTGGCGGGCTCGCGCGTAGCAGCAAGTTTCATTGAATACGCGAAAGAGGCCCGCCCAATGCGGGCCTCTTTCGTTTTGGGTTTGTTTCACGCGAATCCATTCGTGAAGAGCAAGACTGGCCATCCGTGGCCAGACTTTTCATAAAAACCGCTACCAACCTCTGGACCTAAGCTTATGTGTTCGATTTTCGGGATATTCGATCTGCAGCCGGGGGATGACCTGGTCGCCTTGCGCCGACAGGCGCTGGAGCTGTCGCAGCGCCAGCGCCATCGCGGGCCGGACTGGAGCGGCGTGTTCGTCGATGCCGGCGTGATCCTGGTGCACGAGCGGCTTGCGATCGTCGACCCGAGCAGCGGCGCGCAGCCGCTGCGTTCGCGCGATGGCGCGCTGGCGCTGGCGGTGAACGGCGAAATCTACAACCACCGCGAGCTGGCATCCGGACTGGACTACGACTTCACCACCGGGTCGGATTGCGAGGTGATCAACGCGTTGTATCGTGAACACGGTACTGAATTCGTGCCACAGCTCAACGGCATCTTCGCGTTCGCACTGTGGGACGGCGAGATGGGGCGCTACCTGATTGCACGCGATCCGATCGGTGTGTGCCCGCTGTACTGGGGGCACGACGAACAGGGGCGGTTGTGCGTGGCCTCGGAGATGAAGGCGCTGGTCGGCCTGTGTGCCGACGTGGCGGCATTTCCCCCTGGTCATGTGTACGACAGCCTTGCTGGCAAGTTGCAGGCCTACTACGCCAGGCCGTGGCGCGACTACGCGGCGACACAGGGGCATGGCGTGACGGCGCCCGCATTGCGCGAGGCCTTTGAGCAGGCGGTCCATCGCCAACTGATGACCGACGTGCCGTACGGCGTGCTGCTGTCCGGTGGACTGGATTCCTCGCTGGTCGCGGCGTGTGCCGCGCGGTTCGCGCGCGAGCGGGTCGAGGATGACGACCGCAGCGAGGCCTGGTGGCCACGCCTGCATTCGTTCGCCATCGGCCTCGAAGGCTCGCCGGACCTGGCCGCGGCGCGGATCGCCGCCGAGGCGTTGGGTACCGTGCATCACGGTTTCGTCTACACGTTCTGGGAAGGGCTGGACGCGCTGCCCGAGGTTATCCGCCACATCGAGACCTATGACGTCACCACGATCCGCGCGGCCACGCCAATGTACCTGCTGGCACGGCGGATCAAGGCGATGGGGGTGAAGATGGTGCTCTCCGGCGAGGGCGCGGACGAGCTGTTCGGCGGCTATCTGTACTTCCACAAGGCGCCATCGGCCGAAGCCTTCCACGAGGAAACCGTGCGCAAGCTCGACGCACTGCACAGCTACGACTGCCTGCGTGCCAACAAGGCGATGATGGCGTGGGGCGTGGAGGCGCGCGTACCGTTCCTGGACCTGGAGTTCATCGATATGGCGATGGGCATGGACGCCAGCCACAAGATGGCCGGGCATGGAAAAATCGAGAAGAGCGTGCTGCGCGAGGCCTTCGCTGGCGCATTGCCGGATGCGATCCTGTGGCGCCAGAAGGAGCAGTTCAGCGACGGGGTGGGTTACGGCTGGATCGACGGGCTCAAGGCGCACGCCGGGCAGCAGGTCAGCGACCGCGAATTCGCGGCGGCGGGAGCTCGCTTCCCCTTCAACACCCCGGCGACCAGGGAAGCCTATTTCTACCGGCGCATCTTCGAGCAGCACTTTCCGGGCGAGGCCTGCGCGGCGACCGTGCCCGGTGGGAAATCCATCGCCTGCTCATCGCCGGCGGCACTGGCCTGGGATCCTGCGTTCGCCGACGCGGCCGATCCGTCGGGACGTGCAGTCAAGGGGGTGCACCAGCAGGCGCTGGCCTGAACGGCGACGCGACAGTTCCATGCCGGTGGTTCGCATCTCGTAATCGCATGGACTCGCCCCCGCGCATTCAGGCAACGACGTGCCAGTGGTGGTGAGCTATTCGTACCACCACGATCACGCGAGGGCTAGTCATGAACGAGATTACTGCCGCAACCATCGATTTGGCCAAAAATGTGTTTCAGGTCGCGGGCGAGAGTGCCCGGAGTGAGGTGGTGCTGAGCCAGCGGCTGAAGTCGCGTCAGGCGATGCACAAGTTCATCGAGAAACTCGAACCGCCGCTAACGGTGGCGATCGAGACCGGGCCCGGCGCACAGGCGTGGGCGCGGGAAATCCAGGCCCGCGGCATCGAGGTGAAGATCCTGCCGGCGCAGCACACCGCGGCGCACCGCAGCGGCAACAAGAACGACGCCAACGATGCGCTCGCGATCCTGCGCGCGCTGCACGATGCGAGCGTGCATCCGGTGCCGGTCAAGACCCCGGAGCAGTTGGCCATGCAGGCGCTGCACCGGGCCCGGCGCGGCTGGCGGCGACGCATGACCGCGATCAGCAATCAGGTGCGCGGTCTGCTGCTGGAACACGGCGTGGTCATGGCGCGCGGTGCCGCGGCGCTGGTGCGCAAGGTCGATACCACGCTGGAAGACGCCACGCTGCCGATCCCGGACCGTCTGCGGGCCTTGGTGGCCGAGTTGATGGGCGAATGGCGCGGGCTGGGCGAACGGATCGCGGCCATGGACGGCGAACTGGCCGTCCTGAGCCGCACCGACCCGACCGCCAGGCACCTGTGCCAAGCCCGCGGGATTGGCCCCATCATCTCCACCGCCCTGGTCTGCAAGTCGCTCAACCCGGACCGGTTTGCCAACAGCCGCCAGTTCGCCGCCTACTTCGGCATCGCCCCCAGCCAGCACAGCAGCGGCAACACGATCCGCCTGGGCCGCATGAGCCGACGTGGCGACACCTACCTGCGCAGCGCCCTGATCGAAGGCGCGCACGCGGTGATCCGCCAAATCCGCCGCGACGCCACCGACCCCTACAGTCGCCGCATCCAGCGGTGGGTGCAGCGGTGCGGCAACAAAGGTGCCGCCGTGCGCCTACCTGCGCGTGGTGTGGCTACTGCTCAAGCATCCCGAGATGGCCTTCAGCAGCAACCCGGCCCACCGTGCTACCGAAGTAATGGAGGACGCCATGCACTGAAGAGGTGCCGCCCCACGGCCGGCCCGAGGAGCCGGTCTGGGCCGACGG
>DASRUB010000102.1:0-2160 GCA_035655635.1 Rhodanobacter sp. | reverse complement strand
GGGATTCGGCAAGAGCGGTCCGTCTCGATATGCGTGGTTTCCGTGCAAACCGATCGCTTCCAACCCACCGTCGAACGCCAGCCGTCTCTCAGTCGAGTAAGCGAGCCATGCCGAATCCCAAATCCCGTATCCCCAATCCCGGCTTCCGACGTATCGATACCCGCTTCGCTCAGCTCAAGGTGGCCAACCGCACCGGCCTGATTCCGTTCGTCACCGCGGGCGATCCCTCACCCGCACACATGGTCGCGTTGATGCATGCCCTGGTCGATGCCGGGGCCGACCTGATCGAGCTGGGCGTGCCGTTTTCCGACCCGATGGCGGACGGTCCGGTGATCCAGCACGCCAGTGAGCGGGCGATCGCGAAGGGCGTCGGCCTGAACGAAGTGCTGGACTGGGTCGGCGAGTTCCGCCGAATCGATGCGGACACCCCGGTCGTGCTGATGGGCTACCTGAATCCGGTCGAGATCCATGGCTACGCGAAATTTGCGCGCGAAGCCGTGGCGGCCGGTGTCGACGGCGTGTTGCTGGTCGATTGCCCGCTGGAAGAGTCGGCGGCGTTGCAACCGCTACGCGAGGCCGGCCTGCAGCAGATCCTGCTCGTTGCGCCCACCACCGCACCCGATCGGATGACCGCTTTGTGCGGTGCCGCCGAGGGCTTCCTGTATTATGTATCGTTCGCCGGCATCACCGGAGCAGCGCAACTGAGTACCAGCGACATTGCAACACGGGTTGCCGAGGTCCGCGCCCGCGCCAATGCACCGGTGGCAGTCGGTTTCGGCATCCGCGATGCGGCGAGTGCCGTGGCGATTGGTGGGTTTGCCGATGCGGTGGTGATCGGCAGTGCACTGGTCGAAAGGTTGTCGGGCGCCACGGACGCGGCGGATATTGCCGCTCGCGCGCGGGAATTCCTGCATCCGATCCGTGCTGCGCTGGATGCGTCCTGATTTGAATGATGTACGGTTGTTGGTTGAAAGCCCCTGGCGGCGTGAACCCTCACCCTTTGCCCTCTCACCCGCAAGGCGACTCCCTGCGGTCGCCGGGAAGAGGGGAACGCATGGTGCCATGCGGGTTGGCATCCTGAAAGGTTGTCGAATACGAGGGCTCCCGTGCCCGGATGGAGTTCGATTGATATGAACTGGCTGCAGAAAATCATGAGTCCGCGCACTCGCCCGTTGCCAGCCAATGGCGGCAAGGGCTCGGTGCCCGAGGGCGTGTGGGAGAAGTGTGGCGGCTGTGGCACGGTGCTGTACAAACCCGAGCTTGAGCGCAACCTGATGGTCTGCCCGAAGTGCGGCCATCATCACTACATCAGTGCACGGATGCGCCTGGAAGCCTTGCTCGACGACGGATCAACGCAGGAACAGTGGGCCAGTCTGGAACCTACCGATCCGTTGAAATTCCGCGACTCCAGGAAGTATCGCGATCGCATCATTGCCACCCAGAAGAAGCTCGGCGAGAAGGATGCGATGGTTGCCATGAGCGGCAAGCTCAAGGGCCGGCCGCTGATGGCGGTGGCGTTCGAGTTTGCCTACATGGGCGGCTCGATGGGTTCGGTGGTGGGTGAGAAATTCACCCGGGCCGCCGAGCGCGCGCTGGCCGACCACAGCGCGCTGGTGTGCTTCTCGGCCACCGGTGGGGCGCGCATGCAGGAAGCGCTGTTCTCGCTGATGCAGATGGCCAAGACCTCGGCCGCGCTGGCGCGCCTGCGTGATGCCGGCGTGCCCTACATCAGCGTGCTGACCAACCCCACCACCGGCGGCGTGTCCGCCAGCCTGGCGATGCTGGGCGACATCAACATCGGCGAGCCGAAGGCGCTGATCGGCTTCGCCGGTCCGCGGGTGATCGAGCAGACCGTGCGCGAGACCTTGCCGGAAGGCTTCCAGCGTTCCGAATTCCTGCTCGACCATGGTGCGATCGACATGATCGTCGACCGCCGCGAAATGCGCGACAAACTGGCCGACCTGCTGGGCGTCCTCACCCGGGCCGATCGCGCGGCCTGAGAGGCTGAATAGTGCTCTACTGATTAGCGCTGAAGTTCAGCGGGTTTATCCTTCTCCCGCCGGCGACCTTGGGAGTCCCCTTGCGGGTGAGAAGGTGGCGCGAAGCGACGGATGAGGGTTCGGCCGTAGCGTGATTTGGCCATCTGAGCATGTGCTGCAT
>DASRUB010000101.1:0-9299 GCA_035655635.1 Rhodanobacter sp. | reverse complement strand
GTGTTTGCCGTCGCTTTTCAGGGCCATGCGGCTGGCGTTGATGGCCTTGACCGAGCCCATCGCGTTGCGTTCGATGCAGGGGATCTGCACCAGGCCGCCGATCGGGTCGCAGGTGAGGCCGAGGTTGTGTTCCATGCCGATCTCGGCGGCGTTCTCGACCTGCATCACGTTGCCGCCGAGCGCGGCGGTGAGGCCGCCGGCAGCCATCGAGCAGGCCACGCCGACTTCGCCCTGGCAGCCGACTTCAGCGCCGGAAATCGAGGCGTTTTCCTTGTACAGGATGCCGATGGCGGCGGCGGTGAGCAGGTAGTCGATGATGCCGTTCTCGTCGGCTTTCGGGCAGAAGCGCAGGTAGTAGTGACCGACCGCGGGCACGATGCCGGCGGCGCCGTTGGTGGGTGCGGTAACCACGCGGCCGCCGGCGGCGTTCTCCTCGTTCACCGCCAGTGCGTAGAGATTCACCCAGTCGAGGATGGTCAAGGGATCGCGCAGGGCGGCTTCCGGCTGGTTGCGCAACTCTTCCAGCATCGCCGGCGCGCGCCGGGTCACTTTCAGGCCACCGGGCAGCACGCCGGGCGAACGCAGGCCGCGACTGACGCAATCCTGCATTGCCTTCCAGATGGTCAGCAGGCCGGCGCGGGTTTCTGCTTCGGATCGCCATACTGACTCGTTGGCCATCATCAGCTGGGCGATGGTCAGATCGTGCTGCTTGCACAACGCCAGCATCTGGTCGCCGCTGGAGAACGCATACGGTTGCTCGGTGGTGTCGGCGACGATGCGGTCCTCGGCGGCTTCATCGGTGTTGACCACGAAGCCGCCGCCGACCGAGTAGTAGTCGCGCGTGGCCAGTTCGTTGCCGTCGGCGTCATACGCGCTGAAGCGCATGCCGTTCGGGTGGAACGGCAGTTTCTGGCGCTTGTTGAAGATAAGGTCGCGCTTCTCGTCGAACGCGATTTCATGCTTGCCCAACACACGCAGCTGCTTGTTGCGGCGGATGCGCTCGAGCGTCTGCGGGATGTGGTCGGGGTCGACGGTATCCGGATGCTCGCCCTCGAAGCCGAGCAGCACGGCCTTGTCGGTGCCGTGTCCGCGCCCGGTCAGCGCCAGTGAGCCGAACAGTTCGGCCTGCACCCGCGCCACGCGGTCGAGCACGCCTTTCTCGTCGAGCCAACGCTCGGCAAAGCGCGCCGCGGCGCGCATCGGGCCGACCGTGTGGGAGGACGACGGCCCGATGCCGATCTTGAACAGGTCGAATACGCTGACGGCCATGGCTGCTGCTGCAATGAGGAATGACCGGCTATTCTACGCGGCGTCCCGACCCATTCGCAGCCGCATGCCCGACCTGATTCTTTACCAGCGCGACTACTGTCATCTTTGCGATCTCGCACTCGCGGTGCTGGCCGAGGCGCGGGCGCCTGAACTCGACAGTGTTTGGGTGGATGACGCGGACGAGCTGGAACAGCGCTACGGCACGCGCCTGCCGGTGCTGCGCGATGCGCGCGATGGCCGTGAACTGGATTGGCCGTTCGATGCGGCCGCGGTGCGTTCGTTCCTCGCCCTGCCACCGTAGGAGCCCGCTCGCGGGCGATGCTTCTCGTCCGGGAATCGGGAATCGCAAGAGCAAAAACAAGAGCAAAAGCATCGCCCGCGAGCGGGCTCCTACGGGTGCAGCGAGCTCATTACGGGCGGCGGGACTTCAACCGTTTGAGGATTTCCTCGCGCGCCTCGCGCAAAATCGAGTCGCGGTCGAGGCTGGCCACGACGTCGGCGACGGCGCGTTTGGCGCCGGCCTCGCCCCAGGATTTGCCGGCGATCAGATAGCGTTCGGCGGCGCGGCCGATCAGCACGGTGGCATACCAGCCCAGCGCACCCTGCGCGGCGGCGGTGACCAGCACGGACAGGCCTGCGCTGAGGCCTTTCAGCGCCGAGGCGACCAGTTGGATACCCCAGATCGCCCCCATCAGCGCCGCCAGTTGGGCCGAGATGACCGCGACCAGCCGGCCGGATTCGGCGCGCGTGAGCGGCAGGCCGTAGACGCGTGAAAGCTGCACCACCATCGCTGCGTCGAGCCCGGCGGCGGCGAGCAGGTCGGCCACCGGAATCGGGTTGAGCGCCACCGCCACGCCCTTGGCGATGCAATAGTTGTGGATCAGTTTCGTCGCCACGGCCTTGCGGGTTTCGGCGATGCGCGCGCTGACCTGGTCAGTGAGCCGGCCGGCGTACAGACCGGCGTTGATCGCCGACAGGCTTTTGCCTTCATGGGCGGCGATCGCCAGCAGGCGCTCGCGTAGCGCGGCCACGTCCGGCGAGGCGGTCTGCTCGCGTTCCTGCTCGCGGCCGCGTGCATCGACGTCGACCAGCCGCCGCGGCGCGGGATGCGCAGCCACCGCAAGCACGTTCTCGTCGCGCACCAGGCCGATCACGCGCTGGCGCAACTGCACGAGCAAGTCGGCGAGTTCGTCGGCGCTGTAGCGGTCGGCCTTGTTGAGCGCCAGCAGCAGCGGGCGCTGGGTGGCCGCCAGGGTTTTCAGCGCGTCGAGCTCCTCGCGGGTGAGATCGCCGTCGCAGACGAACACCACCAGATCGCTGACTTCGGCCACCTCGAACGCCAGTTTTTCGCGCGCTTCGCCATCGAGTTCGTTGATGCCGGGCGTGTCGATCAAGACCAGGCCATCGTGGCGCGCCTCATCGAGCGTGGCCTGCTCGGCGTCGGTGGTGGTGCCGTGCAGGACGCCGACCTGGAATGCCTCGCGGCCGAGCAGGGCGTTGCCCAGCGCCGATTTGCCGGTCGACACGCGGCCGAACACCGCCACATGCAGTTCGCCGCGTTCGAGCCGGGCCAGCATGTTTTCGATACGACTGAAGTCGCCGGCCAGTTCGCTGCGTACCGACGCCGGGATGGTCGGATCGTCGAGCAGGCTGCGCAGGCTGTCGGCGACCCGGGTGGAGCCTGCGCCGTCGCGCGGCGAGGGAGGCGCCGCGCCATGGCCTGGATCAGGCGTGATCCAGCCGCGCAGGCGTCGCCATAGGGTGTCGCGGCCCATCGCGGCGGCTTACTTCGCCACCAGTTGCAGGTGGGCCTTGATCTTCACGGCGGCGCCGATCACCGAGGTGTCGGCGTACTCGCCCGAGCCCACGCCGAAGTCCAGTCGTTGCACCGTCCCGGTCACGTCCAGCGTGGCGCCGCTGCCGTGCGGGACGAACTTCACTTGCAGGCTCACCGGCTTGGTCACGCCGCGCAGGGTCAGCTGGCCGTCGGCGATCACCTGGCTGGCGTTCTGGCGGAAGCCGGTGGTGACAAAGTGCGCCTGCGGAGATTTCGCCACGTCGAAGAATGCCTCGCCCGGCAGCGCCGAGTCGCGGTCGCTATCGCCGGTCTTCACGCTGGCCAGCTGCACTGTCACGTCGAACTTCGACGCGGACAGCCTTGCCGGGTCGTAGCTGATCGCCGCGTTCCACTGCTCGAAATGACCGTCGAACGTCTCGCCCTGGAACGTGCCGCTGAAACCAAGCGTGCTCGATGCGCTCTGCACCGTGTAGTCGGTGGCAGCGGCCAGGCCGGGCAGGGCGAAGGGCAGCAAAAACAGAATGGCGAGGCGTTTCATGGGCGGTCTCCTTCAGTCGGTGGCTTGCGCAGGCGGCCGAACGGCAGCATCCGGCGCAGCACGTTGTCGTTGTCGAGGTGATGCTTCAGTGCGGCACCGACATGGGCCACCAGCACCAGCAACAGGAACCAGAACAGGTATTCGTGCACGCCGTGGGCGACCGGGCGCAGCGCGTCGCTCTTCGCCCCCAGCGCAGGCAGGTTGAACAGCTTGAACCACTGCAACGGCTTGCCGCTGACCGAATTGAACCACCAACCCGTCAGCGGTATCGCCAGGATGACCGCATACAACACGCCGTGCACGA
Source organism: Rhodanobacter sp. (assembly GCA_035655635.1). GTDB lineage: Bacteria > Pseudomonadota > Gammaproteobacteria > Xanthomonadales > Rhodanobacteraceae > Rhodanobacter. Next base: position 5,390 of record DASRUB010000101.1, on the reverse strand, counting down.
CGCGTGCCGCCAGCATCTGCCATGGCGGCCCGGGCTCTTCGGAGGGCCTGCCGTCGCCCCAGCGCCACAGCATCCGCAGCAGCACCAAGGCCAGCACCGTGAGCCCGATCGACTTGTGCAGGGCCAGCCAGTTGAGCTTCTGCATGGGCGAGGAGGCCAGGTCCATCAGCAGGCCGAAGGTACCGTTGCAGAGAATGGCCAGGGCGATGATCCAGTGGAAGAACTTGCTGACCGAGCCCCACTGGCGTGGGTTGCTGCGCAGACTCATGGTTGCTCCTTCGGGGTTGTGGTGGCGTGGTCGTCGCGGACCGCTTCCAGCTCCAGCCACACGCTGACGCTCTGGCCGATCGAGTCGGGATTGGCGGTGATGCCGAAATCGTCGCGGTCGAGCGTGGCCGTGGCCGAGAAGCCGACCACCTTGTGCAGCTCGTAGATGGTCTTGGCGGCGCGGTTGAAGGTGAACGACAGATCCAGCGGGCGGGTCACGCCGCGCACGCTCAGCTGGCCATGCAGCACGCCGTGCCGGTCGTCGGTGCGCGCGATGCCGGTGCTGACGAAATGCGCATAACGATGACGCGCGCAATCGAGCAGCGCAGACTTGCACACGGCCTTGTTCCAGTCGGCGTCGCCCATGTCCAGGCTTTGCAGGTCGATATCCAGCTCGGTGGCGGCATGGCTCCAGTCGTCTGGGTTGAAACGCAGCCAGCCCTTGGCGATATGCAGCCGGCCGAACGGACGCGAGTAGCCGTTGTGGCTGATGCTGAAGAGGATCTGGCTGTGGACGGTGTCGTAGCGCCACACATTCGCCGCGGCATGCGCCGCGGACAGCGGCAACAGGGTTGCCGCGAGGCACCACAGCCAGCGAGTTGAGCGCAGACGGAACATGGGCCGAAGTCTGGCCGATTGGCGCCAGGGCTGCCAGCGGTCGAGGATGAACGGTGGGTTTCCCTGGTTGATTCAATCGGGGGGACGCACTCGTTGGTGGGAAGAGCAGAGCTTTCGTGCCCCTGCGGCGCGCGAGTTACTTTCTCTTTGTGTGCTCAAAGAGTTGTGTGCTCAAAGAGAAAGTAACCAAAGAGAAAGAGCACCCCGCTTGGCGCTTGCCGGCCATCCCTGGCCGGCAAGTCCGTGAGCCGGGGCCGGGCTTTTCGACAGCACATCCATGTGCTGGCGAAAAGGAATCGGCTTCCTGCCGATTCCCGCTGCGCGGCCTGTCGACCCCACCTCACCGCCGCACAGGGGCCCCGGGGTAAAGCAGCGGATCATCCTGATCCGCACTTCTCACAAGATCCACGTCAAGAGCTTCCCCCTCGCCCCAACCCTCTACCCCGGCAGAGCCGGGGGAACAGAAGCGGCTGCGTAGCTGCGGAACACGACGCTCTTGATCTGGCTGTTCTGAAGAGTGCGGGCCACGATGGCCCGCTGCTCTCCCGGGGCCCCTGTGCGGCGGTGAGGGACGGACGACAGGCCCGCAGGGGGATCGGCAGGGAGGCCGATCCTTTTTCGTCCGGACAGGAGTCCGGTCGAAAAGCCCGGCCGTCCCTCACGGACTTGCCGGGCAGGAAGCCCGGCAAGCGCCAAGTGGGGTGGCCTTCTCTTTTGGTTACTTTGCTCTTGGCCACGCAAGAGAAAAGTAACTCGGCCTCCGCAGGAGGGCGATCGCTCGCTGTCTCAAATCAATACGTCGCACCCAAAGTGCGGCAACCCTCAGAACGTACGCTGCAGCGAATAATCGGCCAGCGTGACCAGCGCATCGCGATAGATGGACGCAGGTAACGAAGTCAGCGCCTCGCGCGCGGCGCAGGCGTGGCCCAGGGCGAGTTCGCGGGCGCGCTCGAGGGCGCCGGAGTCGCGGATCGAGGCGATGATGCGGTCCAGCGAATCGAGGCCGCCGTGTTCGATGGCGTGGCGCAGCGATTGCGCCTGTTCGGGGCTGGCCGTCTCCAGGGCGTAGATCAGCGGCAGGGTCGGCTTGCCTTCGGCCAGGTCGTCGCCGATGTTCTTGCCCAGCGTGCCGGCGTCGCCTGTGTAATCGAGCAGGTCATCGGCGATCTGGAAGGCGTAGCCCAGTTCCATGCCGTAGCGACGCAGCGCGTTCACCTGAGTCTCCGGCAGGCCGCCGAGGATGCCGCCCAGTTCGGTGGCGGCGGCAAACAGCACCGCGGTCTTGCGCTCGATCACCGCCAGGTAGGCTGCCTCGTCGACGTCGGCATTGCCAATGTTGAGCAGTTGCAGCACCTCGCCCTCGGCGATGGTGTTGGTGGTGTCGGCGAGGATGCGCATGATGCGCATGTCGTCCAGTTCCACCATCAGCTGGAACGAGCGCGAGTAGAGGAAGTCGCCGACCAGCACGCTGGCCGCATTACCCCACAGCGCGTTGGCGGTCTTGCGGCCACGGCGCAGGTCGGATTCGTCGACCACGTCGTCGTGCAGCAGGGTGGAGGTGTGGATGAACTCGATGATCGCGGCGAGCTTCACATGGTGTTCGCCTTGATAGCCGGCGGCGCCGGCGGCGAGCACGTGCAGGATCGGGCGCAGCCGCTTGCCGCCGCTGGCGATGATGTGGTCGGCGATCTGGTTGATCAGCACCACGTCCGACGAAAGCCGCTGCCGGATCAGCGCATCGACGCGGCGCATGTCGGCGGCGGCGAGGTCGCGCACCTGGGCGAAGTCGTTTGAGGGTCCGTTGAGGGATTCGGCGGGCGTGCTCATGCCATGCTTCGTGGGGACGTGAGCGCCGATTATAGGCGGTTGCGCGTGTGCGCTGTGCTGCTCATCGGCGTTGCGCGGGCGCGGGCAGCCTGTCGGGCTTTGCTTGGCCGGTCACTGGGAGCGCGGGCGTCGGGCAACCGCTCCTGCGTTGCCTCAACTCGGGCATCCATACCCTCGCCCGCCCGCCAAGCATGCCGGCGAGACGTCGGCGCTCCGCTTATTGGGAGTGAGGTGCGATGTGTCGTCATGGCGCATGCCATACGGATCGGCAAATCGTCAGCATTCCAGTCCAACAGGTTCCCAGGCGTGGCCTTGGTGGTCGACGTTCGTGACGTTGTGCCGCACCGGGGCAGCGGCCAAACGGGCCTATAATCGAGCGCTTCCGCAGTCGAAGAGCGTGGTGTGACGCCGTGAGCAAGCTCAGCAAGGGTGAATTGAAGACATCCTTTGCGCTCTCCAGCGTGGTCGGCCTGCGCATGTTCGGCCTGTTCCTGATCATGCCGGTGTTCAGCGCCTATGCGCTGCACCTGCCGGGCGCCACGCCGCTGCTGGTGGGGCTGGCCATCGGCATCTACGGCTTTGCCCAGGCTGCACTGCAGATACCGGTGGGCTTGCTGTCGGACCGGATCGGGCGGCACACCACGATTACCCTGGGCTTGCTGGTGTTCGTCATCGGCAGCGTGGTGGCGGCATGCGCCCACGGCATCCACGGCATCATCATCGGCCGCGTGCTGCAGGGCATGGGCGCGGTGTCGGGTGCCAGCCAGGCGCTGGCCGCCGATCATTCGCGCGACGACAACCGCAGCAAGGTGATGGGCATCATTGGCGTCAGCATCGGCTTCGCCTTCGTGCTGGCGATCATCGTGAGTGCGCCACTGGCGAGGATCAGCGGACTGCCCGGCCTGTTCGGCCTGACCGCCGTGCTGGCGCTGGGCGCCATCGGCTTGCTGTGGATGCTGGTGCCGCGACCCACCGATCATCGCGCCCCGGCAGCGGCGCGGCCGGGTTCGATGCTGCGGATGCTGGTGAAGCCGCAGTTGATGGTGCTCAACGTGTCGGTGTTCATGATGCATGCGATGCTGACCGCGGCGTTCGTCGCCATGCCGCTGATGCTGAAGCGGCACGCCGGCATCGCGCTGGGCAACCAGTGGGAGCTCTACCTGCCGGTGATGCTGGTATCGGCCGTGGTCATGGGCGGCGTGCTGCGCCGGGTCAGCTCGGTGGCCGGCAGCATGCGGCTGGTGCTGACCTGCGCGTTGGGATTGGGCCTGGCGCTATGCGGTTTCAGCGCGGCCGGTAGTGGCCCGGTGTTGTTGTGGCTGTCGGCGGTGGTGTTCTTCAGCGCGTTCAACCTGCTCGAAGCCAGCCTGCCGAGCCTGGTGTCGCGGCTGGCGCCGGCACACCTGCGGGGCGCCTCGCTGGGCGCCTATGCCACCTGTCAATTCCTCGGTGCTGGCGTGGGTGGTGTGCTGGGTGGCCTGATGCTGCAGCGGGTCGGCCTGGACGGCGTATTCGCGGCGGCGGCGGCGTTGACCCTGCTGTGGCTGCCGCTTTTGCTGTGGGGTCGGTCACGGGTGATTGCCGCGGACGCGACCGTCGCCGCCTGAGCGTCAAGCTCGTGTGCAAGGCGGGGCCCGTGTGCAAATCGGGGTTTGAATGCGCGGCCAGGCGCCCCCATCAAGCAGGCTCTGCTTGGGTTCACGTAACCGCCGCCGGGGCTTTGCGATGGCGCATCACATCATCCTGCTGATCACCCAGTACGGTTTGCTGCTGGTGTTTCTCAATGTGCTGATCGAACAGGTCGGTGTGCCGGTGCCGGCGGTGCCGACCCTGATGGTGGCCGGCGCGCTCGCCGCCAACGGCAAGCTGCCGCTGGCTGGCGTGGTGGTGGTGGCGGTGCTGGCCTGCCTGCTCGGCGACCTGCTCTGGTACGGGGCCGGCCGGCGCTACGGTGGCCGCGTAATGCGCACGATCTGTCGCATTTCGCTGTCGCCGGATTCGTGCGTGAAGCAGTCCGAACTGCGTTTCCAGCGCTGGCGCGGCCAGATCCTGCTGGTGGCGAAATTCATCCCCGGCCTGTCGACGGTGGCGCCGCCGCTGGTGGGCGCCATGGGCTTGCGGCTTCCCGTCTTCCTGTGGCTGGATGGCCTGGGCTCGCTGCTGTGGGTGGGTATCGCGGTGGCGCTGGGGCAGGCGTTCGCCAGCCAGATCGAGGCCCTGCTCGCCGCCTTGGCCAATGCGGGCACCATGGCGTTTGAAGTGGTGCTGGCGCTGCTCGCGCTGTACATCGCGGTCAAATGGTGGCAGCGCCGGCGGCTGTTGCGCACGCTGCGGATGGCGCGCATCACGGTCGACGAGTTGAACGGCGCGATGGCTGGCGAGCACGCGCCGCTGGTGGTGGACGTGCGCTCCGGGATGGCGCGACAGCTGGACTCCAGGCAGATACCCGGCGCACTCCTGGTTGACCTGTCCACGGTCGACCAGGTCGTCCGCGGCATCCCGCTGGATCGGGAACTGGTGATCTACTGCAGTTGCCCCAACGAGGTATCCGCCGCGAAGGCGGCGCAGTCGCTGATCGCACTCGGCTACCGCAACGTGCGTCCGCTGCTCGGCGGCCTGGATGCCTGGGCCCAGGCCGGCTTCACGCTCGGACAGCTGACGTCGGCCGAGCCCCCGGC
>DASRUB010000100.1:0-16929 GCA_035655635.1 Rhodanobacter sp. | reverse complement strand
TGGGGTCGGGCGATGTGATGCTGCCGACGGCGCTGCCGGTGGCGAGCCACGACTACAACCACAACGGCACCATCGCGATCGCGCGGTTGGCGCCCGGTGCCGACATCGCCGCGGTGTCGGCGCAGGTCGATGCGCGTGAGCGCGCGATGTACCGTGACATGGCGATGGGCGGCAATTGGAAGAAGCCGCGTTTTGGTGCCGGGAACCTGGCGGCGACCTTGCAGCAGGACACACGACCGATACTGCTGATGTTCCTGGTCAGCGCACTGCTGGTGCTGCTGATCGCGCTGGTCAACCTGACCAACCTGATGCTGCTGCGCGCCTTGTCGCGCAACCATGACGCCGCGGTGCGCAGCGCGCTGGGCGCGCCGCTGCTGCGATTGATGTTGCCGGCACTGGGCGAGGGGCTGCTGATCGGCGGTTGCGGCGCGCTGGCGGGCATGGCGCTGGCGTTGGCGGGCCTGGCTTTGTTACAGCGCTTCATCCCCGCCGAATGGCTGTGGGGCGGTCACGTACATATCGGTGCAAGCGCATGGGCGCTGGCTTTCACGGTGGGTTTGGCGGGCGCCTTGCTGGCGGCGGTGCTGGCGCTGTGGCGCAGCCGCAGCACGACCACGGTGGACGAGTTGCGCGAAGGCGGACGCAGCGGCATCGGTGTACGCAGCGGCCGGCTGGGGCGCGTGCTGGTGGTGGCGCAGGTGGCGCTGGCGGTGATCCTGCTGTGCACCGCCGGCACGTTCATGCATGCGCTTTACGATGCGTCGCAACTGCATCTGGGTTTTTCCAGCGACAACATCCTCACTTTCGAGCTGGCACCGGTGAAGGCCGATTACCCGGATGTCGCTTCGGTGGAGAACTTGTCAGAGCGGCTGGTGCAACGGCTGCGCGCGATACCCGGCGTGACCGATGCCGCGGTGACGACCAACCTGCCCACCAGCGATGGCATGTTGGGGCAGCTCCAGACAAACCCGCATACGCCGGACGGCAAGGAGTTCGTGGCGCAGGACCACGGTATCGGGCCTGGTTTCCTCAAGCTGTTCTCCATCCCCTTGCGTGAGGGGCGCGACTTCACGCGTGACGACGTGGCCGGCAACGAACGGGTCGCCATCGTCAGCCAGGATCTGGCCAACACGTATTACGGTGGTCACGCGGTGGGCAAGGTGATCAACGTGCCTCGTACCGACGATTCGGTGTACCCGGCGCGCATCGTCGGCGTGGTGGGCAGCACATGGCAGAAGGGCCCACTGCAGCCGTTGCAGCCGGTGTTCTACGTGCCGCTGGCGCAGCTGCCCGAGCCGGTCATGGTGCTCTTCCGCAATCTCGAACCCCTGCGTTTCGCGCTGCGCGGTCATGGCAACCCGATGGACTGGCAGGCGGGCGTGCGCGACGCCATGGCGGAGATCGCGCCGGAGCAGCCCATCGCCCATCTGCGCAGCATGCACAGCATCGTGCATCAGACCACCGCGACCGTGCGGCTCAGCTTGTGGCTGGTTGGCGTATTCGCCACGCTGGCGTTGCTGTTGGCCGTCGCCGGCCTGTACGCGGTGATGGCGGTGGCGGTCGCCGCGCGCGAGCGCGAGTTCGGTGTGCGCGCGGCGTTGGGCGCGCGGCCCTCGCGGCTGATGCAACTGGTGCTGCGCGGCGGCCTGATCCAGATCGTGCTGGGCCTGGTGATCGGCGTGGGCATCGCGGTGGGCATCGCACGTGCGTTGTCCACGTTGCTGATGGCGTTCCTCGGGCGCAGCAGCGTGTTCGATCCGGTGGCAACCGCTGGCGTGTGTGTGGTGCTGGCCGCCGCGGGTTTGCTGGCGTGTCTGTTGCCGGCGATTCGTGCCGGTCGTGTGCAACCGATGCATGCGTTGCGCGGGGAGTAGGGCGATGCCCGCGCCCATGGTTGTTTCATCCGCTGCTGGAGCAAACGCATGAACGTATGGCTGGGCGAAATCTGGCGTGCGTGGCGGGCGAGCCTGCGCAAGCCCGGTTTTCTGTGCCTGGGCGTGTTCGTGCTCGCGCTGGGCGTGGGTGCCACGGCGAGTGTGTTCACGCTGATCGACAACGTCGTGCTCAAACCGCTGCCGTTTCCGCAGGCGTCCAGACTGGTCATGGCGGGTGGACGCAGTGGGGACAGCTATCAGGCCTCGGTGCGCATTTTGCCTGTGTTGCGCCAGCTTGCCGGCGTCCGTTCGCTGGGGCTGTTCGAGAATGCACAGCCGACCAATGTGCTGGCCGATGGCGTGGCGCAGCAGGCCTCGGCGATGTCGATCAGTCGCGGACTGATACCCACGTTGGGCGTGCGCATGATCCTGGGGCGCAATTTCTCCGCCCAGGAAGACGCCCGTGGCGGTCCGGCGGCGGTGATGCTCAGCCGGGATTTCTGGGTACGCCAGTTCAATGCCGATCCGCACGTGCTGGGGCGTCGCATCGACGTGGAGGGCAAGCCGCGCACCATCGTCGGCGTGCTGCCACGGGACTTCGCACCGGTCGCGGCTACCGCGGACTGGCAGGGCACGGGCGTGGCCATGGCCCTGCCGCTGGTGTTGCCGGATGATCCGTCCGATCCCAACGCCGACAACTTCGTCTACACGGCGGTGGCGCGGCTGGCACCCGGTGTGGACGTCCATGCGGCCGGTGCCGAGTTTGACAGTCGCGTGCGTGCTTTCTATGCGAATGCAGACATGGGCGACAAAGGCCGGCATATGGCTACGCTGCAGTACGGCATGGTGCCGCTGGCACATGGCATGCGAGCCATGCGCGGCATGGCGCACGCTGCGCAATCGGTGCCGGTGCTGCTGCTGTTTCTGGCGGCTGCCGGATTGGTGTTGCTGATCGCGTTGGTCAACCTGTCCAGCCTCATGAAACTTCGCGCCATCGCGCATGCGCATGCGCGTGCGGTACGCCACGCGCTGGGCGCAGGCATGCTGCGGCAGGTACTGCCGGTGCTGGCGGAAGCATTCCTGATCGGTGTGCTGGGTGCGGCCCTGGGTTTGGCGCTGGCGTGGATCGGCTTGGCGCTGTTGCAGCATGCGTTACCCGCGCACCTGGTTGGCGATGTCGATTTTGGTCTGGGTGGAGAAGTTTGCCTGCTCGCTTTCCTGGCGGGCGTGGGAGGTTCCCTGCTCGCCGCGGTCGCGGGGATGATCCGGGTGCGCGCGGAGGCCGCGATGGATGGTCTGCGCGAAGACGGTCGCAGCGGGTTGGGGCGCGTGGGTCTTCGATTGGGACGCGCCCTGGTGGTGGTGCAGGTGGTGTTGACCACGGTGCTGCTGAGTCTGGCCGGGTTGTTCCTGCGCACTCTGTATGATGCCGCGCGCGTGCCGTTGGGATTCGAGCCGGCGCACGTGGCTACCTTCCAGCTTGCTCCGGTGCAGGCGACGTATCCGAATCCCGGGGCAATACGCGACTTGAGCGAACGGGTACTGCAACGTCTGCGGGCCATTCCCGGCGTGCGTAGCGCGACGGCGGCCACGGGGCTGCCGGTGGCCAACTACTTTACGACGAGCTTGTTTCTCTCGCCGCAGGACACGGTGAACGTGCCTTGCCTCGCCATTTCGCCCGACTTCTTCGACACGTTCGATATCCATGTTCAACGCGGCCGCGTGTTCGACCGTGGTGACATGCACGGCACCGACAAGGTGGCGGTCGTCAACCAGGCGTTTGCCCAAAGCTATCTGCATGGTCGTGCGGTGGGCGCCGTCGTGCATCTCGGGGGTCCGCAGCTCCGCGTGATCGGGGTGGTCGGTGATGTCCGTCAGGATGGTCCGCTGGCGCCGGTGCAACCCATGATTTTCCAGCCGTTGAGTCAGGTGGACTTCGCGTTCGTCTATAGCCAGCTGAGTTTCGCCGTGCGCGTGGCTGGCGATCCATCGGCTTATCGTAGTGCGCTCAAGGCCGCCGTGGCCGAAGTGGCGCCGGACCAGCCCATCTTCGATCTGCGGCCGCTGCGCGACGTCGTCGCGGGAACCACCTCGCTGGCGCAGCTGACGCTGCTACTGGCGGGCATTTTCGCCACGCTCGGCTTGCTGCTTTCCGTAGCGGGCCTATATGTGGTCATGGCAGTCAGCGTGGCCGCGCGTGAGCATGAGTTCGGCGTGCGCATGGCGCTGGGTTGCTCGCCGCTGCGCCTGCTGCGTCTGGTTCTGCGTGGAGGGTTGTGGCAAATCGGCGCCGGGCTGGTCGTCGGCTTTGCTGCAGTGGTCGCCCTGGCTCATGTGTTGCGTGCCTTCCTGGTGAGCATGGGTGGACGCGGTGTGCTGAATCCCATCGTCCTGGTAGGGGTCGGTGGTCTGTTCCTGCTGGCTGGCCTTCTGGCCTGCCTGCTACCTGCGCTGCGTGCGGCGCGTGTGCCGCCCATGCGCGCATTGCGCGGAGAGTGACGATGATCGTGCGCGAATTTCGTGAAGCATGGCGGCGGTTGCTGAAGCGGCCGGGGTATGCGGCCTTGTCGATCGGCGTGCTGGGCGTGGGGCTGGGCGTGGTGCTGTTTTTGTTCAGTCTGGTCAACACGCTGATGATTTCACCGTTGCCGTTTCCCCACGCGGATCGGTTGGTGGCGATTGGCTGGATGACTGACAACGGCATCGGTATCGACGATTTCGCCAGTAGCCAATACCTGCAACTGCGCACGGGGTTGCGCAGCGTGGACGACACCGGTGCGTATACGGTCGCGGGTGTCAATCTGGATCAGGGCGACGGCGCGACGCATTACACCGGTACCCGGTTGACCGCATCCATGCTCGGCCTGCTCGGTGTCAAGCCGGTGCTGGGGCGCGCGTTCACGGCGGCCGACGACAAGCCAGGCGCGACGCCGGTCGTACTGCTCGGCGAAACGCTGTGGCGGCATGGCTTCCACGCCGATTCGCAGATCGTGGGCCGCGCAGTACGCGTTAACGGCGAGTGGGCCACGGTGGTCGGCGTGCTGCCTGCACAGTTCGGGTTTCCGCGCGATAGTGCGTTGTGGTTGCCGCTGTCGCTGGGCAGCAGTCCGCATCTCGAGGTGGCCGGCGTGGCGCGACTGGCGCCATTGACGACCCTGGGCCAGGCGCGGGCGGAGCTGGATGCGTGGGCGGCCCGGATGCAGCGCGTCTTGCCCGCGGGGCAGACGGCGCGCCGCGTGACGATGAAACCGCTGGCGCTGAGTTTTGTGCCCGAGGACATGCGCCACTGGGTGTGGTTGATGTTTGGCGCCGGCGTGCTGGTGTTGCTGTTGGCCTGCGTCAACGTCGCCAATCTGCAACTGGTGCAGACCTTGCGGCGCCATCGCGAACTGGCCCTGCGCAGCGCGCTGGGTTGCAGCCGTGCGCGGCTGATGCTCGGCGCGCTGGCGGAAAGCCTGTTGCTGAGTGCGGCGGCGTTGCTGGTGGCATGGCCGATCGTGTTCTTCGGCAATCGCTGGCTGACGGCCATGTATGTCGACGCCAGCCAGCCGATGCACAGCTTTGAACATTTCGGCATCCATGGCTGGGTGTTTGTCTTTGGCGCGTTTGCCGGCGTGTTCAGCACCGCGCTGGCCGGCCTGGTTCCGGCGTGGCTGGCCTCGCGTACCGACCTGCAGGATGCCTTGCGCGAGGGCAGCAAGGGCTCGGGTGGCCACTTTGTGCGGGTGGCCAAGTCGTTGGTGGTGGCTGAGGTCGCGCTGACCATCGTGCTGCTGGTGGGTTCGGGCATGTTCGTGCGGGCGCTGCACGGTTTGCTGACGCAGCCGACCGCCGGTGCCACCCACGCGGCGCAGGTGCTTACCGCGTGGGTGGCGTTGCCGCCTGCGGTGTACACCAACGACGAGCAGCGGATCCATTTTTTCGACACACTGACTGAGCGCCTGCGGCAGGAACCGGGTGTGGTCAGCGCCACGGCCGCCAATACGATTCCCAGTGCCGAACTGGGCAGCCACGAGGATATTTCGGCGGTGGGGCAACCGCGTCCGATGGACGGTTGGTTGCGGGCGCAGATGGGTATCGTCGGCGCGCATTTCCTCGACACCTATGACGTGCGCCTGACCGCAGGTCGCTTCTTCGATGCGCGCGATGCCGCGCGCAGCCTGCCGGTGACGGTGATCGATCCGAAGACCGCGGCCGCGCTGTGGCCCGGGCGTGACCCGCTGGGACAGCAGCTGATCCTGTATCCGGGCAACGCCTGGGCGAAGACGCTGACCGTGGTGGGTGTGATCGAGCCGCTGCAACTGGACAACCTGTTGGCCAAGGCCGGGCCGGGCATGCTGGTACCGCTGGCGCAAGCGGTCGGGCAACCGCACTTGCATGATGTTGGGGTGGCGGTGCGGACCCATGCGGACGCGGTCGCCTTCGCGCCGCGATTGACGGAAGCCGTACGCAACGTCGATCCGCAGGTCGCCGCGTTCGGGGTGCGTAGCCAGCTTCACGACATGGCGATCGGCCGCATCGGCCTGACCGTGCTGACCGAGGTGTTCACTGCACTGGGTCTGGCCGCGTTGCTGTTGGCCGCGGCGGGACTTTACGGCGTGCTCGCGTTCTCGGTGGCGCAGCGCACGCGCGAGATCGGTATCCGCCGCGCGATTGGTGCCGGCAACGGCGCGATCCTGCGCGATGCCGGTCGGCAACTGTTCTGGCAACTCGGGCTGGGCCTGGCCATCGGCACCGCGCTGGCGTTGCCGTGGTCGCAACTGCTGGCCGATCCGAACCTGCACTCGCGCGCCCACGACCCGGCGGTGTTCGTGCCGGTGCTGCTGCTGGTGATCGGTGTGTCCGCTCTCGCCGCGCTGGTGCCGCTGCTGCGCGCGCTGCGCGTCGATCCGGCCGTCGCCCTAAGATACGAGTAGGAGCCCGCTCGCGGTCGATGCGTTTGATTTGATCTCCACATCGTGCATTAGAGCAACAGCATCGCCCGCGAGCGGGCTCCTACCGTCTTTTACGATCCATGGATGAGCATGCCGCGCGAATCGAAGCCCACCATCCTGCTTGCCGACGACCAGGCCGACGTGCGCGAGGCGCTGCGCCTGCTGCTGAAGTCCGAAGGGATCGCCAGCGTGGGCGTGGCCGATCCGGCGGCGGCGCTGGAGGCGGCGCGCAAACGCGAGTTCGCCTGTGCGCTGATCGACTGCAACTACAGCCGCGACACCACCTCGGGCGAGGAGGGCCTCGACCTGCTCGAACATCTGCGCCAGCTCGCGCCCGAACTGCCGGTGGTGGTGATGACCGCCTGGGGCAACGTGCCGCTGGTGGTGGAGGCGATGCGCCGCGGCGCGACCGACTTCATCGAGAAGCCCTGGGACAACGCGCGCCTGCTCGGCGTGCTGCGTGCGCAGATCGCGCTGGCGCGCAGCGAGCGCCGGCAGCATCGTCTCGAAGCGGCCAACGCGCTGCTGAGCGAAGAGGGCAAGGCGACCGATTTCATCGCCGAGTCGCCGGCGATGCAGCGGGTGATGGCGATGGTCGCACGCATCGCGCGCAGCGATGCGAACGTGCTGGTGCTGGGCGAGAACGGCACCGGCAAGGGCGTGATCGCGCAGCAGCTGCATGATCTGTCGACGCGCGCGACGCAGCCGTTGATCAAGGTCAACATGGGCGGCATCGCCGAAACGGTGTTCGAATCGGAAATGTTCGGCCACGTGCGCGGCGCCTACACCGATGCCAAGAGCGAGCGCATCGGGCGCTTCGAACTGGCCGACGGCGGCACGCTGTTCCTGGACGAGGTGGGCAACGTGCCGGCGTCGCAGCAACCGAAATTGCTGCGCGTGCTGGAGGACGGCGAATTCGAGCGGCTTGGTTCATCGCGCACCCAGCAGGCCGACGTGCGGCTCATTTCCGCCACCAACGCCGACCTTTCGCTGGAGGTGGCCGAAGGACGCTTCCGGCGCGACTTGCTGTACCGGCTCAACACGCTGGAAATCACGTTGCCGCCGCTGCGCGAGCGGCGCGAGGACATCCTGCCGCTGGCACGTGCGAGTCTGGCGCGCAGCGCGAAGCGTTACGGCCGCGCTGATTTGCGCCTGGCGCCTTCGGCGGAGCGCGCCCTCTCGGCCTATGCCTGGCCGGGTAACGTGCGCGAGCTGGGGCACCTGATGGAACGTGCAGCTCTGCTGGCCGATCACGATGAGATCGATGCTGCCGGGTTGGCCTTCAGTGCGCCAGCCCAGAGCGACGACAACTTTGCCCGGATGACCCTGGAGGAGGCCGAGGCGTGGCTGGTGCGACAGGCGATGGAACGCCACGACGGCAACCTGCAACATGCCGCCGACGCGCTGGGCATTACTCGCCAGGCGCTATATCGGCGCCTTGAAAAGCATGGTTTGCGCGATGGCGACGAGACGGCCGATGACGGTGCCTGAGCGAGCGCCTGCAGCACGTCGTCCGGCGCGGATGCCTGCCTATGAGCGGCGGGTGCTCGGCGGCAGCCTGCTGGTGGCGTTGCCCGCCATCATCGCCCTGCTGGTCGTGCTTGGCTGGGGGCGCCCGGCCGGTACCGAGCGGTGGGTGCTGCTGGCGGCGTTGGCGCTGTGTACCTGGTGGCTGGCGCAGTGGCAGTACCGGCGCCTGATCTATCCAATCCATACCCTGGCCAGCCTGCTCGAAGCATTGCGCGAGGGCGATTACAGCATGCGCGGCGCGCAGCACAGCGTGCTCGGCGACGTGGTCTACGACATCAACGCGCTGGCCGATCGGCTGCAGAGCGAGCGGCTGCAGTTCGAAGAATCTTCCTACCTGCTCGGCAAGACTTTGGCCGCGCTGGACAATGCCGTGCTGGTGTTCGACCAGGACGATCGGCTGCGCCTGCTCAATCCCGCCGCGCAGCGCCTGCTGCATGCCGAGCGACACGGCCTGTTTGGCCGCACCGCGCAGGATCTTGGCGTGCAGTCGCTGCTCGATGCCCCATCCGGCCAGTTGCTCAGCCATGTGTTTCCCGGTCGCAGTGGCCGTTTCGAGATTCGCCACGCGCCACTGCGTCGTGGCGGCCAGGGCGGCCACCTCTTGGTGATCAACGACGTCGGGCGCGTGCTGCGCGAAGAGGAGCGGCAGGCCTGGCAGCGGCTGCTGCGCGTGCTCGGACACGAGGTCAACAACTCGCTGGCGCCGATCCAGTCGATGGCCGAGACCCTGGCAACCCTGGTCGCGCGCGAGCCCATGCCGACCGATTGGCGCGAGGATTTTCACAGCGGGCTGGAGGTGATTGGCAAGCGCGCCGGTGCATTGGCGCGCTTCCTTGCCGGTTATAGCCGGCTGGCGCGACTGCCGCCGCCGCACAAGCGCGAAGTGAATGTGGCGGGGCTGGTCGAGAAAGTGGTGCGACTGGAGCAGCGCCTGCCGGTGCGCATCGAAGCGGGCGCGCCGCTGGTGGTGCAGGCCGACCCCGACCAGCTCGAACAGGCGCTGATCAACCTGCTGCGCAATGCCGTCGAAGCGAGTTTGCCCGAAGGCGGCCAGGTGCTGATGCGCTGGCGCAGCGAAGGCGAGCGCGCGCTGATCGAGATCCTCGACGACGGCCCCGGGCTGCCCGCCAGCGACAACCTGTTCGTGCCGTTCTTCACCACCAAGCCCGGCGGTTCCGGCATTGGCCTCGCCCTGGTGCGGCAGATCGCCGAAGCGCACGAGGGCGGCGTCAGCCTGAGCGCACGCGGCGATGCGGCGAACGGTGCGCTGGCCACGTTGTGGTTACCCCTGTCGCCGTAGGAGCCCGTTCGCGGGCGATGCTTTATGGGAAATCCCATCCCCTTCAAAGGCTTCGCCCGCCAGCGGGCTCCTACGCGACGTAGTGGGTAGCGGGTAGTGGAGGTTTTTTGCCGCGAGCCTTGACCGGTGATGCGTGATGTGTGATGCTTGATGTCACAGGTCACAAGAAGGGCCCCATCATGCGTACCACGCTCAAACTCGATGAGGACGTGCTGGCCGCCGCGCGCGCGTTGGCGCAACAACAGGACCGCACGCTGGGTGAAGTGGTGTCGGAGTTGGCACGCAAGGGATTGGTGCCGGCAGCCGCTGCACCGAAATACCGCAACGGCATTCGCCTGATGCCTGTGCGCCCGGACGCGACGCCGATGACGCTGGAGCAGATCAACGCATTGCGCGATGAAGCACCCTGGGTGCCATGAGCCGCAAGGCCACGACGCGCGTGCGCGAGGCCCGCGCGTCGTGGCCGGAGCCGGGCGAGACGACCTGGCTGCTGGACGTCAATGTCCTGCTCGCCTTGCTTGATCCGACCCACGCCCATCACGCGGCGGCACATGCCTGGTTTGCCACGGCGGGCAAGTCGTGGGCCAGTTGCAACCTCAGCCAGAATGGCGCGCTGCGCATCATGTCGCATCCGCGCTACGGCAATGCCGTGGCCTCCACCGCCATCGCCGCCGAGTTGCTCGCCGAATTGTGCAGTCAGCCCGGTCACATGTTCTGGCCCGCCGACCTCAGCCTGCTCGATTCGCCGCTGATCGACAGGGAACGCCTGCTCACATCCGGTCAGGTCACCGATACGTACCTGTTGGCGCTTGCCGCACAACACGGAGGTCGGCTGGCGACCTTCGACAAGCGCCTGGTAACCAGTGCGGTGCACGGCGGCGACGTGGTGCGGCACATCATCGCGTGAACCGCGGCACGCGCAGTAGCCCGCTCGCGGGAGATGCTCTACAGCTTTTCGTCCCCGCTTCCTCCGGCTTCCGGCTCCTGTTTTTCGCGTAGGAGCACCCTGTGCGCGATGCCTTTGGCCACGTCGCACAAAGACATCGCGTACAGGTGCGCTCCTACGGTTTGATGTGTGCTTGCAGCGCTGCGATGCGCTGGTCACGCGGCAACCGTTTCCAGTCGATCTCGAGCCGCAACGCGCTGCCGTGGTCAGCAACCCAGACCCACCCCAGCAATTGCCGCGGCGGGTTGGCGCGGGTGAAACGCGCGCCTTTGCCGGCGAGGTGTTTCGCGTAGCGCTGTTCGGGGTCGCGCGCGATGCCGGTGTAGACGCGGCCGTCGGTGCATTCGAGCAGGTAGACGGCCCAGGCGCTGGCGTCGGGCGCATCGCTCATGCGTTCAAGCCCACTCGATCAGGCCTTCGGCCGCGCACACCTGCGTCCACGACGGGCGTGCCTTCAGCCGCGTGGCCAGCGCGGCCAGCTGCGCCCATTCCGTGACCGGGCGTGGCATGTTGCGCGACCAGCGCATCAGCATCAGCGCGTACAGGTCGACCACACTGAAACGGTCGCCCAGCATGTACGGGCCGTGCGTGGCGAGATGGGCGTCGATATGCGACCAGCATTTCTCGATGCCCAGCCGCGCGGCGTCCTTGATGGTGTCGGCCGCGGCGGGCAGGTGGTCGCCCGGGTAGAACCATTGGCGGAACAGCGGTTGCAGCGAGTTGGCCAGGTAGAACATCCACTGCAGGTAGTCGCCGCGCTGCGCGCTGCCGGGCGCAGGTGCCAGCGTGGCGTCTGCGTGCCGCTCGACCAGCAGCATCGCGAGCGCCGCGGCTTCGCCATGCGGCACGCCATCGATCACCAGGGTCGGCACCACGCCGTTCGGATTGATCGCCAGGTAAGCCGCGCTGCGCTGCTGGCCGGCGTCCAGATCGACCCGCTCCAGCGTGTGTGGTGCACCGATTTCGAGCAGAACCAGATGCACCAGCAAGTTGGCTGAACCGGGGGCGTAGTAAAGCGTATACATGGCAGTTGTCCGAAGGAAAGAGAGCTGAGTTTAGAGGAGTGAGACAGAGCGAGGTGCGCCCGAAAGATCACGGTGACTGTGGGTCGGGCTTCAGCCCGACAAGGGGTGGCCGATGGCGGGGGTGTCGGGATGAATCCCGACCCACGTTCTCAGCCGTCCAGTTCCGCCCAGCGCGCATAGGCTGCGTCCAGCTCGGCCTGCAATGTCGCCAATGCCTCGTTGGCCTGGACGATGGCAGTGCTGTCCTGCTGGAAGAAGGCCGGCTCGTTCATCGCGGCGGTGTGTGCGGCGATGTCGCCTTCCAGTTGCTCAATGCGTTTGGGCAACTGCTCCAGCTCGTGTTGTTCCTTGAAGCTGCGCTTGCGCTTCGACGCCGCCGGTGCGACGGGAGTCAGCGCGGCGGACTTGGTAGCGGTGGTCGTGCCGCGCGGCGCAGGCCGCTGGCGCAACCAATCCGTATAGCCGCCGACGTATTCGCCGATCTGCCCTTCGCCTTCCAGCACCAGCGTGCTGGAGACCACATTGTCGAGGAAGGCACGATCATGCGACACCAGCAGGAGCGTGCCCTGGTAGTCGGTCAACAGTTCTTCCAGCAACTCCAGCGTCTCGACGTCGAGATCGTTGGTCGGTTCATCCATGACCAATAGATTCGACGGCTGCGCGAACAGTTTGGCCAGCAACAGGCGATTGCGTTCGCCGCCGGAGAGGCGGGTGATCGGCGCGCGCGCGCGGTCGGGCGAGAACAGGAAATCCTGCAGGTAACCGATGATGTGCTTGCGCTGGCCGTTGAGTTCGATGAACTCGCGGCCCTCGGCCACGTTGTCCAGCGCGTTGAGCTTGTCGTTGAGCTGTAGCCGGTGCTGATCGAAGTAGGCGATCTGGATGCCGGTGCCCAGTTCGGCCGTGCCGCGCAGCGGGGTCAGTTCGCCCAGCATGATCTTCAGCAGCGTGCTCTTGCCGGCACCGTTGGGGCCGATGATCCCGATCCGGTCGCCGCGCAGGATGGTGGTGGAGAGGTCGTCGATCAGCACACGCCCGCCGTAGGCCTGGTGCACGTGTCTGAGGTCAATCACCTTCTTGCCGGACGCCTGGCCATGCGCCGCGGTCATCTTTACGTTGCCCCCCAGGTTGCGTCGCTCGGCGCGCTCGTTGCGCAGCGCCTTCAGCGCACGCACGCGACCCTCGTTGCGGGTGCGCCGCGCCTTGATGCCCTGGCGGATCCACACTTCCTCCTGCGCCAGCTTCTTGTCGAACAACGCGTTGGCCTGCGCCTCGGCGTGCAACCGTTCTTCGCGTCGGCGCAGGTAGTTGTCGTAGTCGCCAGGCCAGTCGGTCAACGCGCCGCGGTCGATCTCGACGATGCGGGTGGCCAGCGCACGCAGGAAGCTGCGGTCATGGGTGACGAACAGGATGCTGCCGGCGAACTGCTTGAGGAAGGTTTCCAGCCAGCCGATCGCCTCGATGTCGAGATGGTTGGTCGGCTCGTCCAGCAGCAGCACGTCGGGCTTGCGCACCAGCGCCTGGGCCAGCAGTACGCGGCGTTTCATGCCGCCGGACAGCGCGGCGAAATCAGTGTCGCCGGGCAGCTCCAGCTGGGTCAGCACGTCGCTCACGCGGCGGTCAAGATCCCAGCCGTGTTGCGCCTCGATCTGATGTTGCACGTCGCCGAGCGCATCGAAATCGCCTTCGGCAATCAAATGGTGATAGCGCGCCAGCAGCCGGCCAAGATCGCCCAGCCCTTCGGCGACCACGTCGAACACGCTGCCGGCGGTGCCCTGCGGCACTTCCTGCGCCATCCGCGCCACCACGATGCCGCTCTGCACGCGCACCTCGCCGTCATCGGCATGCAGCTCGCCGGCGATCAGCTTCATCAGGGTGGATTTGCCTTCGCCGTTGCGACCGACGATACAGACCCGCTCGTTCGCCTCGATCGACAGATCGACATGTTCGAGCAGGAGTGGGCCGCCGATGCTGAAGTCGACGCGTTGCAATTGGATCAGGGACATCGGCCCATTGTAGCGGCTGACCGATCCGGGAACGCCGCGGGTGGGCAGCTATCCGCCATCACGATCACGCCTCGCAGGTCCGGTGTGGCGCGCTGGCGCGCCTCGGGAGACGACTAAATAGTGGTGGATCGACCGCTCCCCGATAGCGCGATTTGTGCCCCGTTTAACGTTTTAGAAACATGTAGTTGGATCAGCCAATTCGTGTGATATCTATGGATCTTGCCGTGACTTTGCACTATCGTGCCCGCCACGTGGGGTGACGCTGCGTTGTCCATTGAGCAAGGAACCTGAGTTGGCGATCGAGTCCATCAAGCCGGCACGGATGCTGCTGTACGGTCGAGCCTTGCTCCTGTCGGCGTTGCTGTGCGCGCTGTCCGCTTTTGCCGGCATGGCTCATGCGGGTTACGCGGCCATCGTCGTCGATGCCACCACCGGCAAGGTACTCGACGCGGTCAACGCCGATCAGCGCGACTATCCCGCCTCGCTGACCAAGATGATGACGCTCTACCTGACCTTCCAGGGGCTGAAGAGCGGCCGGCTGAAACTCGACCAGCAGATGCCGGTTTCCAGTTGGGCGGCGAACAAGCAACCCACCAAGCTCGGCCTGCGCCGTGGCCAGACCATTTCGGTGCAGGACTGCATCCTGGGCATGGTGACCAAATCGGCCAACGACGCGGCCACGGTGATGGCCGAGGGCCTCGGTGGCTCGGAACACCATTTCGCCGACATGATGAATGCCCAGGCGGCGCTGCTCGGCATGAGCGCGACGCACTTCGACAACGCCTCCGGCCTGCCTGATCCGGACAACACCTCGACGGCGCGTGACCTGGTGAAGCTGGCGATGGCGCTGTACCGCGACTTCCCTCAGTACTCGCCTTATTTCGCGACGCAGGAATTCACCTTTCGCGGACGCGTCGTACGCGGTCACAACCACCTGATGGATCGTTACCCGGGCATGGATGGGTTGAAGACCGGCTTCACCGACGCCTCCGGTTTCAACCTCGCGTCGACCGCCGTGCGCGACGGCCATCGCCTGTTCGCCGTGGTCCTGGGCAGCCGCACCGCAGCGGTGCGCGACAAGCTGATGGCCAAGTTGCTGAATAACGGTTTTGACCAGCGTCCGACGCCACCGATCCTGGTCGCCGAAGCGGCCGGCGTCCGTCCTGGCAGCCGTACCGCGCGCATTCTTGCCGCGCTCTCGCCGATCGAGACGGCCGCGGCAGACACGATCCCGGTCGCACCGCACCGTCATGTCCGTCGTCGGGCCGTTCATCGGCATGACGTCAAGCGCGTCGCCGTCGCACGTAACACATGCAGCGCGCATCAGCGCAGCGCCTGCCGGCATGTCGCCGCGCATCACCCGGTGCATCGGGCGACCCGATTGGCCCGCCACAGCGCGAAGAAGCCCGTGGTTGTCGCTTCCCAACGCGAGTCTGCCGACAAGGCATCCTGACGGTCCGCACCCGGCCGTCCGCCAGGCCGCCGTCACCGTCCCACATGCCGTTCGATGCGGGCAACCTCAACTAGTTCGCGTGGCAGGCCGACTGCGCGATCTACAGATCTACAGCCGGGATGCCATCTCGGCGATCGAGGTGACGCGAGACCTGGCCCGAATGCCCGCGCTGAAGCCGAAGGGCATCGACTTTCCTGACGGCCTCGCGATCCCTGTCGGAAACCTTGCATTGACGCACCTATCGGGCTGGTTATACTAAGCCAATACAAAAACTAGTATAACCGCCATGGACCGCTACACGTCACTTTCGCTGTCCGCGCAAACGGCCTACGCCCAGCTGCTGGATGCGGCGCAGGCGGTGGAGCTGGCGCGGTCGGTGGCCAACCTGCGCGGTTCGTTTGCCAGCAAGACGGTGAAGGGCGGCATCTACTGGTACTTCCAGTACACCGAATTGTCGGGTCGCCTGCGGCAGTTCTACGTGGGACCGGATTCGCCGCAGGTGCGCGAGTTGATCGCGCAGCATGGGGCCGGCCGGCCGACTACTGCGCTGGAACCGTTGTCGCGCTCGGCCATCGCGCTGGGCTGCGCGCCGGTGCTCGTGCCGCATTTCCGTGTGATCCGCCGGCTGTCGGACTACGGCTTCTTCCGTGCGGGCGGGGTGCTGGTGGGCACGCACGCATTCCTGGCGTTCGGCAACATGCTGGGCTTGAGCTGGGGCGACACCTCGCGCACGCAGGATGTCGATTTCGCCCATGCCGGCAAGCAGCTGGTGATCGCACTGCCGGCGAATATCGAGATCGACACACCCGCGGCGATCGATTCGCTGAAGATGGGCTTCCTGCCGCTGGGCAGTTCGGATGGCAAGGCCGGCGGTACCTGGCTGAGCCCACGCGACCCGGACTTCCAACTGGATTTCATCACGCCGCAACACCGTGGTGGCAAACCCTATCGGCATGCGCAACTGGGAATCACGCTGCAGCCATTGAAGTTCATGGAGTACCTGTTGCAGGACGTGCAGCAGGCGGTGCTGTTTTGTGCCGCCGGCGCGGTGGTGGTCAACGTGCCACATCCTTTGCGTTACGCCATGCACAAGCTGATCGTGGCGGGCGAGCGCGGGGCGACCCGTGCGGCAAAATCGAACAAGGATTTACGCCAGAGCGCGGCCTTGTTCGCGTATTACCAGCAAGGGTCTGCCTGGGAGGCGCGTGAAGCGTGGGGCGAGCTGCTGTCGCGCGGGCCGGGCTGGAAGACGCGCGCCCTGCGTGGGCTGACCGCTGTCGACAAGCTTGCGCCGGAACTTGCCGTGCGTGACTGGCTCGAATCCGCCGGCCAGCCTCGGGGCTGAACAAGCCGTCCGATTGCAACGAAAACGGGCCGCACTGGGCGGCCCGTTTTCGTGTGTCCTTCGACTTCGCGCCTGCGGCGCTACGCTCAGGATGGACGGCAGCAATTATTACAGCTTTGCATCCTTGCGCAGCGCTTCGGCGCGGTCGGTCTGTTCCCACGAGAACGCGGTGTAGGACTTGCCATTGACGTCCTTCACCGACTGCGGGGTGCGGCCGAAGTGGCCGTAGCTGGCGGTCTGCTGGTACATCGGGTGGATCAGGTCGAGCATCTGCAGGATGCCGTACGGGCGCAGGTCGAAGTGCTTGCGGATCAGCTTTTCGATCTTGTCGTCGCTGATCTTGCCGGTGCCGAAGGTGGTGACCGAGATCGAAGTGGGGTGGGCCACGCCGATCGCGTAGCTGACCTGCACTTCGCAACGGTCGGCGATGCCGGCGG
Source organism: Rhodanobacter sp. (assembly GCA_035655635.1). Classification (GTDB taxonomy): domain Bacteria; phylum Pseudomonadota; class Gammaproteobacteria; order Xanthomonadales; family Rhodanobacteraceae; genus Rhodanobacter. The sequence continues at coordinate 79 of DASRUB010000100.1, read as the reverse complement.
CCACGATGTTCTTCGCCACGTAGCGCGCGGCATAGGCAGCCGAACGATCGACCTTGGACGGATCCTTGCCGGAGAACGC